>CAMZKT010000094.1 GCA_947311435.1 uncultured Desulfocapsa sp.
CAGATATTTCGAGCCCGTCCCAATTTTGTAGCCTTTGTTGACCTCCATTCAGAAGCCATTTTACACGCCCATGCAGGTGATATTTCCACGCAACACATCTGGACCGGCGAGCTGGTGGTTGAGCACTTGCAGAAAGTAAATCTGGAAAACTTTGTCTTGGTCTCTCCGGATTATGGTCATTCAAAACAGGTTGCAAAACTGGCCAGTTTACTTGACTGTCCCCATACTGCTGCTGATAAGGATCGTTATGATACCGACAAGACCATAGTCAGTCAGGTCTCTGGGGTGGTAAAAGGAAAAACTGCTGTCATTTGTGATGACATGATTCGCACGGGCGGGTCAATCATTCAGACTGCCAGGCGTTGTCTCGAGGCCGGGGCTTCTGATATCGCAGTCCTTGCAACGCATCTTGTTATGGCGGGCGGGGCAAGAGAACGTTTTCTTGAGAATTCAATCACTAAAATTGTGGGATCAGACAGCTATCCGGGGCGAGTCGGCGATGACCTGCTTGAGGTCTATTCGCTTGCTCCGTTGCTGGCAAGAGTTTTGAAAAATTACCTGAAAATATGATGGTTTCTCACATTCCTCCACACAGATATGGCCATTATCAATAAAGAATTACAGCTTGCTGGTGATTTTGTCCGGTTCACTGGAGCAAATATTTTTCTCACCGGAAAAGCAGGAACGGGAAAGACCACCTTTCTCCACTCACTGAAGGAGCAGACTCCCAAGCGGATGATTATTACCGCACCCACGGGAGTTGCTGCAATAAATGCCGGCGGTGTAACACTCCACTCCTTTTTTCAACTGCCCTTTGGCCCTTATGTCCCGGGAAGTGAGGCATACGAACAGAACAGTCAGCGTCACTTTCGGTTCTCCAGGGAAAAAAAACAGATTATACAAAGTCTTGATTTGCTGGTGATAGACGAAATCAGTATGGTTCGGGCGGATCTGCTTGATGCCGTGGATGCAACACTGCGTCGTCACCGACACAGCCAGGAGCCCTTTGGCGGTGTTCAGTTGCTGCTCATTGGTGATCTCCACCAGTTGTCACCCGTGGCCAGGCCACATGAGTGGGGGCTGTTGCAACATCATTATGAATCGGTATATTTCTTTTCCAGTAAGGCTCTTTTGCAAAGTCAACTGCTCACCATTGAGCTGAAGCATATTTACCGTCAATCCGATGAGAAGTTTATCAATCTTTTAAATCGGGTGCGGGAAAATACACTTGATGACTCCAGTCTGAACGCGTTGAATGAACGGTACGTTGAAGGTTTTGTGCCAGATAAGGAAGAGGGCTTTATAACCCTGACCACGCATAATGCCAATGCCGAATCAATTAATCAGGAAAGACTAAGGGAGCTTGGGGGGAAGAAATATCAGTTTAAGGCCGATGTCACTGGGGAATTTCCCGAGCAGATATTTCCCACTCTTTTTCAGTTGACCTTGAAAACGGGTGCACAGGTGATGTTTGTGCGTAATGACTCTTCTTCTGAAAAACGATATTATAACGGAAAGATAGGGAAGATTACCGCTATTGTCGGGAAAACAGTTTATGTCCTCTGCCCAGGAGATACTGAAGAGATCGAGGTGGATCCAATAAGTTGGGAGAATATAAAATATACTCTCAACGAAGAAAGTAAGGAGATCGAAGAAACCACGGTCGGCAAGTTTGAACAGTATCCCTTAAAACTCGCCTGGGCTATCACCATTCATAAGAGCCAGGGACTTACTTTTGAACGTGCGATCATTGATGCCCAGGATGCTTTTGCTCACGGCCAGGTGTACGTGGCGCTCAGTCGTTGTAAAACCCTTGAAGGACTGGTACTCAGCTCAAGGATTTCCAGGAGTGGTGTCGGAACGGATCAGGATGTGCTCTCTTTTGACGAACAAAGTAAAAAGAATCCTCCCACTGAACTGATGCTCCACGAAGCCAAAATCAGGTATCAGCAAAAACTCTTATACGAATGCTTCGATTTTTCTCTGCTGTCTAAACGTCTGGGATATCTTGTTCATCTTTTAAATAAAAACAGGAGCGTGGTGCAGGTGTCTGGCGCTGCGGATATGAATGAAACATCGCAGCAGGCGCAGGATTTGATCTTTAAGGTGGGGATGAATTTCACCAGGCAGTTGGCTGCGATTTTCCAGGATCAGCAGTTGCCGGAAAAGAATGAACTTATCCTGGAACGTATTGGAAAAGCTTCACTCTGGTTTCAGGAAAAATTTTCAGTTGTTTTTGTAAACTCCGTACAGACATTATACTTCGAGACGGATAATAAAGAACTGCGAAAAACAATAAATAGTGTGTTGAATAGTTGCAGAAGAGAGATCGGAATTAAACTTGCGGGCATTAAGTCCTGTGAAAAAGGCTTCTTCCCGCCAGATTACCTCCATGCCATCTCAGCAGCAGAGATTGAATTTGAACCTGTAAAAGTTTCCAGGCAACAGGTTCCGACCTATACTGAATCTGATATTGAACATCCTGAATTGTTTCAAGTCCTGCGAGATTGGAGGACAGCCAAGGCTAAGGAACTTGGAGTTGCTGCGTTTCAGGTGCTTTATCAAAGAGTGCTGATTCAGATTGTGGTGTGTCTTCCTGAGAATCCAAAAGAATTAAGGGCTATTCCTGGTGTTGGCAAGAAAACAATCCAGAATTACGGGAGTGATATCCTGGAGCATGTTTGTCGTTATCGAAAAGAAAAGAATATAAAAACGGTGGCTTTACCGGTGCCCAAAAAACTTCCGTCAGGGAATGTCGATTCAAATGAATCGTCTGGCCGAGTATTGGGCAGCAGGGAAACAAGCCTGAAAATGTTTCTTGCCGGAAAGAGTATTCAGGAAATTGCCAGGGAGAGAGCTTTGGTGGAATCCACCATCGAAGGACATCTTTGTCCGTTTCTGGAGAGTGGGGAAATCAAAATAGGTCAACTTCTAACAGATGAGCAGCAGGAGGCCATAGGCAGAGAACTTGATGCCGAAAAGGAAAATTCACTGGGAGCTGTAAAGAAACGCCTGGGGGAAGAGTATTCGTACGGCCAGATAAAAATGATGCTGGCGCATCGGAAGGTTAGTGAGTCCTGATCGTTCACATTAATAAAGCCTGGCGATTATGTTTACGCCTGTATGTAAGTAAAAAAGTTCGGCAATATCTGCCATCTCTGTGCTGATCTGGACGAGGTTGCCCGACTGCTGAAAAAACTGGCCATCGACCATGGCCGGCAGCACCGGGAGCAGGTGGAAAATATATCATGAGCAAAAGAGAGGACATTTTCCTGGATATCCTGGGGTGCAGTCTAAGGAGACAACTTGGCTGCGCTTGCGGGACGCAGGGGAAATAGCATGGTGGCAGAATACTGATTCAATGAGGGCTTACACCCAATAATTCGAATTGTCGGTATTAAGAGTGAAGATTGGGGAGAGTAAAGGCAATGAGCATGATCCTGTTTTAATCTGAAAGTGAAGGGCGCTGAGTGCCATTTCTTTTCTTTCTGGGTCTTCCTG
Organism: uncultured Desulfocapsa sp.; assembly: GCA_947311435.1. Taxonomy (GTDB): domain Bacteria; phylum Desulfobacterota; class Desulfobulbia; order Desulfobulbales; family Desulfocapsaceae; genus Desulfocapsa. The sequence goes on from CAMZKT010000094.1 coordinate 3,502, forward strand.
CTTTTCCGGGAGTGACACGACGTCTTAGAATCATACTGATTTCTTCTTCAAACTGGTTATCCCCAAGGGCATAATTTCCATTGGTTGCCTTTCGTATTTTGTCAATTTCTTCCGATTCCAATTCATCACAGAATAATTGTCGATAGGCTGTCTGTCGTTCCATATCTGTCTGGCCAAGGCTCAAATAGAGATCATGCTGACTGAGCAAGTTGGATTTCTTTCCCTGACCGTTAACCTGGTAACTTGACCAGCGATATTCGCCTGGGTGTTTGACCATTCCTGCACGCACAGGGTTCATCTCAATATAGTGCTGACAAGAAAGGAGATACTTCTGCTGCTGAACAACTGAGGAACGGAATCGCCCATCCCACAGCGTGCCACTGCGTTTATATGTCCGGTTAATGTACTGCACATAACGCTGTCCAAGCCCCCTCATTAGAGCTCCAACACTACTTGATCGTTTGGGAGTTAAAAGGATGTGAATATGATTTGTCATCAGCACGTAGGCATGAATGGAACATTTTGTGCTTTTGGAATATTCCTTCAACCATTCGAGATAAAACAAATAATCTTCTTCGGTGAAAAAACAAGCTTGCCGATTATTTCCTCTTTGAATGATATGGAGCGGAATATTTGGCACTATTAATCTGGGTCGTCTTGGCATGAAAATACTAATACTATGCGTGACCTAAGAAATCAAGAGTTTATTATGGTCTGACCCCTATTTCTTTATATTATTTTTTTATTCTCTAAGAGGATGTCGTCTGGTTGGTAAGTGCTGCATTTTTAAGTAAAAATACAGAATCCATCTGGGCAGCCAGTGCCTCGTTATGGGTAACCATAATCGTGGCAAGTCCCATCTCCTTACAAAGATTTTTGATAAGTTCAAAAACACGATTGCCGGATTGTGTGTCAAGATTTCCCGTGGGTTCATCGGCAAGGAGCAGAGCAGGTTGCATTACAAGAGCACGGGCAAGGGCGGTGCGCTGTTGTTCGCCTCCCGAGAGCTCGTTGACTCTGTGATCCCTTCGCTGGGCAAGCCCCACCTGTTCAAGAAGTGTTCTGGCCGGGGGTTCCATGACAGCCCTTGTTCTTCCTGCGATAAGACCCGGCATCATGACATTCTCAATGGCTGTAAACTCCGGAAGAAGATGGTGGAATTGAAAGATAAATCCCAGTGATTTGTTGCGAAATTTCGACAATTCGAGATCGTTTTTACTGGTCAGGGTGTCGCCTTCAAACACCAACTCACCACTATCAGGATTATCAAGAGTGCCAAGAATTTGCAGCAGGGTGGTCTTCCCGGAACCAGACGCGCCGACCACTGCTATCATTTCACCTGTGTTAATGCTGAAATCCAATTCGTCCAGAATCTGAATCCTGCTTGTACCGCTAAGGAAGCTTTTGCAGAGTTTACTGGCAGTAAACAGTGGCCTGGCTTGAGAGAGTGCGCTCATCAGGAAAGAACCTCGGCCGGTTTTACTCTGGATGCTTTCCAGGAAGGATAAATGGTGGCGGAGAGCGTGATGCAGATGGCTGATAAGGCGATAATGGTAACATCCATGGGCAAAACTTTTATGGGCAGGGTATTCATGGGATATACATTTGAAGGGAGTTCTATAAATTCATAACGAGAGAGAAGTTCGCATAAACCCAGCCCACTGACGACACCAAGAAAAGTCCCGGACAGACCAATGACCAGACCCTGATTAAAAAATATTTTCATAATGGATCTTGATGTGGTGCCCATGGATTTTAAAATGGCGATGTCCTTCTCTTTTTCCATGACCACCATGATAAGAGCTGAGATAATATTCAATGCAGCGACAAGAATGATAAGCGCAACACAGATAAACATTCCTATTTTCTCAAGTTTAAAGGCCGCAAAAAGATTGCGGTTCATGGACATCCAATCTTTTGCCACATAGCTGCTGCCAAGAAGAGCAACGATTCGCCTGCCTACTTGATCGGCACGGTTCAACACCCTCTCCTCTACTGTTACTTCAATCCCATGAGCGACATCTCCGCTTTGAAGGAAATTCTGTACTGCCGGGATGTGCATGTAGGCAATGGTAGAGTCATACTCAAACATTCCGGATTCAAAGATGCCAGAAACTCGACAGGTTTTGATTTTAGGGATTATTCCCATGGGTGTCAACGGACCGGAAGGGGATATCAATCGAACCTTATCACCGGGAGAGACATGGAGCTCGGAGGCCATGGCGACTCCAAGTATGATGTTGGGAATTCGTGTGTCTTCGTCTTGGATCAGGTCATCAATGCTGCCTTCAATCATCTGTTCCGGCAGAGCGATGACACCTCTTGCGCTAATTGGATCTACTCCGCGTAACACGACTCCAGTGCCTCCTCTTGTGCTACTGAGCAATGTCTGGGTATAGAGATATGGTGTGGCACCTGTAACATCATCCACAGTCATTATCCTGTCTCGGGTAAGAGTGTAATTGTCAATGATCCCACCCATGCGCTGGACGATAATATGGGAATTTATGCCAAGGATCTGATCGCGCAGGCCGTTCGTGAATCCTGAAAATACAGCCAGCACGACGATGAGAGCCATAACTCCCATGGTTATCCCAGCCACTGAAATGAGCGAAATAAGAGAAATAAACTTTTGCTTATGACGGGCTCGTAGATAGCGGAAACTTATGAACCACTCAAACATTCTTGTTTTTCTTCTTTTTAGACTGTTTTTGAACTTCAGCCTTTAAATGGGGGAAGAGGATAACATCACGAATGGAGGCTGAGTCGGTGAGTAACATCACCAGGCGGTCAATGCCGATTCCTTCTCCTGCTGCGGACGGCATACCATATTCCAGGGCACGTATAAAATCTTCATCGAGCTCATGGTGGATTTCTTCATCGCTTCCTTTTTCTGCAATCTGTTTTTCAAAACGTTGACGCTGATCGACGGGGTCGTTTAACTCGGAAAATGCATTAGCAAGTTCTCTTCCGGTGACAAAGAGTTCAAAACGATCTGTCACCTCCGGATTCTCTTCATTTCTTCTGGCAAGGGGCGATACCTCGGTGGGGTAGGCTGTGATAAAGGTGGGATCAATTAATTTTTCTTCAACAAGCAGCTCAAAAAGCTCTGTCTTGGCTTTTCCGTGACCTGCCTGTTCTTCAAACGTGATTCCTTTTTCCCTGGCCAGGGCAAATGTCTTCTCCCCATCTTCAAGAATCGCGGGATCCAGGCCGCCAATCTTGACAAGTGCTTCGTCCATGGTCATACGTTTCCAGGGAGGGGCAAGGTTTACCGTGGTTCCCTGATATTCGATCTCCATGGTTCCATTTACTTTGTCACAGAGCCAGGAGATCATCTCTTCTGTGAGATTCATGAGGTCATGATAGGTCGCATAGGCCTGATAGAATTCAAGCATGGTGAATTCGGGGTTGTGTCTGGTGGAAAGCCCTTCATTTCGGAAGTTACGGTTAATCTCAAATACCCGTTCAAAGCCGCCAACGAGGAGCCTTTTTAAGTAGAGCTCAGGAGCAATCCGCAGGTACAATTTCATGTCGAGTGCATTGTGGTGCGTCTCAAATGGTTTTGCAGTTGCACCACCGGGGACGGAATGCATCATGGGGGTTTCAACTTCCATGAACCCGCGGTTTGCAAGAAAATCGCGAATCAGACGGATGATTTCAACGCGTTTTGTGAATGTCCTTCGACTTTCAGGGCTAACAATAAGATCCACATAGCGTTGCCGGTATCTGGTTTCCACATCGGTGAGCCCGTGGAATTTTTCAGGCAAAGGGCGAAGAGATTTTGATATCATCACCAGTTGGTTGGCAAGGATGGAGAGCTCGCCCGTTTTTGTTCTAAAGAGTACCCCTTTGATTCCTACGATGTCACCAATATCCCACTTTTTAAAAGTGGCGAACACTTCATCACCAAGCAGGTCTTTTTTGATATATACCTGTATGCGTCCTGAACTGTCGGCGAGGTGGAAAAACGCAGCTTTTCCAAACTTGCGCATGGACATGATTCGTCCAGCTATGGAGTAGGCTTGATTACTGTCATCCTGGGTCTCAGCGGCGAGGTGTTCTCCCTTGGGGATGAGCTCCTCTACCCTGTTTGCCGGCTTAAAATTGTTGCTGTAGAGTTTTACTCCAAACCCTGCCAGTAAGTCCGCTTTTTCCCGCCGTTGTTTGAGTACCTGTGTGTTTTCTTTAGTCATGAGATGTTCTTTGATAGAGGATGCTTTAGGATATGTGTGATTCAGTGAAAAGCTGTACGTCGCAATATTCGTAACTATTCAGGTGGGACTGTAAAATTAGCAAAACCACCGAATTGTAACTGTTCTACACTCGTTTACCGAGAAAGGATACTTCTGTCAACCACGTTCATCAATCGAGTCGGAATAGTTCCTTTAATTGTTGAGGATCAAGTTTTTTGATGACTCCCTCCTCATCGGTACTGATAAGCGCATCGGATATTTCCTGTTTACGTTTGAGTAAATGATGGATCTTTTCCTCGAGGGTGCCGATTGTAATCAGACGAAACACCTGAACCTGCTCTTTTTGTCCCATACGATGCACCCTGGCAGTTGCCTGGGATTCTTTGGCCGGATTCCACCAACGGTCATAATGGATTACAACCTGAGCTGATATCAGATCAATGCCGGTTCCTCCTGCGAGAAGGCTTGCACAGAATATCCTGCATTCTTTTTCATCCCGAAACCTTGCAAGCATTTTTTCTCTTTTGTTTATCGACATTTTTCCATGAAGCGATGCGTGACCTATACCGGCCTGTTTGAGGTAATGTTCTATGATGTCCAGCATTCCCGTGTACTGGCTGAAAACAACAATTTTGCGATCAGCAGCCAGGCATTCGGAAATAAGTTCAAGGAAAAGGTTCCATTTACCACTCTCATACTGTTCAGCGTCGATACTTTTTTCGAGCAGAGAGGGATGGTTGCATATTTGCTTGAGACGGGTGAGCATGGCAAGGATGTTGATGTATTGCGTTGACTTATCGATGCTTTCCATGTCTGCAAGAAGATCCTGAGATTCATCAACCACCTCTCTGTAAAGTTTCACCTGGGTATTACTGAGCTCGCAGGTACGATCGTCAATGCTAAGAGCAGGGAGCTCGGTTAACACCTGTTTTCTATTTCTCCGCAGGATAAATGGATGGATTAAAGAGCGCAGCCGCTTCTCCACGTCCTTATTTTTGTTGTTTTTAATAGGGTGTAAAAAGTTTGTGGCGAAGTTTTTGCTGTCGCCGAAGAATCCTGGCAGGCAGAGTGTAAACAGGGCGTGAAGGTCGGTAAGTGAGTTTTCGATTGGGGTACCGGTAAGGCCAATTTTAACCTTTGCATTGAATAGTGCCACTGCTTTATGTGCACCGGTTTTGTGGTTTTTAAGATTTTGAATTTCATCGAGTAGGATAATATCAAAAGGGATTTGAGCAAGAAGATCCTGGTCAATTCTGGCAACGGTATAGGTGCTGATTAAAAGGCCAGGGTTTTGTGTTAAGTCGAGTGTCCGGTCGGGACCATAGAAAAGAGAATATCTCAGCTGTGGATAAAACTGTTCGATCTTATTTTTCCAGTGAAAAAGAACAGATGCCGGGCAGAGAATGAGCTGGATAGAATCCTTCTGCTGTTTTTGAATTGAATGAAGAAGTGCCAGGCCTTGATGTGTTTTCCCAAGCCCCATATCATCTGCAAGTAATCCGCCAAGCCCAAACCGATAGAGGTTGCTGAGCCAGGCAAGTCCGGTTCGCTGGTAACTCCGGAGGTGGGTGGGAATCTCTTGCAGGAGTGAGTCGTTTGTCCATGAATCACTGTCGAGGAGTGCGCTTAATCGTTTGTGGAAGGTGTTTGTTGGGCAGAGACTATGACGCACTTCAGGAATGAGTCTGGTGAATGCCATAAATTCGCCATGGCGCAGGCGAAGGGTGGGACTCTCACCATTTTTACCAGGATGGAGCCGTTCGGGAAGCAAGTCGTGCAGCCATGAGAGTGGTGAGTCGGATAACTGTAACCAGACTTTGCCAGGTATGTAGTTGGAATTTGATTTCCCTGCATCGAGAATATCTTCGAGGCTTATGGTGGCGTCTCCCATGCCATAGTGACATGAAAGGTAGCACCAGTCGGTGTCTTCTCTGAATGTGTCTATGACAAGTTCCTGCGGCAGGAGATTGATGGAGATATCGAGAATATCCTGGTCAACCTGGTTTGCCGGATGTTGAAGTGCTTTTTTGTTGCGTTTCAGAAAATCCTGAATGCAATCGGGTTCAATTTTAAAGCTCCTGTGTGGCGCTTTTGAGTCCTTTGCGAAATCAAACAGGCTAATCTGCTCCCCACCGTTTAACTGTGTAATGATCCCATTCTTTGCAAGCTTTGTAACTGGCAGGAAACCTTTCCCGGGGAAAAAGTAGTGGGAACCCATCTTCTGGCTTTCAAGTTCGTGACTAGCCCGCAGTTTTCCGTCTGAGAAAAGAAGGGAGGGGCTAACCTGGATGGCTCCGGAGGGGAGAGATTTTACCCGAAAACACTCCTGGGCAGTGGGAAGAATGGTGACATCCAGACCACACTCCCTGAGAGAAGAGAGTAACTCCCATGTTCTGTTTTTAGGGAGAGCCAGGAAAAAACCGGCCCCTTGGAGTGTCAGACTCAGGCTCATCAATCCATGGTTTTTGTCGAAGCTCAGTTGAGGCAGCCGGAAATTGTTTTGCACGGCGAAAAAACGACAAAGCCAAAGCCAGAGCGAGGAATCACATCGTACCCCTTTGGTTTCACTTCCTAAAATAAGGAGCTGAGCTTCATTGCTTGAAAGGCTGTTGTGCTTTATGTCGTTCCTGAGATCACTAAGAATTCTTTCAATATCCGATTCTGGAGCTGTGTGGAAAAAGGCCTTCCATTGTGCTGCCATTTCCAATGGGAGCAGGACTTTGACTAGACCCTGCTCACTTCCTTTGTTGACGTGTAGACCGGTGTTATCTTGTGTAACATGAGTGTCTCCTGGTTGTTTTGCTATCCAGTTGTAAGAAATGAACCAATCTTCTGCCATCCAGTGTCTTTGAAATGAAGGGGGGTTGGGAAAAGTTTCTTCTTATCCTTGGGTTTGGGCGAAAGGCTGAGGATAGCGAGTGCCGCCAAGTGATGGCATGGTTTTTTTACAGCTCTGTGTCCACAAATGCTACATGAATGCTCTTTTAAAGTGAAGCCCTGTTTTATCTGTTTTGACTCGTCAAAAAGAATGGTGAGAGGATTGGACTTTTCGCAAAGAGCAGCGCTGATCTGCCGATAAAAAAAGAAATGTTCTATTCTTCCTTCACGTATTATATCCAGGCCTTCCTGAAGTAATGTATGTTCAAACCACGGACGCAGGCACACCTGTGCCTGTACTGGCACCTTGAGAGGGATTGTTTCGGAAAAGTTGGCATACATGGTGTGGGTTTTTCATGAGGGAGTGTTTTTCTTCAATAGAGCAACTGTCTCTATGTGATGTGTTTGAGGAAACATATCCAAGGGCTGGAGTTTGTGCAAGGTGAATCCCTGATGAAGCAGATCTACCAGGTCACGGCAGAGAGTTGCGGGATCACAGGATATATAAATAAGTCGTTTGCGGCACAAACGGCTCATTTCTCTGGCAAGGCCGGGTATCCCCTGTCTCGGTGGATCTACGACAATACAGTCAAATACTTTGTTTTCCTGGACAAGCTCTTTGCACGCCTGATGGATTGGACTTTTGAAAAAATCTGTATTATTTTGGCTTGCCAGCGAGCTGTTTTGCTTTGCGCTGCGAATGGCAGAGGCCTGTCCTTCAATGCCCAAAACCCTTCCTGCTTTTTCTGCAAGTGGTACAGAAAAATTTCCCATCCCACAAAATAGATCTAGCACCGCCTCCTCTTTTTTTATTCTACAGAAATCGAGCACCGTTTTAATCAGTATTAGGTTCTGTTCGATATTAACCTGGCAGAAAGCACCAGTTTCCCAGGAAAGGGAAAGTTCTTTTTCAGTGTATGATGGAATGGGTGAAAGTGTGAATGAAAGGCTTCCGTGAACACTTGCAGCAAATGTTTTTCCCGTAAATATGATTTTTTCGAGGGAGGGAAGGGCTTGTGTGAGGTTGCCGGCATTGAGGATGTCGGTTGGGCGTGGTTTACGTTTGAAATGAAGAACGATGTGAATACGATTGTTTGAAGGGTTCAGGAGTATTTCCAATGTATCGGTTTGAAACAGGAGTTTATCGAAAAAATGTTGCTGCAAAAGATCTTTAAGGCATGTGTTTATTTCGGGTGCAGCAAGCAGGCAATTTTTGATGGAGACACAATTATGGCTTCGTCGCTTGTAAAACCCCACTCTATGTTGGGAATCGACCTGGAGGCGAATTCGTTGTCGGTATCCTGTCTGCTGGGGTGAAGCAATGGGCTGTGTGAGTATACCTGTGGCGGCAAGATTAAGAGCGGGGTGCCTGCTTCTTCGCAGGAGGTCCTGTAGGATGTCATGTTTACCCTGCAGTTGGCGGGTGTATTCCAAGTGCTGAAAATCACAACCACCACATTTGTGGTAATAGGGACAGGGGGCGGGGATGCGAAATTCGGATGGAAGGAGTATCCGGGAAGTGAAGCCTTGTAGAAGGTTCTTTCCGGAGCTGAGTATTTCTGCAGTCACGACCTCTTTGGGGATGGCTCCCTCAAGAAGGATTACCTGTCCATCTTGAGTGTGACTCAGGCCAAACCCGCCATGAACGAATTTTTCGATGTGGTATTCGTGAGTTGGCATGATCTGGACGGAATTTCTGCTGATTTGCTGAAGAAACTTGTCGTTATCTGCTTGAAAGGAAGTGGAGACGACTTTACAGCACTAAAGCAAATCGGTTATTTTCTCTTTAAATTCTTCAAAAAGCGACGGATCGTCAATTTCTATTGAAATACATCCAATAAGTTCAAATATTCTTGAAATATTTGGCGAGTTGTCACTTGTCCAGCGTTCGATGCATTCATCGTAAACCATATCAGCAACGGGACCTATGGTGTCAAAAAGTGCCTCCTTTATCTTTCTGAGTGCCTGGTCAGTCTGCTGAGCAAGTTGGCGATCCTGTTCGGTGTTGTTTTCAGGAGTCAGGGTCTCATCAGTAGACTCCGGGGCTGATCCAGAATCATTATCAAGAGAATTCTTGATCTCAGGAGCTAGCATGGTTGCCGTCGTGGAAACAAGAGAGGTATTGCATCCTGGTTCACAAAGGATGAGCAAGGTAGTGCTGCTGTCTATGGGCATGGCTATAATAATAAACTTATCATAGAGAATGGACATGGCTTGTGGATCCAGGCCTTTTACTTTCGCCATCTGCATCATTCGACCAATATTGTTGCTTGCCTCTTCAACCATTTTTTCGGTGAAAAAAACAGGCATGCTGGAAAAGAAAATTCCATTATTACGGCCAGAAACACATGAGCCCATTACTCCGGGAAGGATTGCAAATTCTTGGGAAATAGTATTCATATTACCAGGGTGTCTATTAGTAAAAATCTATTTGGTCGATAAGCCAGTGCGAATTTGGCTTGCGATTTCTTCGATGGTGCTGTGTTCTTCCAGAATCATACCAATTATTATTCCTGACCTTGGTATAATAAGTAGAGAGCTACCATCTTTCATTTGCATGTGAATACGCCTGGGCGACTTCACATTGAGTGATTTTCGCAGATTGCTGCTTGTTATAATGCAATAGATCAGCAGTTCACCAAGCTCTGAGTTCGGTGCTGAGTGAACGACTATCTTACCAGTTTTATTCAAGAGATAAAAGTATCGAATCCCTTCAATTGCTGAAAGACAATTGACACTGTTCTGGATGTCTTTGTCCGTTTTTGCTTCATTTGAAAGATATTTTATCGAGTGTTTGCTAGTCATTGGTTCCGTCAGTTCATCATGTTGTTGCGCTGCGTTAAGGAGGATGTGTCCCAGTGAGAGTTCTATCTTCCGAGGTCTCACGCTGGTTTCGTTTAGTGCTATGCTGGGACTCTCCCAGGAAACAATCGTGTAGGCAGCTTTTTCACCACTTAAATCATCATGCTCGGCATCTATTAATATACCATCGTCAAAATAGAGGAGCCCCTTTTTGTCTTCCGACAGGACATGAACACAACACGTGTGACTCTCCTGTTCCAGCATTTGCAGGAATGAAGCGATGGAAATTCCATTAATAATTCCATCGTTTTTTTCTTGCAGAGTGCTCTTTGTTATTGTTTCTTTTGTCATGGGTGATTTCTATGCCTGAGCACGATTCTAGCCAGCATGGCTGCGGAAAGAAACAGTGCCTACGAGCAATAACCAAAAAATAGCTATTTTTTACTCATCCGTTTGAGCAGTATGTTCATAGATTTCCGTAATAGTTCTATTGATTCGGCAAGGACTCGTGTCTCATCCTTTGTTTTCACAGCCACAGGAGCAGACAGTTTCCCTTTACTCATGTTATGTGTAACTTCAGTCAGATATACAATCGGGTCAGTAATCGATTTGGCTAGGCCAATGGCAAGCAATAAGGTTGCCAGAAAAACGCAGGCACCAATTAACAAAAAGACATTCCTAAAAGTTGTAACAGAGCTAAAGACATCTTTAACCGGTACTGCATCAACTACCGTGCCGAGCATTTTGTTTTTCTCTTTGTCAACAAAAACAGGAGTGCTGGCAATTATGTAATCTTTATGCTCAGTCTCTTTAAAAGAAGTCGCTCCAAGGATCGCTCCAGAAATCGTGGGGTAGTCATTGGAAAAGTTACTCCCAGTATTGAGGTCTGATTCTCCTCCCCACTCTTTCTCTGTATCTGGGTTCACAAAATAGAAGCCATCATTACTTACAAGAAAACCCTGCTCATTCATACTGTTTTCTTTTCGAACAAACTCTAAAAAGGTATCTGCAAGTACATTGAAGAGTACGATTCCTTGTAAGCGTTTGTTGTTGTCAAACACTGGTGTGCCATAGCGAATGACTGGGCGCAGTGGCTTCTCAACCTGTCCGTGTTCATGATTTAGGTCTAGTGGAGAAATCATAAGTTCTCCATGGCCAAGTTTGATTGTGTCCGCGTAGTAATATCTATCTTTTTTGTTTTGGAGTTTGTTTCTCGGAACAACTTTACTCTCTCCATTGTTTCGATCAACCCGGACAATTTCTTCTCCTCTAGTATCCAGAAAACGTATTTGGTGGTAAATCTTCTTGTGCCTTGAGAAAGCAAGAAAGTCACGTTCAAGGCCTAGTTTTGTCTGTTCTGTCATTCCTGTATCTAAAAAGGTGCTTAATGGAGTAGAATCACGAAGGTAGAACAAGTCGGTAGTTACGTTCTTAAGAACATCCTCAATCCCAAAAGAAACAAGAGTAACCTTTTCTTTGAGTGAATTGTTACTTGCATCCCTTAGTGCCCCGCTGATGCTTGTCAGTGCGTAGCCACCAAGCGCAATAAGTGGTATAAGGGAAACAAGGATGAAGGCGATTAAGAGTTTATTCCTGATTTTAGTCATTAAAAATACCTCATGATTTTATATCTGTTAAGGGGAGAGTGAATAACGCTTACTTTTCCCTGTTTCATTTTTTGAATGATTTAGTGTTTTCACATTGCACCATCCTATGAGCAACTATTTTAAGCTAATGTATAATAAGTAAATCACACCATTGTGAAAATGTGAAGGCAATTTGGGGAGAAATGAAAAAAATGATGTTATACTTTATGGCTTGCCTCGGCTTAAATCCGTTACATCACTTTCCCCTTCGACTGGACTGAGAATAGTGAATTCCTGGAGATAAAGGATCGGGGTACTATTAAAAAGGGAATTGAAAAACCCTTCAATAAATAGAAGATAAATAGAGTGTAATCCCCGGATCATCAAATTTGGAGATTTATAGTGGGGAAACAGATAACCATTTTAGTCGTGGATGATGAGCAGGTACATCGCTATATGCTCTGTTCTATGTTTGAGGAATGGGGGTGGAAATGTGTTGAAGCCGATGATGGTAAAACTGCAGTTGATGCAGTAACCAAGTTCTCCTATGATGCTGTCTTGATGGATGTGCGCATGGCTAGAATGGATGGAATGGAAGCATTTGTGAAAATCCATGAAATCTATCCGGAACTCCCAGTCATTATAATGACAGCGTATTCGTCGGTGGATGCTGCAGTGGACGCCATCAAACATGGCGCTTATGATTATTTGACTAAGCCTCTCGATTTTGACCGTTTGCGCCTGGTTCTTGAAAGGGCCGTGGACAAAAAGCAGGTTGAAGAGAAAAAAAGAACTGTTTGTGATAATACAACTGAACTCAAATCCTCCTCTATTCTTGGAGAGTCTTCCTCAATACATGAGCTTTTAGAAATGATTTCCTATGTTGCGCCAACGGAAGCTACGGTGCTGATAAACGGAGAATCAGGTACAGGAAAAGAATTGGTCGCTGCCGAGTTGCACCGAAATAGTGACCGAAACGATCATCCATTTGTAAAGGTGAACTGTGCGGCGTTGGCCGAGAGCTTACTTGAATCTGAGCTCTTTGGTCATGAAAAAGGTGCATTTACGGGAGCTGACAAACAGCGTGAGGGGAAATTTGTTCAAGCAGATGGCGGGACTTTGTTTCTGGATGAAATTGGTGAGACGTCTCAGGGGATGCAGGTGAAAATGCTTCGTGTTCTACAGGAGCGTGAGCTACAGCGGGTTGGTGGTGAACAAACCATTCATACTGATGTTAGGATCGTTGCTGCTACCAATAGGAATCTTGAGCAGGAGGTTCGGGAAGGGAAGTTTCGGGAAGATCTCTATTACAGACTCAATGTTGTGACGATAACTGTACCGCCACTTCGGGAGCGCGGCGAGGATATCCCTTTGTTAGTAAACCATTTTGTACGGAAATTTTCCCAAAAAAACAGGAGGGTGGTGGCTGGGGTAACTGAAGAGTGTATGAAACTTCTTCGCTTGTATGGATGGCCCGGAAATGTACGGGAGCTTGAAAATGCTATTGAAAGAGGGGTGATTCTGATGAGGGGCGAATATCTCACTGAAAAAAGCTTGCCACTACCCATTCAGAAGCAGGTTCTGGAGAAGGAGCGTACGCAAAAAATGGAGAACCCTGCATCTCTTCGGGCTCAGGAAAGAGTGTTGATTTTGAAAACGCTTGAAGAATGTGGTGGTAATAAGAGTGAAGCTTCGCGGAGGCTAGGGATAACACGTAAAACTCTGCAAAATAAACTAGACAAATATAGTGAAGGTTGATGGTTGTATGGAATTTTGTGTCGTTCAATAAAAGTCAATGCTGACAGTATATTGAAAGCTGGCAATAGGCCTCTTGGTTGACTCAATTTGCCAGCTATGGTATTGACACAGGGCAAAGGATGAACAACTGGAGAGAAAAGGATGAAACTGATTTATTAACTCTCTCCCATTATTCTCCATAACTTAGGGAGCAAGAGTGATGAGGACAGATCTGGTCCATATAGGTGCCGGCGAGCTGACATACGAGATTCGTAATATCGTAAAGGTTGGCATGAAACTGCAAAAAATGGGGCTTACTACCAATTGGGAAAACATAGGCGACCCCATTTCAAAGGGCGAACAAATCCCTCTTTGGATGAAAGAAATTGTTGCAGATGCCGTAATGCAGGACAGCACCTACGGATACTGTCCGACTAGGGGAATATTAAGTACTCGTGAATTTATAGCTGCTGAAACCAATAAACGTGGTGGCGCACAGATTGATGCTGAAGATATTCTGTTTTTCAACGGTCTAGGGGATGCTATTTCAAAGATTTTTGGTTTCCTGAAACGCACAGCCCGGGTGCTGGTGCCAACTCCAAGCTACACAACCCATTCTTCCGCAGAGGCTGCCCATGCAGGGGATAAACCTCTCACCTACACTCTCGATCCTAACAATCAGTGGTATCCTGATCTTGAAGATTTGGAGAAATCCATTAAGTATAATCCGGCAGTTGCTGGTATCCTTATCATAAATCCTGATAATCCCACAGGTGCAGTGTACCCCACTCATATCTTAGAGAGCATGGTTGAGCTTGCCCGGCGCTATAACCTTTTTGTTGTTTGCGATGAGGTATATCATAATATCGTTTACAACGGAACTTCCACATCGCCTCTTTCCGCAGTGATTGGTGATGTCCCTGCCATTGCAATGCGGGGAATTTCAAAAGAAATGCCCTGGCCCGGATCACGTTGCGGCTGGATAGAAGTGTATAACGTGGAAAAAGACCCCATGTTTGCCAGGTATATCCAGTCTATCCTCAATGCCAAAATGGTAGAGGTCTGTTCAACTACTTTGCCTCAAACTGTTATTCCGCAAGTGCTCCAGCATCCTAAATATGATGGATATCTCAGGGAGCGCATTAGCCGTTATGAGAAATGTTCCAATATTGCGTATGAGTGTTTAAAAAATGTGGAGGGGGTTGTTGTAAATCGCCCCAATGGCGCCTTTTATATGAGTGTTTGCTTTGAGGATGGAGCACTGACTCATGACCAGGTTCTGCCCATTGAGAACACTGAAATCAATGAGTTGGTAAAGGAACTCGTGACCCCGGAGGGGACGTCACTTGATAAGCGGTTTGTGTACTATCTTCTTGGCTCCACAGGAATTTGTGTGGTTCCTTTGACCTCATTTGTCTCTGAACTCCAAGGGTTTCGGGTGACATTGCTCGAACGAGATGAAGCAGTTTTCAGAAAAGTCTTTGAAACACTTGCAATGTCCATTCAAAAGTATTTAAAGAGCTAAAGCTTTCGTGAGTTCTCTTACCAGATGTATATTCCCTGAGGAGTAGTACTTTTTCTATTATGGCTCTTGTCAGTGGTAACACCAGCGGATTAAAAAAAAACCAACTAAAAGAACTGGAACGGCTTGCAGGAAAGCGGCATAGCAGGGAAGCTATCATTGGGCCTGAGATCGCGCGTGCAATTTGTCAGCTCTCCTTTGACCTGAATAGACAAATCGGACTCCTCATTCAGCGCTCAGGGAAGGTCGAAGCAGTTATTGTTGGAGATTTTAGAGGGATAATGATTCCTCAACTTTCCCATATTCGTAGTCGCGGGCGCCTCAAAGGTCTACGTCTGGTTCATACTCATCTGGCCGGAGAAGAAATAAGCGATGAAGATCTGATGGATCTTCTCTTTCTTCGTCTTGACATGCTTTCTGTTTTGAAGGTAACTCCGGACGGATTTCCTGAAAATCTCTATTCTGTACACCTTCTTCCCAATGGTCGTGATGGAAAAAACTGGGCATTTCTTCCGCCGGTGCATCCGGCCAATCAAAATGACTCTTTCGAGGAGTTTATTCATGCTCTTGAAGGTGAATTTACAAGACAAACGAGTGCCAGGGATGTAACAGGCAGCAAAGATATGGCTATTCTTGTGAGTGTAAGCAACTCATCCAGAGGGCGTGCCGAGGAGTCCATGCGTGAGCTATCCGAACTTGCCCGTTCCGATGATGTTGTCGTCCTGGCAAAGGTTCTACAGCAGAGACGTAAGGTGAATCCCCGCCTTATTCTTGGCAAGGGAAAACTTGCAGATATTATGATACAGGCCTTACAGCTTAATGCTAACCTTCTTATTTTTGACCAGGAACTGAATCCTTCCCAGATTCGATCAATCACGGATTATACTGATTTACGTGTCATAGATAGAACTCAGCTTATTCTGGATATTTTTGCCCACAGGGCGCTGAGTCGTGAGGGGAAGTTGCAGGTGGAGATGGCTCAGTTGAAATATATGCTGCCAAGGCTTTCTTCCCGTGATGATGCCCTGTCTCGTTTAACTGGTGGGATAGGTGCCAGAGGTCCTGGTGAGACCAAACTTGAGATAGATAAAAGACGAATTAATGACCGTCTCGCAAGGCTTGCCAAAGAGCTGAAAAAAGTGAGCCGTGAGCGATATCGCAGGCGGTGTCGTCGCAGGAAAAAGGATCTGCCCGTGCTTTCACTTGTGGGATACACAAATGCCGGAAAATCCACACTGCTCAACACGCTGACTCAAAGTGATATTGTTGCTGAAGACAAACTTTTCGCCACACTTGATCCCACAAGCCGCCGACTTCGTTTTCCCCGTGATATGGAAGTAGTAATTACCGATACTGTGGGTTTTATACGACACCTTCCAGTAGATCTGCTCCAGGCTTTTAAAGCGACACTGGAGGAACTGGAGGAGGCGGATCTTCTGGTTCATGTTGTTGATCTCTCAAATCCCTGCTATCGAGAACAAATGAAGGTTGTGGATGATTTATTACAGGAACTGGATTTGGGAATGATTCCGTGCTTGAAGCTTTTCAATAAATGCGATCAGATTGGAGGTGACACGATGTTGCTTGAAAGCGCGGCACGGGAGGGAGTTGTGGTAAGTGCTTTACACGCTGAAACACTTGCACCTTTTCTCGAACAGGCCCAGCAGCTCATGGGGAAGATTTTACGGAATTAATTAAAACCAGGTTCTTTGCAGGATTTTTATGACTGAAGATAAAATCCCAGGTCTTTTCCCACCTGATGTTGATTTATAAATTCACATCCCACCATATTGTTCCGGACATTTTTGATTAATACTTTTTTAGTGAGTTCTGTCTGCTTTTTGTCGTCTATTCTAAAGTTAAGGAGTGCTTTCTGTCCTATACTTATATTGTGTGTTCCGGAGATAGAGAAACCCACGCCACTGCGTGAAATATTGTTAACCTGCATCTGACCGCCGCCTGAGCATGGTTCCCCAATAAGGGTGTATAACCCTGTTATTTTAGTTGGTTTTCTGTAGTGCCTTCGGAAATCAAGTGCGACCAGGAAGGTCGTTCCGCAACTGCAACGGGTTTTAAGAGTATGTCTATTGTTACGGAATTTTCCCACAGGAATATTTTTTATAAGGGCACAGTCAGGACATCGAATTGAAGCAGTATCATTCGTTTTAACGAACGATTTTTGTATCTTCATCCCATGTTGCTGGTTTTTAACATAGTCCTGCCCTCCTTTTGTTAATCGGACGCAAATGCTATCCATTGCTATCCAAGTCCGATTGGTTTTAAATCATTGATAGCATGTAGTGCGCGCATTGTATCATGAGAAATGAAAAATACCATAGGTAAAAATACTGAATTTTATCTGGAAATCGCGGCTGATTTGGCGCAAATATACTGGAAACATATTAATGGTTGTGCGGCTCAGTCGTAAATAAGAACGGTATATTGCTCCAAAATGGCTTCAGTTTCCGGGTCGAGATCACTGGCCACTTCGTGAATTTGATATTCATGTTTGCACCCGGTGCAACGTAAACGAATGCGTCTACACTGGCGAAGTACCTCAAGCTTCTCTGAACATTTTCGGCATTCCATGGCTTAGCTCAGCAGTTGCTCTCTGGTGAAGAGAGCTTCGAGTTTGTACCCTGCATCAGCAAGAACTGTTGCTCCACCTTCCTGACGTTCAACCACTGTGATAACCTGACCTACGATAAAGCCAGCATCTTCCACACGCTTGATTACTTTTACAAGGGTGCCACCGGTGGTGACCACGTCTTCAAGGAGGGCAACCGTGCATCCGGCGGGCATGTTGCTGAGGCCTTCTATGTAATTTCCTGTCCCATGACCCTTTGCTTCCTTCCGAACAATAAACGCAGGGACGGGATGTCCTTCCAGGTGGCTGACTACAGACACTGCTGAAACAAGCGGGTCGGCGCCAAGAGTCATTCCGCCAACTGCTTGAATCGGCATGTCGGCAGCAAGCATCAGCTCAAGTATCAGTTTTCCACACAGGTAACTCCCTTCGGCTGATAAAGATGTTTGTTTAACATCGATATAAAAATCGGATGTCTTACCGGAGGTGAGGGTGAATTCACCTTTTCTATATGATTTTTCGAGAAGAATCTCTTTTAATCGCTGCCTGTTGTTCATGGTGTTCCCAATTAAATAAAAGTAGAGAGTGTTGACGACGTCATCAGGTTTAAACCTTTTTGCACGTTTGTCACTATTGATGGCGTCGTAAAAATTCTTTATCTGCTTCGTTGCTACATTTTCGGTTTAATTTCAACGTACCTTCTTAGTACACCGAAATAAATCCAAAAAAGTGCGCCTCGCATATGAAGATTTCTACTTAGCCATCGTGATTTTAACCTTTTTACGAGCTTATCACTATTTGTTTACTGCCAAAATACTCAATTTTTGCTTATGGACAAGAAAAAACTCGCATTATTGAAAATTGGCATGTTATTCTATTGTATTGGTTTTCAATTTTAATGACAAGTTTGGTGAATGTCGATTTGTCGGTGAAGAACTGAGAGAGCTTCATTGGTATAGGTTGACATTCCTTTTATCCTGATCAAAGTGAGGAAAAGTGTATGTGTGGGATTGTAGGATATGTCGGGAAGAGACGTCTTGTGCCAGTGGTACTTGAAGGCCTGAAGCGACTGGAATATCGTGGCTATGATTCTGCGGGGATTGTTTATCTTCAGGATGGAAAACTCAGGAAATACAGAAGTGAAGGAAAACTGCAGAATCTCGAAAGTATTCTCGGGGAAGCAATCGGAGCCCCGGCCAACATTGGTCTTGGTCATACCCGTTGGGCGACCCATGGAGCCCCTACAACCGAAAATGCACATCCCCACAGTGATTGCAGTGGCGAACTTGTTGTTGTGCATAACGGAATTATTGAGAATTATCATTCACTTCGTAAGGAGCTCATGGAGAAAGGGCATCATTTTGCTTCTGAGACTGACACCGAGGTTCTTGCCCATCTCATAGAGGAATATCTTGATGGAGATTTACGCGCGGCTGTGACAAAAGCCCTGTCAAAAGTTGAAGGTTCCTATGCCTTGGGAGTGCTCTGGACAGGGATGCCGGATACATTGATTGCCGCGAGAAATCATAGTCCCCTGGTGTTGGGGGTTCATGAAGAGGACGGCGGGTTTCTGGCTTCGGATATTCCACCTCTTCTGCCATATACCGATCAAATTATTTTTCTCGATGACCAGGAACTTGTAGTTCTTACTTCTGGGGAACATCGCATTTATTCTCTAGTATCCGGAGATGAAGTGGAAAAAGAGGTGCAAACCATTTCCTGGAATGCCGGCATGGCAGAAAAGGGCGGGTATAAGCACTTTATGCTGAAGGAAATCTACGAGCAGCCTCGGGCGATCATTGATACGGTCAGTGGCCGCATCAACCCTGAAAATGGGTGTGTTACCTTGCCGGAAATGAATTTAAGCGAAGAGGATCTTGCCGGAATAGAACGTATTTTTCTTGTTGCTTGTGGGACTTCATGGCATGCGGCTTTGGTGGCCAAATACTGGATCGAACGGTGGGCGGGAATACCTGTAGAGGTGGATATTGCTTCAGAATTCAGGTATAGAACACTTCTCATTGATGACAAGGTTCTTACCATTGCCATTTCTCAGTCTGGTGAAACGGCCGACACTCTGGCTGGAATTCGTCTTGCGAAAAAGCTTGGCTCCAAGATTGTGATCATTTGTAACGTGGTTGGTTCCACGATGACTCGTGAGGCTCACGGGACGGTGTATACGCATGCCGGGCCGGAAATCGGGGTTGCTTCCACCAAGGCTTTTATCACGCAGCTCGCAGCACTGTTTTTGTTTACTCTCTTTCTTGGAGAAAAGAGGGGGAACATGGAGGCTGAAAAACGTATCGAGCTTGGAAAAGAGCTGGTTGGTCTCGCAAAGATCATAGAAAAAATACTGCCGACCCTGCAGGATGAAATAAAAGAGCTGATAGAAAACTACTATGACTCTCGTGACTTTCTTTTTGTTGGAAGGGGCTTAAATTTTCCCATTGCTTTAGAGGGAGCGTTGAAACTGAAGGAAATTTCATACATTCATGCCGAAGGCTATGCGTCAGGAGAACTCAAACACGGGCCCATTGCTCTAATTGATAAGGATATGCCGATTCTTGGACTGACTCCCAGAGATGCTGTGTACAAGAAGTCTATTTCCAATGTTGAGGAGATTAAAGCTCGTCAGGGACGCTTGATCCTTATAGGAACGGAAGGGGACGAAAACTTAAAAAGTATCACCGATGATGTTCTGTATCTTCCAGAAGTTAATGAGGAGCTGAATCCGATTTTGTATACAATTCCCGCCCAGCTTCTTTCCTATGAAATAGCTTCAAGACGTGGCTGTGATGTGGATCAGCCCAGGAATCTCGCCAAAAGTGTGACTGTGGAATAATGATTTCGATTGGTCTTGAAAATTTGAAGGATTCCGGAGAGCTTCTCCGGGGGAAACGCTTGGGCTTACTCTGTAATCAGGCATCCACGGATCGTCAGCTCCGTCATGGCAGGGATGTGATTCTTGAACTTTTTGGGGATCAACTCTGTTGTCTTTTTTCTCCTCAGCATGGATTCTTTTCTGAAAAGCAGGATAATATGATTGAGTCGGATCACAGCCGTGATCCAGTAAGTGGATTACCTGTTTTTAGTCTGTACGGTGAAACCAGAAGGCCAAGTGCGGAGATGTTTGCTCAACTTGATGTGCTGCTCATTGATATCATTGATGTGGGAACAAGGGTGTATACTTTTCTGTACACCATGGCCTATTGTCTTGAAGCAGCCGCCGAATTCGGAAAACAAATTGTGGTTCTGGATCGGCCAAATCCCATTGGTAATGCAGTTGAGGGAAATGTCCTGCAGGATGGATGTCGCTCTTTTGTCGGTTTATATCCAATTCCCATGCGCCATGGCATGACCTTTGGTGAACTTGCCCTGTTTATCAATAAAGAATTTAATATCGGAGCCGACCTGCGGGTAATCTCCATGGAAGGCTACAATTCTTCTATGCTCTTTCGTGATACTGGTTTCCCCTGGGTAGCACCGTCTCCCAATATGCCAACTCCGGAGACAGCACTTGTGTACCCCGGTCAGGTGCTATGGGAGGGGACAAACTGCTCAGAAGGGAGAGGGACGACACTGCCTTTTGAGCTTGTGGGAGCTCCTTTCTGGGAGCATAATAAAATTATGGAATATTTATCTGGAGCAGAACTGCCCGGCTGCACGTTTCGGCCTCTTCTCTTTCAACCAACTTCCGGGAAGTGGGCGGAGCAGGTATGTGTCGGGTTTCAGCTCCACGTATTGGATTCGGCCATATTCCGACCATATCTAACGAGCCTTGCACTTCTGCAGGCTGTAATGGTGTCGTATGGAGATGAATTCTTCTACAAGGAGCCACCCTATGAGTATGAGTACGAACGGCTTCCCATGGATCTTATTCTTGGAGATGATCGCTTGCGTGGAAAGCTGGAGATGGGAGTGAACATTACCGAGCTTGAAAAAGAGTGGCAGCCTGAACTCAAGCACTTTCTGGTACAACGTGAAAAATATTTATTGTATGAAAGCTAGACCAATATGAGGAAACTATGAGTATCAGGGAATTTAGCTTGAAAGAATTGGCCAAAATAGCAGAAGGTGAAATTACAGGAGATGCTCATCTAATGATCACAGGCTTTGCTCCACTGGAAACGGCAACATCAGGAGATATCAGTTTTCTGGTAAAAGCAGGGCAGGCAGATAAACTAGCCACTTTTAAGGGCAGTGCTGTGATTGTCCCCCTGGCTCTTGAAGAAGCTACTGTTCCGCTTATCCGTGTAGAAGATCCTTATCTTGCATCGGCCAAAGTGCACCAGTTTCTTTTGGAAAAACCCTTTGAGGCGAAAGGAGTGCATGGGCAGGTTTGTATCGGCAGTGCTACAGAGCTTCCCAGGGAAATAAGCATTGCGGCATTTGTCTCCATTGGTGATCGGGTAAAGATTGGGGAAAGGGTGACTCTCGAAGCAGGGGTTGTACTCGGTGATGATGTGTATATCGGAGATGATACCACCCTGAAGGCAAATGTAACCGTGTCCGAAGCGTGTCGAATTGGGAAGAATGTAACCATTCATTCCGGTGCGGTTATCGGCAGTGATGGCTACGGTTATGCAACCGACAAACAGGGTTTTCATACAAAGCGGCCTCAGGTTGGTATTGTACAAATTGATGATAATGTGGAAATTGGTGCCAATACCTGTATTGACAGGGCGGCCTATGGAATAACCTTGATTAAATCGGGTACGAAAATAGATAATCTTGTTCAAATTGCGCATAATGTACTTGTGGGGGAAAACAGCCTTATTGTGTCCCAGGTTGGGATTGCCGGGTCAACAACTCTTGGGCGAAATGTTGTTCTTGGCGGCCAGGTTGGGGTCGCAGGGCATATTGTTTTGGAAGATGGAGTGATGGCGGCGGCACAGAGCGGGATACACAATATCCAGAAGGCAGGGGCTCAAATTGGCGGCTCGCCGGCTCTTCCCATGAAAAAATTTGGTCGGGCAGCAATACAATATGGGAAGCTGCCTGAAATGGGGAAAGATATACGACGCATGAAAAAAGAAATAGCAGAACTCACAAAATCAGTGAAGAAGATCAAACAGGGAGAGGGGTATGAGTGAGGAACGACTTATTGAGAATATCGATATTATGGAGATTTTACGGCTTCTGCCGCATAGATATCCCTTTGTCATGATAGATAAAGTTCTCTCAGTTGAGCCGGACAAGACAGTGGTGGCATTAAAAAATGTTACAATTAACGAACCTTTTTTTCAGGGTCATTTCCCTGGGAAGCCCGTGATGCCAGGGGTATTGATGCTGGAAGGCATGGCACAAACGGGTGGAATCCTTGCCTACTGCACAGAACTTGAAAATGTTGGAGTGAAACTGCTTTATTTCGCAGGCATTGACAAGGCACGATTTCGTCGTCCTGTGGGCCCTGGAGATCAGCTGGTATACAAAATTGAGATCCTGAAAAAGAAACGCGGAATCTGGAAAATGGCAGGAAAGGCCTTTGTCGATGATGCTCTTGTCGCTGAAGCAGAACTCATGGCCTCCTTTGGATGAGTGCCGATATGAAGATTCATTCCACAGCGGTGGTATCAACAAAAGCTGTCCTGCATGAAAGTGTAAAGGTTGGCCCTTATAGTGTGATAGGAGCTGATGTGGAGATTGCTGCGGGCACAACTGTTGCCTCTCATGTTAGAATCTCCGGACCAATTCGTATTGGAGAAAAGAATAGCATCGATTCTTTTGTTTCCCTTGGTGGTGCGCCGCAGGATCTGAGCTACCGGGGAGAGCCAACCACGCTCGTTATAGGAAATGGAAACATCATTCGTGAGTATGTATCAATTCATCGTGGAACGGTTAAGGGTGGAGGGAAGACGGAAATTGGGAATAGCTGCATGCTTATGGCCTATTCCCATGTTGGACACGACTGTATAATTGGCAATCATGTGATTATTGTAAACGCCGCTCATCTGGCAGGGCATACAGAAGTTGCAGAGCGTGCAACTGTTGGTGGCCTTACAGGAACACATCAGTTTTCCAGAATTGGTAAGTTCTCCTTTATTGGAGGTGGATCTGCTGTGAGTAAGGATGTACCGCCCTATGCCATGGTGACGGGTGAGCGTGGCCAGATGCGTATTTCCGGACTTAATAAAGTGGGTATGCGGAGAAATGGAATCAGCCGTCAGATCATTGCAAAAATTGATGCCGCTTACCGTATCCTCTTTTATTCGCAGAATCTTCTTCACAAGGAAGCACTGGATAAAGCAGAACAGGAACTCGGAGATTGTAAGGAAGTTACTGAATTGCTGTATTTTATCAGAAGTTCCAAACGTGGCGTGGTAAAGCGCGTAAAAAAAAGGTGATGATGGTTATTGATTCTGAAAAAATTGGTATTATTGCAGGCTCCGGTCAGTTTCCTCTTCTCTTCTTAAAGGCTGCAAAAGATGCGGGACGTAAAACTGTTTTGATCGCTCACTACAACGAGACAACTGATGAAGCTGCTGCTGCTGCCGATGAGGTGTGTTGGGTGAAACTTGGGCAGCTCGGAAAACTTCTCAAATTCTTTCATTCCACCGGTGTGGGAGAAACTGTTTTTGTTGGAGCGATAAGGAAGACACGAATATTCCGTGATATTCTTCCTGATATGAAAGGCTTGAGCCTCTGGAATAAAATAGATACAAAACAGGACGATGCTATTCTCAGGGCTGTCGCTGGAGTTATTGAGAAAGAGGGGGTTCGTGTCCTGGAGTCCACCTGCTATCTTCAGCATCTTCTGTTCCCGCATGGTGTATTAACGAAAAAGAAGCCGAACAAAAATCAGCGTCTTGATATTGCTTTTGGTTGGAAGAATGCTCGTGCAATAGGTGCAATGGATATTGGACAATGTGTGGTGGTACGTAATTGTTCAGTGCTGGCTGTCGAGGCCATTGAAGGGACGGATGCCACTATAGCAAGGGGCGGTACTCTAGCCAGGGAGAAGGCGGTGGTTGTGAAGGTCAGGAAACCAGGACAGGATTTCCGCTTTGACCTTCCTGCAACCGGGGTAAAAACTATCGAAACGTTGGCATCTGTCGGAGGAGCTGTGCTCGCAGTAGAGGCTGGTCAGGCCTTACTTTTTGATCCCGAGGCCATGATTCAGGCAGCTGATGCCGCTGGGATCGTTGTGGTGGGTATTAAAGAAAAAACTGATGGGAGTCTTGACTATTAAGCCTTGCCGGTATCTTGAATCTTGTCGATGACAAAGATCTCTGACGGTTTACCGACGGCTAAGGCATAAATACTCTCCTTTTTCAGTAGTGGCCTGATTCCCGGGCGGTTTCTTGTCACCTTAATCCTGAATCCTAATTCCCTGTAACCTGTTCAGCAGTGCTTTAATGTGTGCAAGCAGGCTTGCGAACTAGAGTAGTCCTCTGTGAGTAAGCTTGATCGGACACAGATGAAGTGCTGCTGAACAGTTACAATCCCCTCAGGAAATTTTTCCGTTTCAGACCTGCAGGATTGAGGTATCGTTTTGTTTCTCTTGCACTCATGTTGGAAAAAATGTGTCAAACATGAACGTATAATTGCCGTATTGTCAATATATCTTGACAACAGGTGTCGTGTTGTCATGTTATGGAAGAAATATTGTCATGAGTCGTGTGTGTTCTTACTTCAGGAAGAGTACTTTTTCTGGTTGTATGCCTTAATTTGTTGCTAGTTGTTCCTTAAAGTACTGTATGAACGTGCTTTAGTTGATGGTGCTCCTGAATTGTTTTCTGGGATGACAACGTATCGAAACTGTGTCTATTGTAATTGAATTGGTGACAATGTGACAGAAATAATATAGAACAGTTTGCATGACGACAAGTATTCCATGAAAAGATGACATTAAAATCGTGCCGGATATGATTTTCAGGTAGTTTTTTTCTAATGAGCATTGGCCGGGAGTACATCCAAAAATGAAGAGTAGAGCAATCGATTCTCGGATTCTTAGGAGAAATCTATGACAACAATTGGATACATATTTCTTGATGAAAATCGTGATACTTTAATCCCTCTTGAAAAACAGCGGCAAAGTCTCGAAAAATATGCACAAAAGCTTGATTTATCCTGTGATGAGCTGTTGGTGGAGCAATTCTTTGCTCTTCCAGTACCTTTTTTGGAGAGGGACGAAGGCAGGAGGCTACTGGAAAGTGTCAAGCCAGGAGACACAATTTTAGTCATGGAAGCCAGGTGGGTGTTAGGGAATAGCCAAAATGCTCTCTCACTTATCAGGATGTTAAAAAATAAAGAGGTATCTCTTTTCTGTGCCGACCTCGACGGCAATATATCTCTGCCAAGCCCAAGAAAACTTCAAGCTACGGAGGGAATAGCTTCGCTTGTGTATAAGGTTTGTGAGGCCCTGTCCTGTGCTGGAAGTGGAGGCCATGGTGCAGCAATCCGTGCTGGAAAGGCAAGGCTGAAACGTGCAGGAAAGCATACAGGAGGACCTGTTCCTTTTGGTTGGATGCTTGGTGCAGACGGGAGGCTGAAAGAGGATGCACAGCAACAGAAATGTATAGAAGAAATGATACGCTTGAAGGATGATCGCTGGTCTTACAGAGATATTGCTGATAAAATGAGAAATAATAGAGGCCTGAAATTATCCCATGAAGGAGTACGACGCATTATTATAAAAAACAGGAAAAAGAAATCATAGATGCTGTTACTCTTTAGTAAAAATTGTTTTGACCACCAATAATCAAATACAGAGAAAAAAATGCAGGCAATGATACTGGCGGCAGGATTTGGTACCCGCCTTCTCCCTTTCACAAAACTGCGGCCCAAGCCTTTGTTTCCCCTCCTCAACGAGCCTCTTCTCCTGCTGACTGTCCGTCATCTTCAGGCGGCAGGATTTGATCATATTATCGTTAATTGTCATTATTTGAAGGAACAGATTGTCTCTGCCCTATCTGGAGTTTCAGGTGTACATATACAGGAGGAGGAAACAGTCCTGGGGACAGGAGGGGGCCTGCGGATGGCATTGAAACACATGCGGGATGAGCCTTTACTTGTGACCAATGCTGACATTTATCATAGCGTGGATCTTGCTGATCTGTACTCTACACATGGAAGAGACGGTGCGTCTGTAACCATGGCCATGCATAACTATTGGCGATTTAATACTGTATGTGTAGAGAATGACAGAATAGTTACTTTTTCACCCATGGTGAGTGGAAACTGTTTGGCCTTCACCGGGATTCATGTATTGAACCCTGAAGTGTTGTGTACAATACCATTGTGTCAGGAGTATTCCATTATTGATCGCTATCGTTGTCTGTTAGAGGAAGGAAAAAAAATCTCTGCACTGCGTGTTGATGGCTGTTCCTGGACAGATATGGGAACGGTTGAAGACTATCTTGCCTTACATGGTCAATTACTGAGAAATGAAATCCCCCTGTGGAATGAATTTAAAAATGTGCAGGAATCACCCTTCCTGTTCCACAGGGATGTGGTTTCTGGAGGAGGTGAATTTAAGGACTGGGTCTGTGTTGGACGAGCTCAACTGGCAGAAAAGGTGTGTCTCCAACGCTGTGTCGTATGGGATGGAGCGGAGTTGAGTTGCGGATCAATTCATCATGATATGCTGCTCGTTTGAGATGGTGGTGCAGTGTTGTTCCTAAACAGATTCCGGACGAAACCCCGGACGTTCTTGGGCAACTATCACCAGATTATCATTAGGGCCAACCAGATAGCCGACTGCCGGGTTGGTGATAATTCCACCTCCCAGCCCTTTTTGAATTCCAAGGACCGTTGCATTTTGGTGTTTTTTCATGGCGACCATCACCTCAAGAAAGGTTTTATCTGCAAGGTTTTTAGGAACGGGGACGGTGTAGAGTTCATTGCCATAATGGGAGATGAGTAATTCTGAGACTATGTTGCTGATACCGTGATCCAACGCAGCGGCAGCCAGAAGATGGCTGGAAAGTTCACTGCCGATGATGATTTCATCGGCGCGGGCACGTTGGCAGTGCTGTTCGTTGGACTTGTCCACCAGCTCAACTATTGAATAGACCTCGCCTGCCATACTCTCAATGGTAAGTGTGGTCAGCACTACTTTGGCGTCACGGGATCTGGCTTCAAGTGAGTCATCTCCAAGTACTACAATGGTACGGGCTTGAGCAAGATTAGCCTGTGCCAGAGTCTCTTCATCGGCCTGTCCTTGTACAAAATAAAGCAGAGGGTCATCAACAGGTTTTTCTGGAAGATCGGCAATGAGAACTATGGCGGAGTCACGGGTTTTATTGTCTGTCCGGAGTTCGGTCAGAATTGAACGGGTTCGATGGTTCCATTCACAGAGGATAATATGTTTGCACAGTTCTGTTTTACACATGCCACGATCTTCCTTCATTTTTTTTCTGATTAACAGGGCTGCAAGGCTGGCACTAAGCATACCCAGAAGGCCTATTCCAAAAAACATTATGATTACTGCAACGGCACGTCCACCGGCAGTGACTGGGGAAATATCACCATACCCAACGGTTGTAAGTGTTACGATGGACCACCAGATGGCACTGAGAAAGGAAAGATCCGGCTCAAACCAGGAAATAAGCACTGCACTGCTCATGATTATAAGCAGGATTGCAAGCAGCAGTGGAAAGACTCGTTCCTGTTTGAGGAATAATAAAAGTTCCCGGATACGTTTTTCCATTGAAGATCAGGGGTGATAAAAAGTTGTTTGAGACGTTTCTGATACTGTGATGTGGGAGAAAAATATGGCTATATCCGGAACTCTCAAAAACCTGATTACCACAATCGCAAGCTGGGCCAGTGTTTGACTACAAGTTTACAATGTTCGAAAAC
>CAMZKT010000095.1 GCA_947311435.1 uncultured Desulfocapsa sp.
GACAAAAAGAAATTCGGAATGAGATGGACAAACGCTTCGAAAAGGTGGACGAAGGACAAAAAGAAATTCGGAATGAGATGGACAAACGTTTCGAACAAGTGGATAAACGCTTCGAGCAGGTCAGCTGCAAACTTGACCAAATCATGGAGCGTATAGACGTGAAAATTGATAATGGCCTAAGAGAGGGGCGGCTGTTAACCGTTAAACTGTTTTCTTTTGCCATGGTTTTCTCTGCGATATCAATGGCAGGGTTGTTAGCTAAAATGACAGGGCTGTTTTAAAAGGGGTGGATGGGGACGTTCAGGAATGAAATCATGAACGCCCCCCCTCACACTCCTGCATTATCACAACCGTACGTTGATCCAGGCAAGTACGCAGAAAAGTATTCATGGCTTGTTGTCTCCCTGTATCATAAAAATCCAACATTAAATGATTAAACTCCAATTGACGTTTTGCGGGAAGATTAATGGCTGGATATCCTGCATCTAACAAAACACCATTCATCATAAATCGTCCCATTCGTTTATTTACATCATAAAAAAACTGCTTCCTTGCCATTTCAAGAAACACCGAAATTGCATAATCATAAATATCCACCAAATCTTGCAATCCAAGTATCATTTTCTCAAAGTGAGTCGGTAATTCTTGAGCCGATGGTGGCATATATTGTGTTCCCGCAATGGTTACGCCACCCGATCGAAACTGCCCCCATTCCAAAGCTTCATTTTTGGCCGCTATTGCATGAAGTGCACACACTCTTTCAAGTGACAATTCAAATTCACCAGCGTCCAGCCATCCAAATAAAGTTTTCCAGGCTTCTAACTGATTCAATGCTATTTGCTGATCCACTATTTTCCGTCCACCAATCGTGATACCATCAAGCAAGGTCTGGATTTCCGGCAGCGTAAAATTTATTCCTTCCAAATTCACTGCATCACAAACCAGTTCGGGCAACTGCCTTCGAGCCAACATTATGGCCTTATCTCTATTGGGTTGCATTTTCCAATAGTTATCTTTCATACGTTCTTATCCTTTATCGCAATCGCAATCACGTATCGTACGTGTTACACGGGATGTAAGAAGGATATCCAATGCCTTCAAAAACTGCTTTCCAAAGGGAAAACATCCATCTAGCTATTATCCATTCTCAACTCACACCAGCTTCGCTTTCGCAATCATCCCACCCAACTCATCGGCCATACGAGTAATCAGTTCCTCACTTTCACCTTCCACCATCACTCGTATCACCGGCTCAGTTCCCGATGGTCGGACAAGGATACGGCCTTTCTTCCCTAATTTCTTTTCCATTTTACTTACAGTTTCCTGAAAATCAGGAACCAGATTCACATCAATTTTTCCGCTTGTCCGTACGTTTTTCAACACCTGCGGGAAAGACTCCATCACCTCCGCAAGTTCCGACATTGGTTTATTACGTTTTCGCATAATACTCAGCAGACACAGGGCGGCAAGGTTTCCATCACCGGTTGTGATGTGATCGAGGAAAACCAGGTGCCCCGACTGTTCACCGCCAAAGGAGTAGCCCTTCTTACGCATTTCTTCAACCACGTAGCGGTCACCCACCTGAGTTCGCACCATTTTGCCACCCATTCTTTTCATGGCGACTTCCAATCCCATATTGGACATAACAGTACTTACAAGGGTTTTCTTTTTCAACTTTCGTTTCTTCATTAAATCTTTGGCGCAAATTGCCATGAGGTGATCTCCGTCCACCACCCTACCCTTTTCATCGCAAACAATTAGACGGTCTCCGTCTCCATCAAGTGCAATCCCGATATCTGCGCCTGTCGCCTTCACCTTTTCGGCCATGGCCTCAGGGTGCAAGGCTCCACAGTTGTGATTAATGTTCTTCCCATCCGGGCTTATGGAGAGTGGAGTCACCTTTGCCCCAAGTTCTTCAAATACATAAGGAGCGACCCCGTAGGTTGCGCCATTGGCACAATCGAGAACAATGTGCAGCCCATCAAGACTCTGTTTTTTGGGGAAGATATTTTTCAGGAACACGATATACCTGCCTCTGGAGTCCTCTATTCGTTTGGCCTTCCCCACCTCTTCGGCCACAGGCCGCAATGCTGCCATTTTCTGGGAAAAAATAAGTTCCTCTATATCAGCCTCGAGTTCATCCGGGAGTTTGAATCCATCACTGGAAAAAATCTTAATCCCATTATCCTGAAAAGGATTGTGAGATGCAGAAATAACGACCCCAGCATCCGCCCGCATGGATGTTGTTATAAAAGCAATCCCCGGAGTTGGCAGCGGCCCCACCAGTAAAACATCCACACCCATGGAGCAAATCCCGGCCGCCAGAGCATTTTCCAGCATATATCCAGACTGCCGTGTGTCCTTACCGATAACAATACTATGCCTGCCGCTTCTGTTTTTAACGATAAAAGCGATGGCACGCCCAACCTGCATGGCAATTTCAGTGGTCATGGGGTAAATATTTGCCACTCCACGGATTCCATCTGTTCCGAATAGTTTTCTCATTTTTTTTCAGTCTGTTTTTTTAGTATTTTACTGCAGGTCTTCTTCAGATTTGGCGGGAGCCGCTGTTTCTTCAATCAGAGTCACCACCTGTGGTTCAATCTTAAGAACACGTATCTCCGGCGAGAACTCCTCATCCGGCACAACCACGACCTGCATTTGTCCGTCACCTTCACCACCCCTTACAGTGGCTTTAAACAGTGAACGCAAGTCTCTCTTCTCACGAAGAAGAGTTTTAGGAAAGGCTGCTGTAATGGCAACCGTGGATGGTGTCACTCTTTGGTCGATTCCATCCTTCACAACTTCGATGGGAATAGCCGAGATTTTTTTATTCACCCTCTCTACGGCTATTTCAATATCTGCAGTTACTGTGGTTGCTCCAATCAAATCAATAATAACAGGATCAAGGTCCAGCGGGATTTGTATTTGTGTGGATTCACGCAGCCCTCCAACATGTATTGGCTTCGTTTTCAGAACCTCAAATTGTGACAGTACAGTTCGTGGGCCTGTGATGGAAATGGAGGCCGGTTCCATCCGAATATTTTCCAGGACGTAATCCTGGGCAATGGTTCCTTCTGTCACGGGGTTTACATCAAATTTTTTATGAATCATTTTATCGAGCGAAAGGATCACACTTTTGGGCTGAATGCCCAGCACTTTCACCCCACGAGGGACATTAATGACATCATTGGTATTCTCGAGAACCATGGTACCGGGTGTCGCATTGGAAAGATCAACCGGCCTGGAAATGGATCTGTTTTCCATATCAAAAAGCAGACTGCGCGGCCCACTGACGGACACTTCTATTTCTTTCTTAAACTGATTGGAAATAACAAGATCCCTGGGAAGATTGATAATTTCAATGGGAACCATGACATTTTTATTGACTATGTCCTCTCCGCCCACAAAGCTCCACAACACGATGGCCATTCCCAGTGAGACAAAGCGGAGAAACCAGTCCTTGGGGGAGAGTCGCAGCCAATGTCGAAAATTAAAGATACTCATGACAAGCCCAACCACTGTTTCCACCCTGCTGAAGACCCATTTTTAGGAAGAAAAATAGTCCGCAGTGTATTGGTGAGAGTAAGTTCATCGTGCATGGCAGTGAGAGCCCCATGCTGTACAAGAGATATTTCCTGGGTTTCCTCGGACACAACAATAATCACGGCATCCGTTTCTTCCGACAGCCCGATGGCGGCTCTATGCCGCGTCCCGAACCGCTTGCTGATATAGGGGTTTTGGGAAAGTGGCATAATAGAACCCGCCGTTTGAATACGCCCCTTATAAATAATCACTCCACCGTCATGCAGTGGCGAAACCGGCATAAATATGGAAATAAGCAATTCTTTACTGAGTTTTGCGTCAAGTTGAAAACCGGATTCGATGAACTCACGCAGCCCGGTATCTCTTTCAATGACTATCAAAGCACCGATACGCCGTTTACTCAGGTAAAAAACCGCGCGGATTATTTCATCGAGTTCTTTTTCAGCCATATCAACACTTCTTTGGAAAGGAGACTTCCCGACCTGTGTTAAAGCCTTGCGGATATCCTGCTGAAAAACGATTACAATGATAAGAAACAGAGAACTGAGAAAGGTTTGAAGCAGCCATTGCAAGGTTACAAGGTCGAGAATGGAGGCCATAAAATAGACCAGCCCAACAACGAGTAAGCCCACCACCATCTGAACCGAACGAGTACCCCGGATAATGGCCATGAGCTGATGAAAAATAAAGGCCACGATCAGAATATCCAGGACATCCTGCCAGCGTAAAAGGTTCAGACTATCAAGCATTGACGTTCACATCGCAAAAGAAAAGGAATAATTAAAACTGTTTCTTTATACTACACCAGATCGACAACTTTTCAAAAAAAATACTTGATATTACCAAATACTTACTCCTTTTTTTTTCCTTGTCTCCCAAGAGTCTCTTTTCTATCGGAAACAGAATGCTCACTCTTCCATACAGGCAGGTTCTATGAGAAGTGAATCGCCTGTTTTTTCAGACGCCAACTCAGCACCATTACACTATAATAAAACATAATCTATCACCCTCCTAAGACTATTACCTCAACTATCCAGGTGGAGCGTGGTTA
>CAMZKT010000096.1 GCA_947311435.1 uncultured Desulfocapsa sp.
AACTGTCTGCACCAGAGGAAAGGAAAATGTCACTGGTGCCAGTCACTGTCCAGCGCGACATGCAAAAGGTGGCATCGAATAACTCAGAACCACTAAAAATTCTGTTACCAGGAATTTCAGCCATTGGAATCGGAGATAATTTTAATCCAGTAACATTGAACCAACTCCTCGACATCATGGAGGCCAAACAATGTTATCGATAAATAATAGAGCACAGGTGTTCATTGGCACCGGTGTTACAGATATGCGTAAAGCCATTAACGGTCTATCTATTATGGTAGAGGAAGAGCCACTTTTTTCTCAGCTACCACCTGTATTCATATACACATCATATCTACTGTTTTTCATTGTGATGCTATGGCTGGGAGGGATATCTGCAAGGACGCAGGCCCCTTTTGGGCGTTTAACAATGACCCTTTTGCCCGAATAGTCTAATGCCGCCAGTAATAATGCATCGCTGTCCATATCATCACCAACAAATTCTCTAATGATCCGCATTTCCAATTTGTTGAGTGCTGATTTGTTGCTCTGTGGATACATGGGGTCAAGATAAATCGAGTCGGGTTTTTTGTTCCTGTCTGCACTCATCATATGGGTAATTGCGTCACATTGAATGAATGATAATTGAGCAATAATGGTCTCACCAATTTCCCGGGATAATGCTGCCCGTTCCAAACCATCCTGTAGAAGAGCGGCAAGTATTGGCGACCTTTCCAGCATGGTGACCTTGCAGCCAAGCGAAGCAAAAAGAAAACTGTCTTTTCCAAGGCCTGCCGTTGCATCAAGAATATGTGGCCTGACTCCCGGCTTGATACCAACTGCTCTTGCCAAGGCCTGTTTTAAGCCTCCACCATGCTGTCTGCGGTAATTAAGTGCGTTTGAGAGAAAATCCACCTGGAGGACTTGAGGCTTCTTGATCGCTCTGTCGTGTTTCAGTTGAATTCGCAGACCATTTTCCGTATATACTAACAAGGAATTGAATTCTTTCTGTCGTGAAGGTGGAATATGGGGGAGTCCCATGATTTTTGCGAGCGCCATAGATTTATCCTGGAGGCTTGCGTCCCCTTCCTTGTAAGATATGGCAAGGGAGTAAGTGGAACAGTGATTATGAGTAATCATTTTTTGTTCATTTTCTGAAGTACAGGATTAAGGTATGAGACTATTTACGACACTATCAAATAAAATTATAAAACCATAAGACACCAGTAGATGGAAACAAAAAAACAAGAAAAAAACGAAGTCGTGGCGATTATTCCAGCCCGCTATCATTCAAATAGATTTGAGGGAAAACCCTTGGCTCTTATTAACGGTAAACCAATGATTCAACATGTCGTTGAGCGTGCCCAAACAGTAAAACTCCTGAGTCGTGTTGTCGTTGCCACCGATGATCAGCGTATAGCCGATTGTGTGGAAGGCTTCGGCGGAGATTTTGTAATTACCCGAGATGACCATGTGTCAGGCTCAGATAGACTGGCAGAAGCAGCGGAGCTTTTAAATATCACGGAACACGATATTGTTGTGAACATCCAGGGCGATCAACCACTCTTCGATGCGGAAGTCATAGAGCAGGTAGCAAAGCCATTACTGGACGATCCTGCTCTCCCCATGTCCACACTTATTTATAAGATTGTCAGGCCTGAAGAAATAGATGACCCTAATCATGTGAAAACCGTGTTCGATCATGAGCATAATGCCTTGTATTTTTCGCGATCTCCTGTACCTTTTCAACGAAATCCTGAAGAAAAAACTGTACCAACCTATTATAAGCATCTTGGATTTTATGCGTATCGAAAGGGATTTCTTCTCACCTTTGTTGCACTTCCGGAAGGAGAGTGGGAGCGATTTGAAAAACTCGAGCAGCTACGAGCTCTTGAATATGGATATAAAATAAGGGTCGTATTGACAAACCATGACTCAATTGAGGTGGACACACCAGACGATTTAAAGCGGGTGGAAAAGTTTATAAACTCATAAAATTGCTAAACGATTAAGAATAATTTAATAAAAGGAAATGTGATGAGAAAAAAAATTACAATCATTGGTGCCGGAAATGTTGGAGCCACAGCGGCTCATTGGGCTGCAGCAAAAAACCTGGGTGATGTTGTGCTGCTAGATGTTGCGGAAGGTATCCCACAGGGGAAGGCGCTGGACCTCCGGCAGTCTGGCCCTGTTGAAGGTTTTTGTTATACCATAACGGGGAGCAATGACTATGCTGATACTGAAAACTCCGATGTTGTTATAATTACGGCTGGTCTTGCAAGAAAACCCGGAATGTCCAGAGATGATCTCCTCGCAATTAATGTGGCCATTGTTAAGTCCTGTGCCGAAGAGGCTGTAAAACACTCGCCTGATTGTGTGCTTATCGTTGTTACTAATCCCATTGATGCCATGGTACACACAGCTTTTAAGGTAACTGGCCATCCTAAGGAAAAGGTTATTGGTATGGCCGGGGTGCTCGATTCTGCACGGTATCGTACTTTTCTTGCCGAGGCACTTGGTGTCGCACCGAAAGATGTTAATGCCCTGGTACTTGGTATTCATGGTGATAACATGATGCCCATGGTTCGTCTTGCAAATGTAGCAGGTGTTCCCATTACTGATCTTCTCACAAGAAAAGAGATTGACGCAATCGTGCACCGTACACAAACCGGTGGCCTTGAAATCGTGAATCATTTAAAAACAGGTTCGGCTTTTTATACCCCGGGGCTTGCCGCAGTGGAAATGGCAGAAGCCGTATTGACCGATTCCAAGCGTGTTCTCCCGTGTGCTGCATACCTTGAGGGAGAGTTTGGAGTGTCAGGATATTTTCTTGGGGTACCAGTCGTGATAGGTGAAAAGGGTGTCGAAAAGATCCTTGAATTTGAACTCACAGACGAAGAAAAAGAAGCTCTGCAACTTTCCATCAAAGCTGTTTCTGCACAGATGGAAGCAACTGGGTTGTAGTCGGGAATGGAAGCCGAAGATGTGAGAGAAGGGGTGGGGGCAAGCCTGAAACAGCTTGAAGGAAAAGTGTTGTCTCCACTGGATTTGCTGCCGCACAACGATCTGCGTGAAAAACTGGTGGAGTTGGTGTTAAGTGGAGTACCTGAAGGAGTACCACCCGGAACGGCGTCCAGTTTATTGCAGGTGAAAGAGGCACTGCTTAAAGAGTCTGTAAGTACTCTTAATGTCGTAGTTTTTGGGGGTGGGACAGGACTCTCGACGATAATTGGCGGTGACAGCCGGTCAGAATCCTGGGTTCGTGACCCTTTTTCCGGTCTTAAAGAGGTATTTCCAAAGACTCGATCTGTTGTTTGTATAACCGACGATGGCGGGTCAACCGGTGAGCTGTTGAAGGATCTGCCACTTGTGGCGCTTGGTGATATTCGCCATGTACTGCTTTCATCCATTCAGCTTTCGAAATTACAGACTTTTTTTGGTTTAACTGAGGCTGAAGCATTTTTATATGTTGAAGCCCTGGCGACGGTTTTTAATTATCGATTTTCCTGCAGGCCTGAAAACTGTGAACAGTTGCTGAATGATTGCGGGCTACGCTCTCAATCATTTCTCCCCGCAGTCATTCATGATGTGCTTGAGAGGATAATTGAAAATCTGTTTATTGATCCACGGCTCTCTGTAACCCTTAAAAGACCTCATTGTCTTGGGAATCTCATTCTTGCATCATCCATATACGAACAGATTCCTCAACAGTACACCAACGAAGTTCTTGCAAAGGAACCTGGTCTTGTTCGTCCAAATCTGTACCGTGGAATAACGTCACTCTGTGCTATTCTTGGAGCAGATGAGAAGGCTGTTCTTCCATGTACTCATATTCCTGCTGAACTCTGCGTACATTATACCAATGGGGTACAGGTGACTGGTGAACACAAATCGGGTAATGCAAGGCGGGGGTATCCTGTTGAGAGTGTTCAGGTTCATTTTAGTAATTTTCCTGAGGTGAGTAGAGAACTTCTGGGCCTGATAAAGGATGCAGATATCATGATTATGGCACCTGGGAGCTTGTATAGCTCCCTTATCCCTGTGTTTCAGGTGCCTGGTATTATAGATGCGGTAAAAGGCAATCAGAATGCCTTGAAAATTCTTGTTGCAAATCTCTGGGTCCAAACCGGTGAAACAGACCTCAGTCTTGAGGAACCGGATAGAAAGTTCCATTTGTCGGACTTATTAAGAGCCTATGGAGGAAATATCCCTGGCGGAACAGACGGACTTTTCGATACCGTTTTGTGCATGTCTTTTAAAGATGTCCCCGCAACGGTTATACAAAGCTACGCAGTTGAGGGGAAAATACCGATTTATCTTGATCGTGAGAGAGTCCAGGAGCAAAAGATAGCTGCGCTGGAGTGTGGTATTTATTCTTCAACTGCTCTACGAGAACACGGAGTTATTAAACATGATCCTCATCAATTTTCCTTGGTGGTAAGAACCCTGTGGGCTGCGCAATCTTCTTTTAAAAAACAATTCTCCAGGAAGGAAATCCGTCCTTCCACTATAAAATTTAAGCAGTTTGTATCAACGCATATCCCCTGCGTTCGTTATGAAGAGTTGACCTCCTGCTTGCCACGTAAAAACATTGTGATGGAAGGACAGTCTCAGGAAAAGCATGAATGTGTCAGGCGAGCTTTGCAGGAAATACTGTGGAACCACAAAGATATATCATTCAGCCACCTGCAATTTGTCAAAGGGGTTCAGTGTATCCCAAATTGTGACTGGAAGCGAAACCAGAACTGGGACAGGATTTTCTCTTTTTATGAGCCAAGTGACGGATTTGTGAAAATTCGTGAAGACCAGTTCGTCTCCGATGATGATTTTGAGGTGGCCTTCCTTGTAGCATTAGGGCAGGGACTCCTTGGAGACTATGCCAGGGAGAAGAAGATTCGGAAGGTTCTTGTTGATGGTGTCGAAATGGGTAAGGTATATCATCTCAGGCTCAACACCATGAACGAACGGAACTGTTTTTTCAGCGATAAAGATCTCAAATCATACCTGATTCTTTCCAGAATGGTACAGGACCCAGGTGATCCAAATCATTTCACTCGCCTGATAAATGGGAATGAAGGTTTTACCCCGCCTGGGCTTCTTATGGGGCTGATGTATGCCTGGTATCTTGATAATCGTTTTGCCTCTCACGTTGAATATAAGATGGCGGTAATGCGAATTGACCGTTCAAATCTTATTCCTGAACAGGTAAGAACAAGAAACAGAAGAGAAAAACTCATTGTTTTCTTTCGAGAAGTTGTTTTTGGACATGCCAAGGCAGGTTCTTGACAAGACCTCAAGTCAGATGGGTGCAATACAAAAAAGTAACAATGCTGAATCCGCCATGCTCTGATGAGTTAACGTGCTACGTAGAATGTCGAATATCGAACAAAAGGAATATCGAATTACTAAGTTTACTCCCTGGAAACTTGCAGATTTACCAGAAAACAAGATGTTAACAAGTTGTTTTTATTTGAATAACACCTTTTGAGAAATTCACACCGCGAAATTAATTAAGCAATCTTCCTGTTCAATTTTTTATTTTCCTTCTTCATTGGATATTCCTCGGAGTCTACGCTTACCTGTTCGACATTCGAAATCCAAAATACATTGTTAAATCAACACATAACATGCTTTTTCGATTTGCCACTTTATTGTATTGCACCCAGTCAGATTCCGGGACAAAGAGCTTGCACCAGTTGCCACTGAATTGCAAGTTTCTTGGGCGAGACCTGCAGGCCTCCTTTGAGTTCAGGGGCAAAGAGAATAACACGGAAATCGTTTACCATGTTCCTGTAAAGTTCGAGGGCATTTCTGCAATCACAGGGCAGCATATCCCAGTCCTCCGGTATTTTTTTTAACCTGTCAAGAAATGGCGTTAACTGATCTGCCTTTGCCCTGTCCTTTGCAGGATTTGCATGGGCTCTTTCTATTCGTATCATCAGAGCCTGAAAATACCTGGAACACTCAGCAAGATTAACCATGCTGGCTGAATGTAAAAAGGCAGAAGGCAGGATTGCTTCGAGTAGACTTTGGTATTCTTCGTACTGTGCCTGGTTGTAGGTGTTACTTTTTTGCGCAAGTGTGGAAAAACGAGCAATATGATCTGACACATCCCTTCGTTTGCGAAGTGTTTTGAAGAGTTCGTCGCAGATTTCCTTTCCTTTTCTGTACAGTCCCAGCTTTCTGATGTTTTCAACTTCGGCATCAAAAACCGATTTGGTGGGGATGATTTCCAGTTCTTTATTGAAGAGGGAACGCATAACGAAACAGGTGAGGGCCTCGGTGGTCTTGGTTTTGTTGGCAAACTGATGTACGAGCCATTGCGATGAGGGGGCTGAGAGGATGGATTGGTAATACTTCTTCAGGCTTTTAAACTGATCCTTAAAATGAAGCTGGTACAGATAGAGACTTCCAGCAACATTAAGTTGTGAAGCTTTTTTCAGGTTACTTTCAAAAGAAAGAGTTACACCTCCACGGTTTTTTTCAACATGGAGAGCAGGGTAGAGGTAACCGGCAACTTCCTGCTTTGAGGTGAACAGTGGTATTCTTCGCTCGAGTGTATCAAAATTCCATTCTGTGAAAAGCTTGTTCTGCCAGCAGGCAAGTGATTGAGTGGTTTTGTCGTTTGGAGTAATTTTCTTTTGTGGACCGGCGATCACTTTGTGTTTTAATGTATGTAAAGACCTGCCTGTTGCCACGGTTCTTCCTGCATTATCAAACAAGAGAAAACGCATGGTCAAGTGGGGTGGTAACTGTTGTGGCCAGTCTGAACGAGAAAGGCTGAGTTGGAACATTTTAAAAATACCACGTTCCAGAGCGTGATACAAAGACCCCTCGTAGTGCTTACAGTTATCAAGCAGAAGATCTGCTGTATTATTAATTGGAACCAAGTGTTTTCGTATTCGTTTTGGCAAGCCTTTCAGTAAAAACATGACCTTTTCTCTGATAAGACCTGGAACCAGCCATTCAAAACTTGATTCAGAGAAAATCTCCACACTTTCAAAGGGAATGCGTACGGTGACTCCATCATTCTCTTCCCCAGGCCTGAGATTGTAACTCAGACCTAATTTATGGGAAGCCATGTGTAAATATTTGGGGAAATCCTGCCATTCCTGCTCTTCCGGTCTTCTGCTAAGGATGTCATCTTCTTTCATTTCCAGGAAGGAACTGTCCTTTTTTCTCTCTAAAAATCGTTTTAAGGTAAAACGGTCATAGACGCTCGGAGGAAGTCGGTGATCGTAAAAACGATGGAGGCTCGCCTCATCAACAAGGAGATCTCTTTTTCGTAATCGTTCCTCGGTACTTTGCCACTTTTTCAGGAGAACAATATTCTTTTGCAGAAAGGGGAAATTACCAGGGACTGCGTTTTCCAGAAGGCCGTCCTGGATGAAAATCTGTCTGGCCTCCTTTCTGTTTTTTTGTGTTGTCCTTCCAAAGTTAACGATCTCGTCAGCAGAGAGAAGCAGTCCGAAAAGGCTGACTTTCTCATCAGCCACGACTTGGCCGCTCTTTTTTTGCCAGCGTGGATTGTGCCAGGATCGACGGTTGAGGTGGTTCGAGGCATCAATCAGCCAGTCCACCTCAATATTTGCCACGGTGAGTGCATAGAGCCGGTTTGTCGCAAGAAAAGTGGCACCGATGATCCATTTACCGGAGTTGTGAAACTGATGTGATCCAGGGAAGATCATAAATTCTTTGCCTCCGGCACCCTGGTAGAGTTTTTTCTGTTTTTCCTTTTCTTTTTTAAGGCCGATATTCCGTAAGAACCCTGTGCAAAGGCTTTTGTGTATGGCGGAATAGGAGGCAGGAGTGGTGCAGTGGTCAAAACCTTTTTCTCTATCAAGTATTTTGCTTAACTGCTCATGAAGATCTATCCATTCACGCATACGCTGAAAAGAAAGATAATGGGTTTTACAGAATTTTTTTAACTTTCCCCAGGAGGGTCTCTTTTGCCCACCGTCGTTATGGAAAAGGTCCCAGATGGAAAGTAGACTCAGGAAATCAGAGTGTTTGTGGGCGAATTTTTTTTGTGCTGCATCTGCAAGTGTTTCTTTATCGACGGGACGTATTCGTGGATCCTGGATGGCCAGGGCTGGAGCGATAATTTTAATTTCACGTACACAATTATTTTCTCGTGCAGCAATTAAAATTCTGGAAATGGGAGGGTCAATGGGAAGGTCCGCCATCAATTTACCGATGGAATTCAGTGTGTTGTGCTCGTTCAAGGCACCGAGCTCCTTGAGCAGATTGTAGCCATCTTTGATGGCAGCCGGATGGGGGGGCTCAATAAAAGGGAAGTCGAAGGGGTTCCCCAGCTTCATACTGATCATCTGCAGGATTACAGCTGCAAGATTAGAGCGTTTGATTTCAGGGAGTGTATATTGATCCCGGTCAAGATAATCTTCCTCGGAGTAGAGCCTGATACATACTCCAGGACCGACTCTTCCGCAGCGCCCCTTTCGCTGGTCGGCACTTGCTCTAGATATTCGGGTAACAGGTAAACTTGTGGTTCTGGCACGTACATTATAGCAGGATATGCGGGCAAGTCCGGAATCGATAACATATCGAATCCCAGGTACGGTGATTGACGTCTCTGCAACATTGGTGGCGACAACAATTTTTGGCAGGGGAGAGGGTTTGAATATCCTTTTTTGATCAACAGCGGCAAGCCTGCCATACATCGGGAGAACCTGACTCCCCGGCAATGCACTTTCAAGTTGGGAGCAGCACTCACGAATATCTTTTTCGGTGGGCAGAAAAATAAGGGTATCTTCCGGTCTCTT
This sequence comes from uncultured Desulfocapsa sp., assembly GCA_947311435.1. GTDB lineage: Bacteria > Desulfobacterota > Desulfobulbia > Desulfobulbales > Desulfocapsaceae > Desulfocapsa. The sequence goes on from CAMZKT010000096.1 coordinate 8,763, forward strand.
GTCGCGGAACATTTCCACCATGGTCTGAACACATTGGTCAACGTAGGAGAGTTCGAGGGAGGTGTCCTTTTCCTGGGGTTCGTGATAGTGGACTTCAACCGGATAGCTGCGACCTTCCACAGCCATGACAGGTGCATTATCAAAATGGTGAGAAAAGATTTCTGTATCGATGGTTGCTGAGGTAATAATTAGTTTAAGATCAGGACGTACAGGAAGAATATTTTTGAGATATCCAAGGAGAAAGTCGATATTCAGGCTACGTTCGTGTGCTTCATCGATGATAATGACTCCATAGCTTTTCAGAAGTGGATCCTTGCGGGTTTCAGCAAGAAGTACTCCATCGGTCATGAACTTTATTCTGGTGAACCGTGTTGTTTTGTCGTGGAAGCGGATTTTGTATCCCACAAGATTCTGTCGTGGTTCAAGCTCTGTCGCAACTCGGGACGAGACGGAGGTTGCTGCAACCCGCCGGGGCTGTGTGCAGCCAATAAGAAAGGAATATTTAGAAAAGGACTCCAGGCAGAACTTGGGGAGTTGGGTGGTCTTGCCCGATCCTGTTTCACCGGAAACAATAATTACCTGGTTGTTCTCAAGAAGTTCGAGGAATGGTTCACGATACGATGTAATTGGAAGTTCTGTCGGGTAACTGAGCTGCATGGTTGTTACTGTCTAAAAGGTTCACTCGAAAAAGAAAGTGTGGTATAAAATTTCTTCTGTTTTACTTTTTGTTTTTTGTTTTTGTACACGGGAAAAGAAAATCTGTCATTGGAAAAGGGGAATAAACATACATGAGTAGGATTGAGGTGGCCGTTACTGCCCCATTGTTTCAAACATTTTCTTACTCGTTTGATCCTGACGAAGAAGGCTATCCTGTCGGAAGAAGGGTCTTTGTCCATTTAGGCAGGCAAAAACTAACCGGTTATGTCCTTGGCTTGCTTCCTGAAGAAGATGTCAGTTACCGGATACTGCCTGTTATCCGATTTTTGGACAAGACGCCACTTTTTCCTGAAAATCTTGTTCCTTTCTTTAAATGGATAGGATCCTATTACCATTATCCCATCGGGGAGGTGGTGAAAACGGCCCTTCCGGGAGGGATGGCACTACGTGCCCGTAAATCCATTTGTTTAAGTGATAAAGGCAGGAAAACACTTGGCAGGTGGCCGTTAGCTGAAAGGATTGAACCTGATTGGTTTGCACGTTTAGTCAGAACTGGAGAGTTGACTCCCGCTGTCAGTAAAAAAATACTATCTGACAAATTGTTTATCGGGCTGTTAAAAAAATGGCAGGAACAGGATCTGCTTTGCATCAGGGAGCTTGTGGATAAACAACAGACAACAGAAAAACTTGAGATTTGCTATTCCAAGAATACCAGGATTGACCTCCCGGATACAATTGAAGGAAAAACAGGACGTGAACAACTGAAAATTGCGGCCAGTCAGAGTGTGGGTGAAAAAAAACTCACAATCCCCCTTGTGAGAACTCTTGTACACTTAACCCATCTTTCCAGGGAGCAGGGGAGGAACAGGATCGCAGCCCGTGATATAAGAAAACTCTACAGTGGTGCTTCAAAGTCTCTTGTACAACTGGAGGAACTGGGGCTGGTTTGTGCGCACCAACGGCGGGTTTTCAGGAATCCGTTCGGGGAAACACTCATTCATTTCCCGAAACCAAAAAATCTCAGCGATGAACAAAAGGAGGTTCTGGAGGAAATCATCCCGGCCATCAGGAAACGATGCTACACGACCTTTCTTCTTCATGGAGTGACAGGATGTGGAAAAACAGAGGTGTATTTGAGAGCCGCAGAATCAACACTCGACCAAGGGCGTGATGTGCTCGTATTGGTGCCTGAGATTGCATTGGCCACCCAACTTGAAGCGCACTTTGTTTCACGGTTTGGAGAAAAGGTGGTATTGCTCCACTCGGGCTTGAGCAAGGGGGAACGCTTTGACCAGTGGAGTCTTGCCGCAAACGGGCAGGGAAAGGTGGTAATTGGAGCACGATCAGCAGTATTTGCACCACTTGCCAATCCGGGACTTATTGTAGTAGATGAGGAGCACGATACTGCGTATAAGCAGGAAGATGGGCTTCGGTATAATGGCCGGGACCTTGCCATACTTCGTGGCCGCTATAATGATGCTGTGGTTATTTTAGGTTCAGGAACTCCAAGTATAACCAGTTATGCCAGTGCAGCATCGGGCAGGTTTCAACTTCTTAGGATGAAAAAGAGGGTGGAAAACAGGCCCTTGCCAACGGTTAGCATCGTTGACCTTCGCCTGAAAAAGGAAAAGATATACGGTGAAGCCATAGGTACTCAATTGCGGAGGGAGATTGAAATAAACCTTGCAGACAATAAGCAATCGATTCTTCTGCTTAATCGACGTGGATTTTCCTCAATTTATCTGTGCAAGGATTGTGGCGAAGCCGTTACGTGTCAGCATTGCCATGTTTCGTTAACCTATCATAAAAAAAAAGCAAAACTGGTCTGCCATTATTGTGGCTACACATTACAGGAAAATATAATCTGTTCCTCTTGTAGCTCAACCAGACTTATTCCAGTTGGCTTTGGTACAGAACGGGTTGAGCTGGAGTTGCAGGAGAATTTTCCCGATGCTCGTATTGCCAGGATTGATTCTGATACGGCTGCGGACAGACGAAAATTCATGGCTTTGTTAAAAAGAATGCATGGTCGTGAAATAGATATTCTGATAGGAACGCAAATGATTGCCAAGGGGCATGACTTCCCTCATGTAACACTGGTGGGTGTTATCTGGGCAGATGGAGGTTTGAGTATGCCTGATTATCGCGGAGCTGAACGGACATATCAGTTATTGTCGCAGGTTACCGGAAGAGCCGGGAGAGGAAAAAGCCCTGGCAGAGTAATCGTTCAAACGTTGAGGCCGGAGCATTACGCGATAGAGCTGGTACAAACTCACAATTATGAAAAACTGTATGAAAAAGAGATGGAAATTCGGGAAAACCCGAGGTTCCCTCCATACGTGCGCTTGATTAATATCAAGGTGTCTGGAAGTCGCGAAGAACAGGTTCGAAAAACGGCTGCTCAGGTGGCACAACTCTGTCGTTCTAGAAATGTGCCGGGAATTGACATCTTGGGACCGGCTCCAGCTCCCATTGATAGAATCCGTGATCGCTATCGTTGGCAGGTGCTATTGAAATCACAAACATCAGTACCTTTACATGATGTTTGTTCAATGGTTATGGATAAAGGTTCCCTTGATCTCAAGGGGGATTTGAGGGTGTCAGTTGATGTTGACCCGGAGAGCATGATGTAACTCTTCACTTCCATGTTTTGCGGGAAAACCATCGGGAAGGAGGTGAGTTTAGGGAAATAAGCGTTTTAAGGAATCCAGATCCTCGTCCACTTCCATTACTAAAATCTGAGCAAGTGCGTTTAAGGTAACAATGGCATTTTTGTCAGCATCCATTTTTGATACCATATTGATTCGTTTTAAAATACCTTCGTTAACCTGTTGTACTTCACTGTAATGCTCCTGGATGCGATGCATAAAAAAATCGCAATTTTCGCCATCCTGATGAGAGAAATACTGTCGGAGAAGATATGCGGATACCGAGCGGTACATGGATTCCTCAACGGTCGCGAAGGGGAGATGAAAGCAGGCCATGGGTTTTAAAATAGACATTGAAGGACAACCACTTGTGGCCATGATTATTCCCATAATCGAAGCTAATCCCTCTTGAACTGTAGTCTCTTTCTGGCAGATTCTTGCAGTGGAAATACATGATGCCCGGCAGGATCTGTGCGATGCAGTATCTTTAAAAGCGTAAACAAGGTCTGCTATATTTACAGCTATGGGGCAGTAATCTTGGGAAGACAGTTCAAGTTGGCAGCATGGGCATCGAGCTACCCCAAGAAGAGTCCAGTCGGGAGGTATGTTATTGGATGATTTGTATTCAATCGTTTCAGCATCAAGCTTGATGAGAAATCGTTTCTTGCTGTTGTCCGGAAAATCAAAATGATAATTAAAGGTGATTTCTGTCATAGGCCTGTATATGATACTGAAAATTCGCTACTCTTATGTTACATCCATTTTTGTCTGATACAGACTAAAACTTATACCATTTTTTCTTTTTGGAATAAAGCTTAACTTTATTCCGACCGGTCTCTTTTGCATCATAAAGTGCAGAATCGGCTTCACTTATCAGCTTGCCTTTGGAAAAGGTATCATCGGTTACTGGTCTGGCAGTAGATACACCAAAACTAGCAGTGACATGGTAGTCTGTATGTGAATCATTGAAGACGTTTTCATCAACGGCGGTTCGTAATTTTTCCGCTACCGTTAAAGCTTCAGTGCTTGACGTATCCGGGAGTATGATTGTGAACTCCTCGCCTCCGTATCTCGCCAGGGTATCATACTTGCGGATTTCGTTCTTCAAGACGCTGCTAAATTCCTTGAGAATGAAATCTCCCGCCTGATGGCCGTAAGTGTCATTAAATTTTTTGAAAAAGTCTATGTCAATGAGGAGGAGTGAGATTTCAGTTTCGTTACGAACTGCACGGCCTATTTCGTTGTCAAGACTGTTTTGAAAGTAGCGGTGGTTGTATATTTCAGTCAGTCCATCAATATTTGCAAGGTCTGCGAGGAGTTTGTTTTTTTTCTGGAGTTCCTTGGCAACATTTTCAAGTTCTATCTTGGTTTGTATGAGCTCCTTGTTCATCTGATCAAAATCGAGATTAATCAGGCTCAGGCGAATGTTTGCCTCCTGGAGAATTTCTTGAACGGATTTGGTGTTTTTAATACGAAGTCCAAAGTATTCTCCAGCCTGATCCACCTGCACATGAACATCATTGAGAATATGTTCAACATCATGATTTGAAATACCAAGCAGAGACCTTGCCTCCCTGCGAAAGCGCTTGTGAAATTCCTGTGGTTTGCAGGAATAGAGGATGGAAATAAGAATATCTGAAAGATAGGACGCTTTACAGGTTATATCAATCTTCTGATTGTCGCCTTTGTACGAAAGTGGATCGTGATGGTGCAAAATGGGAAGACAAAGTACTTCGGGGAACCCCCAATTTTTAGCAACTTCGTACCCTATTACTGAATGTGTTGTACCAAATGTTTCCTCCTGCGCTTTTGATATTTCTATTTTCTCTTTGCTGATTTTGTCCAGCATTGCATCATATTTGTCGGGGAATGTTCTGGCTAGAATGAGCTCTCCGAGGTTTTGTAGGAGTCCACAAATAAAAATTTCTTCCGTGTCAGTACCTTTTACTCGTTCAAGGATTAGTTTTGAAGCAACGGCTGCAGCCAGAGAATTTTTCCAGAATTGTTCAAAATCAAATCGCCCTTTCTTCTTCCCGGCTTTCATGGTGAGAAAAGAAAATGAGAGGACAAGACTTCTCACTGCGTTGATCCCAAGAATGGATACTGCCTGATTAATAGAGCTGATCTGCTGTGCAAAGCTATAAAATGCTGAATTTGATACCTTGAGAATTTTAGCGGACAGTGCGGTATCAATGGTAACAAGATTCGCAATATCGGACAGGGTTGTATCTTCACGTGCGGTGAGGGTGATGATTTTTGAAGCAACGGTTGGAAGTGTGGGAAGATCGTCTGAGTTGAGAACTGCCTCAAGTGTTTCGTTTTTATTCATTGCCTGGGCCCTATGGAAGAGTGATTCAGTGTAAAAGTGAACAGCACTACTGAAGAGTGATTACTCGATATGCTTGATAAATATATTTAGTTTATTAGAGTATATTTTTTCTATTGAGGAATATCAAGGAATGGAAATAATAAATGGTAACGAAAAAAAATCAATTGAGAAAACGGATAGTGATTTACAGAAGAAAGTTTCAAACCGGATCGCCATTTTCAGGATAAGAACAGCGCACACCCCGGTAATTAAGAAAACTAAGCTCTTTTGTTTTGTTCAAAACGTAGTCGGGAGTGAGTGGTATCTTTCCCATTCCACCAGGGGCGTCAAGGGCAAAGGTCGGTATCGCCATCCCTGATATGTTTCCAATGAGTTGTCGCATGATTTCTATGCCACTTTGGGTATGAGTACGAAAGTGGTTTGTTCCCTTTGTTAAGTCACCCTGGAAAAGATAATAGGGTTTCACACGCATTCGGAGCAGCCCAAGGAAGAGATCTTTTAATATGTGGGGGGCGTCGTTGACTCCTTTCAGGAGAACCGTTTGGCATCCAAGAGGTATGCCGGCGTTAGCCAGAAGTGCACAGGCTTTTGCTGCCTCCGGCGTGAGTTCCAGGGGATGGTTGAAATGAGTGTTTACGTAAAGAGGGTGGTTTCGCTTGAGTATTTTTACAAGCTCTTTTGTCACTCGCATTGGCAGGGTACAAGGAATTCGGGTTCCTATTCGAATTACTTCAACGCTTCGGATTGCACGAATACGTGTAAGCAATGAATCAAGTTTTGCATCTGAGAGCAAGAATGGATCGCCGCCTGAAATAAGAACCTCTCTAATTTCTGTATTCTCTTTTATGTAAGCAATACCAGCATCTAATGTATCTTTATTGATAGACATTGAGGGCTTCCCGACTTTACGTTTTCTGGTGCAGAACCGACAATACATGGCGCACTCACTGGCTACCAGGAGTAAGACTCTGTCTGGATATTTATGCACAAGATTTGGTACGGGGCTCAGATTTTCTTCTGCAAGTGGATCTGGAATACATATGGAATCATTTATTTCCATAGCGTCGGGAACGGCCTGTTTCCAAAGAGGATCACCGACAGATTGGATTAAGTTTAAATAATAAGAGTTTATTCGCATTGGAAAGCTTGCACAAGTAGCTTCCAGTGCTGTATGCTCAAAATCGAAATGGTGTGCCAGGGCAGCCGGGCTGGTCACCGAGTTCTTTAGAATTGTTTTCCAGTGTGTCATGGTGACACATTATGGAATATTGCCGGTTAAAAGTCAATTTCCCAAATCAACTTGACGGGGCGGGGAGCAAAGAAGTGTCTGAGAATCAATACGGTTTTAAGTATGATGAGTATGGGAATACCAGGGAAATACTTGTGTATTCCAGTGGCTCATCCGTTAATGGTATAAGCTATGTAAATAAGGGGACGGCCTTTAGTTTGGCGGAGCGAAAACGGCTTGGGCTAGAAGCGGCACTTCCACCAGCTATAAGAAGCATTCAACATCAGGTGGAGAATTCACTGATCAAAGTGAATTCAAGGGAAAAGCCGATAGAAAAGTTCATCTACCTGCGTTCACTGTTTGATCGCAATGTTGTGCTTGCCCATGCTGTTATACAAAGGGACATAGAAAACCTGATGGGAATTATATATACGCCCACAGTCGGGCTTGCTGTTCAGCAGTATTCCTCCATGTTCCGTCAGGCCAATGGTCTTCATTTTTATCCTGGAAATATTGATCAGGCCGAAAATATTCTTCGCAGATATCTTCATCGAGATATCAGGGTTGCCGTGGTAACAGACAACCAGGGAATACTTGGGATTGGGGATCAGGGTGCGGGGGGGATTGCTATTTGCCTTGGTAAACTCATGCTTTACACTCAGGGTGCCGGGGTTGCTCCCTGGCATTGCCTGCCCGTTTCCCTTGATGTGGGGACCAACAATGAGGCCTTACTCGCTGACAACGAATATCTAGGCTGGCGCCACCATCGATTGACTGGTGACGCTTACCTTGAGTTTATAGGACGTTTTGCTCAGGCATTTAGAAATGTTTTTCCAAACGCACTTTGCCAATGGGAGGATTTCTCAAAGCAAAACGCCTTTGAAATACGAGACGCCTACCTCCATGACCTGATATCTTTTAATGATGATATCCAGGGCACAGGTGCCATCAGTCTTGCTGCTATTTTAACAGCCATGCGTATAAAGCTTGAAAAATTGAAGGATCAGGTTTTTCTTGTCCATGGAGCAGGGGCAGGAGGCATTGGGATAGCTGACCAGATAGGTGTTGCACTTGTGGAGGAAGGGCTTACAGAGCAGGAGGCTAGAGATAGAATATTCACTCTTGATTCAAAAGGTGTTGTTACCAGTGACCGTAATCTGGAACAATATAAGTATAAATTTGCAAAAAATAAAGAGCAATTTCCCTGGCTCAAGAATTCAATCAAATCATCCTTACTTGAGACAGTCAGAGAGGCGGGTATCACTGTCCTTATCGGCACCTCTGGTCAAGGTGGTTGTTTTACCAGGGATGTCATTGAAGCAGTTCATGCCAATACCGAACGACCTGTAATCATGCCTCTTTCTAACCCAACCTCTATCGCTGAGGCCCTTCCGGAGGATATCTACAAGTGGACAGATGGTAAAGCACTGGTCGCCACTGGTAGCCCATTTGATCCAGTTGTACATCGGGGAACGACTCATTCCATTGGACAATGTAATAATGTTTTTGTCTTTCCAGGTGTAGGACTTGGAGTTCTGGGATCAGGGGCGAGAGAGGTGTTGCCTCAATTTTTCACAGTTGCAGCTCATGCAGTTTCTGCCAGTGTGTCAAAGGCTGACATGGAAGCTGGTAATCTAGTGCCGCCAGTGGGCGCATTAAAAGAGGTAAGCGGGAAAGTAGCTCTTGCTGTTGCAATGTCTGCCGTGGAGAATGGTGTAAGCAGGCGATGTGTTTTTTCAAACTTTCAACATGAAGAGGATGAGGCTCGCATGGCGGAGTTGCTGCGAAAAATGCGGTGGGATCCTGTATATCTCCCAATAGTCGCGATGTGATTGAAGATCATCTGGCTGTCATGGAAAGGATTCGATGACAGCCAGATCCCCACTCTATGCTCTTTCGGGTGCACTGTTGGAAAGAACCGCACCATACTTCATGTCTTCTTCAAGGATATGACTAAGCAGCCATTCTCTTAGAAAGAGATAAAACTCGGAATTTACACTCTCATCCCCATTTTCGATTCTTTTCTTGAATACGATTACTTTCTGAACAAGTTCTTCATGTGTCGCTTTGTGTTTTTCGAGAAGTTCATAGCCAACTTCTTCCATTGCACGTTCTTCATTTGTGAAATGTTTTTTTGTGTAGTCGATAAGTTGCTCAATTTCATAAGTGACTGATATGGCAACATCTTTTTCTTTTACAATCTGGAACAATTCATTGATCAACTTCAGGATAAATTTATGTTCTTCGTCAAATTGATCAATTCCAACTGAGTATGATTCTCTCCATTTAATTAATGCCATTACTATCTCCCTTGGGGAACACTTGCCAAGACTTTATTTTACCTGATAATATGTAGTGTATGTCAGGAGCTCAGAAAACTCAAGGAACTGTTTTTTCGACCTACTTTATCAAATAAAGTTAATTATTATTAAAAAAGATTTATATGTCACTTGAAAAAAATTGAAAAATCAGTTATTTTAGCGCCTCTGTAATGTCCGAGAGCTCTACTGAAACAGGGGCTTTCATTGAAGATTCTTGAAGAGGTCTTCTTTTACGTCTTTTTTTATTATAAAGGTCTGGGACGGTTTATTCCTGGTTAACTAATCGATGTTGTGATGTTGTGTGCTGCAATATCAGTCATCAGAATCATTGAGGAAAGAGTTATGACGGCAAAGCTTATAAGTGGTACTGAAACAGCAAAGGCAATTCGCGAAGAGTTAACCGCTGAGGTCACAGAGTTAAAGGATAAACACAATATCGTTCCCGGTCTTGTAACCATTCTTGTTGGAGAAGACCCAGCTTCACAATCGTATGTTGCGGCCAAGAATAAAACTGCCCACGCACTTGGTATCCACTCAGAACAGGTTACACTTGACCCGGAAACCACCGAGGAAGATCTCCTTAAACTCGTTGAGAAATACAATAGCGATAAAAAAATTAATGGTATTCTTGTTCAGTTACCTCTACCAAAACATATTGATGAGGCAAAGGTTCTGTATGCTATTGACCCAGCGAAGGATGTCGATGGTTTTCATCCGGTTAACGTGGGGAAAATGGTTCTTGGTGAGCAATGCTTTCTTCCCTGCACTCCACACGGAATCCTCGAACTTCTTACTAGAAGCGGCGTTGAAACAAGCGGGGCAGAGGTTGTCATCATTGGACGTTCAAATATCGTAGGCAAGCCCATTGCAAATTTGATGTTGCAAAAGCGGGACGCTGGAAATGCAACCATAACACTCTGCCACACCAGAACCAAAGATATGGCAGCTCACTGTAGGCGTGCTGATATTATCATCGCTGCTGTTGGTGTACCGAATATGGTTACTGCTGACATGGTTAAAGAGGGTGCTGCAATAATTGATGTTGGTGTGAACCGTATTGGTAAGGCAAGTAATGGGAAAGCTATCCTTGCAGGTGATGTGGATTTTGATGCCGTGAAAGAAAAGGCGTCATGTATTACTCCAGTTCCAGGAGGCGTCGGCCCTATGACCATTACCATGTTGATGAAAAACACAGTCCAGGCTGCTAAGATGGCAGCCGGCTTGATCTAATATAAAGAGTTTTTGATTTTATATATGGAGAGATACATGCTGACCAAAGTGTCATTGACTATCTCTCATTGTCCAGGAGGATACTATGAGCAAGGCTAAGGTCGGATGTTCAATTAAAGATATTATCACAGTCGCTTCAACGAAGGATCTTCTCAATCAGGAATTAGCAAAGCAGGTAAGAACAGCCTATAATCGTATTGAAGATCGAGGGGTGTCGGCGTGTCTGTTTGGCTCTGGGGGAACCTGCTGTCGTATCTGTAACATGGGGCCATGTACAGTTATTGATGGTGTGGATTCCATGATCGGTGTTTGCGGTGCGACTGCATCTACGGTTGTTGCCAGAAACTTCGCGCGAATAGTTGCAGCTGGTACTGCAGCGCATGCTGATCATGCCCGTGAAATGGTCAGAGGGTTCATCGAAACAGCCAAAGGAAAAACCCCCCATGATATTCAAGATGTTGAAAAACTCCACTCAATGGCAGAAACCTTTGGTGTTGAAATAGAGGGAAGGGATAAGAATGATATTGCCCTTGAGCTTGGAGAAAAAGCTCTCGCAGAATTTGGGCAACAGGAGGGTACTCTCTCCATGCTCAAACGTGCTCCAGAGAAAGTACAGGAAATGTGGAAAGAGCAGGAGATAGAGCCGCGCGGTGTAGACCGGGAAGTTGTTGAGATGATGCATCGAACCCATATGGGGGTTGACCAGGATTACAAGAATATCATGAAACAGGCTGCACGCTGCTCACTTGCTGATGGCTGGGGCGCTTCAATGCTTTCCACTGAGCTTACTGACATCATGTTCGGGACTCCTGTCCCCCGTCGTGCTCTCATCGATCTAGGAGTTTTGAAAGAAGATCAGGTGAATGTCACTGTACATGGACACGAACCACTACTTGCAGAGTCCCTGTGTATGGCTGCTGAAGATCCAGAGATTTTAGAACTTGTAAAAAAAGTTGGTGCAAAAGGCATTAACCTTGCTGGCGTTTGCTGCACTGGTAACGAAATCTTAATGCGGAGAGGAATATCGGTTGCAGGATCTTTTATAAACCAGGAAATGGTACTTGCAACAGGAGCGGTTGAAGCAATGGTCGTTGATGTTCAATGTGTTATGCAGTCTGTTGCTCAGGTTGTTAAGGGAAAACATACAGACATTATTACCACCAACTATCGCGCTAAGATGCCTGACGCTGTACACATGCAGTTTGAAGAAGACAATCCTCTCGGGTCTGCCAAAGCTATTCTTAGCCGTGCTGTAAAAAATTATAAAAATCGGGGTGAAATGTACATCCCAAAAGACCAGAAATTTGATATTGTCGTAGGGTTTAGTCATGAAACAATCAATAACATGCTTGGAGGCAGATTTCGTGGTAGCTATCGTCCGTTAAATGACAACATTATTAATGGCCGAATCAAAGGTGTTGGTGCCATGGTAGGCTGTGAGCATTATAAGTACAGTGATGATGTGCATTTTAAGATTGCCGTTGAACTTCTTAAAAACAATGTTCTTGTCCTTGCAACGGGCTGTGCTGCTCAAGCCTTAGGTCGTGCTGGCCTTATGAGACCAGAGGCGGCGGCCAAATATTGTGGAGAAGGCCTTGCAGAGGTATGTGAAACGATAGGTATGCCACCGGTTCTCCATGTTGGCTCATGTGTTGATAACAGCAGGCTGCTTATCGCTCTTACTGCAATGGTAAAAGAGGGAGGGCTTGGGGATAAAATTTCTGATCTTCCAGCCTGTGGTACAGCTCCTCTTTGGATGAGTGAAAAAGCCGTTGCCATTGGCCAGTATTTTGTTTCATCGGGCGCCCATGTCGTTTTTCAGAATCTTCCGGTTACTGGATCGAAAGAGATGACAGAGTATTTGCTTGAAGGAATGAAAGATGATTTTGGTGCTTGTTGGGCTGTTTCTGAAGACCCTGTAAAAATCGCAGGTAAAATGATCGCAGCCATTGATGAAAAACGTGATCTTCTTGGGATTAACAAAAAGCAGGATCGTGTTCTATTTGATATGGAGATGCGCCGTGATCTTGATGCTGGCGGAACTGGCCAAGCCGTCACTGGTATGGGGTGTGGACACAAATAAAGAGAAAGTGTTTATTTGTGTTGTATCGTTTTCTTAAAAGGAGTAGCGGACGATTTTGTAAGTTCGCTACTTAAAAGACAGGTTTTGGCAGAAGGAGTCTAGCCGATGAAGTCGGGCAGTAATCTAGAAACACTATTAAAGAAAGGGACGTTTGTTGTAACAG
>CAMZKT010000097.1 GCA_947311435.1 uncultured Desulfocapsa sp.
CATTATTGATGGTCTCGTAAAAAGTTATTTTCAGTCAACTAATTAATTTTACAGATAAAACCATATTTTTTCATTGCACCCCAGAGCCCTCTTATGTTAATATTAGAATGTAAAATCAAATAAATAAGAGGTTTCCTGATGTTCTATGCTAAAAATCACAAACAGGGTTACATTTTCGATCCCTGGGGCCACTTGGGGCCCAAGAGACGAAAGTTGTTAGACAAGTCATGGTCGGGCCTGTTTCAACAAAAAATACTCCCTGCGCTCCCCGTAGAGGCTCTACGTAAACACTATGATGACTGGAACGGGCGTCCTACAAAAGAGCTCTATTCCATGATGGGCCTGATGATCCTCCAGCAAATGCATGATCTCACTGATGAGCAGGCGGTTGGGCAGTTCTGTTTTAACATCCAGTGGCATTATGCTCTCAATATAACAAGTCCGGAGGATGCTGCTTCCTATGTCAGTCATAAATCTCTCTGGACCATGCGTGACAAGTTGTCCACGGATGAGGTTTATAACGAAATCTTCACGACCTCTCTTTCGTTACTGGTCAAGATTTTTAAGGTGGATCTGGAAAAACAGCGTATGGATTCCGTCCATATCAAGTCAAATATGCGTCATCTTGGTCGGATAGGCCTGTTCGTCAAAACCATCAAGAAGTTCCTGATTAACCTGAAACGACAACACCGCAGCTTGTTTGACCAGCTGGACAACGACTTGACCAGGAGATACATGAGCAAGAAGAAGGAATCGCTTTTTGCCATGGTTAAGCCTTCTGAGTCTGGGCGAACCCTTGATCAACTGGCTGAAGATGTATTTTTTCTCACCCAACATTTTTCTTCTGTCTCCACTGTACACGAGATGCACTCTTTCAAGCTGCTCTCCAGGCTGTTTAAAGAACAATGCATTGTCGAGAAAGAGGATAGGCCTTCCGAGGCCAAAGCAGTTGCCAGACCAAATAAAGAAGTGCCTTCCGATTCACTCCAGAATCCTTCTGATCCTGGTGCCGGTTACAGTAACCATAAAGGGCAAGGGTACCAGGTGCAGGTGGTCGAAAATTATTCCGAAGAGGACGATAAGCAACTCTCATTGATCACCCACGTTGCTGTAGAGTCTGCCGACCAGCATGATGCCAATGCCCTCCTTCCGGCAATCGATGATTTGCAGGGGCGAGACATGGCACCCAAAAATATGCTTGCAGATTCTTTGTACGGCAGTGACACCAACTGCGAACAAGCAAGGGATGAACATGGTGTTAACGTCATTGCTCCTGCCATGCCCGGTAACCAGAAGAATATTAATCTTGCCGATTTTGTCCTGGATGATCAGGGCCGGATCATTTCCTGTCCCCAAGGTGTTGCTCCAGATAAGGTAAAAAAGACCAAACAGGGCTTCAGCGCGGCCTTTCCAACCACCAGGTGTTTGCAATGTACCGACCTCAGCCGCTGCCCGGTGAGCAAGGGAAAAAAGGCCTGCTATTATCGATACAAGAAAAAAGACATCCGTCTTGCCCGCAGAAGACAGCACGAAAACAGCCCGGCCTTCAAAGAAAAATATCGTTATCGAGCCGGAGTGGAAGCAACCATGTCGGAATACGATCGACGAACCGGAGTTAAGCATCTTCGAGTTCGCGGCATGAAGGCTGTACGGTTTGCAGCAATCATGAAGGCCATCGGTCTCAATATTTTCCGTGCCGGCAGGTACAGAATTCGAAACAATGGCCCTTTTGCACCACTATGTGGTACAATCACCGTCTGTTTATCACTCTACAGCCATGTCAAAGAACAGATTTCGCGCCAAATCCAAACTGTTGTCGCATTTTGGGTAACATTGCTGCTGATTTTCACAAATCGGCAGAAAATACAATTTTAGTTTTTTACGAGTCCATCAAAAGGTTAAAATTCCGATGGCTAGATCAAGTAAAAAAATTCATACGCGAGATGCACATTTTTGTTTAATTTCGGAGTACTAAGGTAGTCTGAAATTTAAGTAAATGCAGCACAATAGCAGATGAGGAATTTTTACGACGCCATCATGCTTGGCAGTGAAAGTTTAAGTATGTGCTCTTTATCCATCACCCGGAACACAAGTCTCTCACTTTTTTTAGTGAGCTGATTTTGGACAAGAAAACGACAGGTATAACTATTCCTAGATGGTAACTTATAAGATGTTTTATTGAGCGAGGCGACTTACAACCGAAAGCCACCAAAACTGTAACTGTTTACAGGAGACTGCAGGTCTTCGCAGGCAGGCTGATGCCGTATATTAGTCATACACGAGCCAGCGTGCAACCACGCAAAGATAGGGTTCTCTGTGAATAGTCCCCCTACAAAGCTTATTTACCAAGGCAAAATTGTTTAAAAACCACATCCAGCACATCATCGGTAGTGGTGGTTCCTACAATGGCATTAAGCTGTTCCAGACAGCCTTGCAAATCTATCGCAAGCAGATCACTGCTCAACCGTGATTTCAACCCGTCTTCAAGCCTAATGGCTGCAGCTACAGCAAAGTTAAGAGCAGCTTTATGCCGCACATTAGGTGCACAGCTCTCTTCCTGCCACTGATCCTTGCCGCCAACCACTGCCTGATAAATGGATTCTTTCAGAGCAGCAATCCCTTGCTGTTCCTTTGCAGAAATTTGAATTAAAGGAAGACCTGCCTCAGTAAAGCCAAAGATATTCTTCACCTGAAGCGGACTGACGATATCTGATTTATTAGCAAGCACAAGCAGCTGTTTGTGATTCACAGTTTCGAGAAGTTCCCGGTCACTCTCCTGAAAACCCCTTTCTCCATCAAACATGAAAAGGACCAAATCTGCCTGGTCGATTTGTTTCCTGGCTCGCTCAATCCCCATCACCTCCACCTCATCGGCACCCTGTCGAATACCTGCAGTATCTACAATCCGCACTGGAAGCCCTTGGATATCCAGGTACTCTTCTATAGTGTCACGAGTAGTACCCGGGATTGGTGCTACCAAAGCCCTTTCTTCCTGCAACAGTGTGTTTAAAAGACTGGATTTCCCGACATTGGGCAAGCCTACAATTACTACAGACACACCATCACGGATAATTTTACCATGTTCTGCCTGACGTTCCAGACGTTTAAGCGGCTTAATAACATCGTCCCGCAGTTGAAGAAGCAGGGCCTCATGGTTGACAATTTCGATATCCTCATCAGGAAAGTCAATGGCTACTTCGACGACCGCGCGCATCTGAACAAGAGAAGAACGAACAGCATCAACCTGTTCGTACAAACTTCCACCAAGTTGCTCCTGTGCCATCTCAATCCCCTTACGGGTCTTTGCAGAAAGAATGTCTATAACAGCTTCGGCACGAGTGAGGTCTATCCTTCCGTTTAAATAGGCAAGTTTGGTGAATTCTCCAGGGTCTGCAAGGCGTACACCGAGATTAAGAAGCAGTTCCAGAATGGACTGCAAGACAAGAACATTCCCATGACAATGGATTTCGACAACATCTTCACGGGTATATGTTTTGGGTGCCGCCATAAATACGGCAAGTACTTCATCAAGTACCCTGTCGCTGTCGGGATGAACAACACGCCCATAATACAAATGATGGCTTTCAAAACAGCAGGTACTATCCGCTGGTTGAAAGATCGTTTGCAGAAACGTAAGGGACAGGGCACCACTCATGCGGATGATTCCTATCCCACCGGCTCCTGGTGGGGTCGAAATGGCGGCAATGGTATCGTTGTTAGCCATTTTTTCAATCAGGAAAAGGAGTTAAGATTCACCGTTCTCCCGGTTTTTTTTTGTGGGTTTTCCACGACGCCCTCGGCCTCCTCGTTTATTACTTCCCGGCTTTTTCCCCTTGCCTGGTTTATAGATGAGAATTTTTTTAAACAGGCCATCACCAACGCTGCGGGAACGAATACTTTTGTCTTCCTGTAGGGCAACGTGAACCACACGCCTTTCCGATGGATTCAAAGGCGGGATGGCCTGGGTCTTACCGTCTGCCTTTACCATTTCAGCAAGTTCTTTGGCTCGGGCCACCAACTCCACTTTTCGTTTTTCGCGAAACTCTCCAACATCAATGGAAAGACGAATTTTTTCTTCTACTTTCCGGGCAGCCAGTTTTCTTAAAATGTACTGAAGTGAGTCAACAATTTTCCCATCCTGTGCAGTAAGAGCCTCTTCATGCTCATCACCCACCTTACAACGAATGGTTCCGTCAACAAGAGTTGTTGATATCTCAGAAGGAAAACCCATGAGTCTTAGAAGATCCTCTAGCTGCTTCCGGACAATTTCCATACTCTCTGCTGAAATAACAACAGCTTCTACAACGGAGAGCGCAGCTTCTTTCTGCTCCTCTTCTTCTCCCTTTTCCTTCTTGGCTTTTTTTCCTATGATAGCCTTGGTCTTCTTCGATACCTTCCCACTCGTCGAAAGATCCTTTTTTTCTCCTTCTGACTTTTTGACTTCCACCACTTTTTGGGTCGTATGCTCAACCCTTGACTGGGGAAGATCGACCTCGGTTAACTGCTCACTGTTTTTCACACTGGCTCTGATATGAGCTCTTTTACGTATAAGTCCAAAAACTCCCATGGAGCCTGTATCAACGACCTCAATCGCTAACTCTTCCTGAGGTACCTGCAAAGTCTCACATGCATTATTTATTGCATCAGTTACTTCTTTAGCATAGAAATCCATTTTCTCTGAAACCATTTCCTTTCATCCTTTTGGAATTGTTGCAACCTGGAAAAACGAATCTCCAGATCACAAATCTTCCACTTTGGGTATTAACAATTATGCTTTACTTTGCCGGTTGATCACATATTGTTGAAAAATTGCAAGTAAATTATTGACAAACCAATACAGCACTAAACCAGATGCAAAATTAACAAACATA
The DNA here is from genome assembly GCA_947311435.1 of uncultured Desulfocapsa sp. GTDB lineage: Bacteria > Desulfobacterota > Desulfobulbia > Desulfobulbales > Desulfocapsaceae > Desulfocapsa. The sequence continues at coordinate 4,872 of CAMZKT010000097.1, forward strand.
AATGTAAACAAAACAGGGAGAAACATCATAATTCGAGCCTGAGTAGGATCCGCTGTCGTCGGAGTCATTTTCTGTTGCAGAAACATCGAGGCCCCCATTAAAAGAGTGAGTACAGGAATGCCGCCAAGATAAGGAATACCAAGGCCACTAAACAGACGATCAGGTGCGGAAAGATCTGTTATCCAAAGCATAAAAGGTGCATGCCGTAACTCAATGCACATTAACAACACTTTATATAAGGAAAAGAACACCGGAATCTGAAGCACCATAGGAAGGCATCCACCTAAAGGATTGACCTTATAGGTTTTATACAGATTCATCACTTCCTTATTCATCCTGGTAGGGTCATCCTTATACTTTTCTTTCAACTTAGCCATTTTGGGCTGAAGTTTCTGCATATTTTTCATTGACTTCAATCCCTTCTGGGTTATCGGCCAAAAAATCGCTTTAAAGAGAACGGTCACAAGAATAATGGCTATTCCATAATTTCTGACAATACCATAAAAGAAATTGAGCAAGAAGAGAGTTGGTTGAGCTATCACATCAAACCAGCCAAAATTCACGGCATAATGTAAATTCGGACTTACGGTCTTCAAAATATCAAGTTTTTTAGGACCGAAGAATAGTTTATAGCTATACACTTTGGTCTCTCCAGGTTGCAGAGTATCCAATGAACTATTCAACTTCATCTTTACACCGTCTTCACCAAAAGAAGACATTGTCATGGAAGCAGCACTGCCGTTTTGGGGAAGAAATGCAGACATAAAATATGTCCCGCCGTAAGCCACCCATTCCATTTCCCCGTTTACAGTAAACGGCCCGTTTTCGTACTCATCTGAATCCACTTCAGTGTAGGTGTCGTTCATGTAATACTCAGGCCCTATAAAGAGAGACCGACTTCCGGGCCGTATGCTTCTAAAGGGAACATTCGATTGATGCAACGCAGCCACCCCCTGAAGAACACCTCCGGACACATTCTTCACAGAAATGGTGAGTTCCATCAGGTAACTATCTTTCAAAAAAGTATATTCCCGAACTATTTCAAGGCCATTTCCCTGCCCCTCCATGCTCAGACTTCCCTTATTTCCAGCAAAGCTGACCTCGCTGCCACCTGCATCATAAAACGTTTCGGCAGGAGCCACACTTCCCCAGGAAAATTCCAATGGAAAGCCTTCGCTTCCATCCACCCTCACCAACTGCATACCCGGTGAATCCGGATCTGCTGTCTCAGTATGCTCTTTGAGAATAAAACTCTGAATCGCCCCACCATCCTCACTCAATAAGGCAGTATAGAGATCCGTTTCTACAATTATCTTTTTGGCTTCTCTATCGGGACGAACCATGTTTCCTGCTATAACTGGTTGAACCGATTCAGCAGAGTTTATCGCAGTGCTCCCTTTGTCTGTTTGTTGAACAACAGTCTCAACTGAAGTGCCTGCCTCCTGAACCGCTTGATTCTGAGCAGAATCATCTACAGGAGCAAATCCCACGAAGAAATACTGATAGCCGATGAGTATAGCAAAAGAGATAACAACTGCTAAAAAAGTTCTGTACATATCCATGATTATACCATGTTAAGAAGTTACGTCCGGAGAGGTTCCACACGTTTTTTTGTTGGATGGCTGCACCCCTTTGGATGCTCCATGACAGTTACACGCCTTCCCGGATACCAGTGGCACAGGATCGTAGCCTCCTTTGCAAAAAGGCTGGCAGCGTACAATCCGGAAACAGGAGAGCAGAAGCCCCCGCAATGTACCATGGGTTTTAATGGCTTCCATTGCATATCGAGAGCAAGTAGGAGTAAAACGGCAACTTTGAGGAAGAAGCGGAGAGATGAGATAGCGATAGCCTCGGATTAACCCCAAAAAGATATCTCTGGGCAGTAGACACACTTTCACAACACAAAAAAAGAGATAAGAGGTAGAAAAAAACTGTACCGCATCAGGCTTCACTTCCGGCTGAAAGAACTATGGCCGGTCTCGGGTTTCAAGGCTTGCAACAGCCCCGCTAATTTCGGCTGGAGACTGCAAGGGAAAATCAAGACGAACCGCAAAGACGATATCTGCACAAACAGGGTATTCAGTTCTGTCCAGGCGAAAAGACTCACGAATAATGCGTTTAATCCTGTTTCGCTTAACAGCACCTCTCAGTTTACGATGAATACTGATTCCGATTCTGTTTATACCTAATTCGTTGGGACAAAAAATGAGCGAGAAGCCTTTTCCATGCAAACGTGTACCATGCCTGTATACCTTATCAAACTCCCGCTCCTTACGGAGAAGGACTGTTTTCGGGAGTTTACACCGAGGCAATGTACTTAAGCAGAGAGACGTCTACGCCCTTTGGCACGACGGGCATTTAAAATGGCACGTCCGGCTCGAGTGGACATGCGCGCGCGAAATCCATGGCTACGTTTTCTTTTTATATTGCTGGGTTGGAATGTACGTTTACTCATTTCTTACTCCTTGTCCGCTCAGTTATCACGGATTATTATCAATCTAAATCAGATATTATCTTCAGTTACCGAGAGTTGTTTCTAACCTCGGATGCTCTTACTCTGCACAACTGTCCACTGAATTTCGGCCATTCACAGAGCATAAAATCCACAAACGAAAGATAATAACCATATTGACCAGACACTGTCAAACATTTTCGGCAATGCCTTGCAGAAGCATTTTGCCTGTGCTACGCTTCCGAGCGAATACTGATACGGCAGACACGAGGCCAGATGCCCTCTATTGCAAGTTCTGCCCGATATGTAATGGGTGCAATACAATAAAGCGACAAAACGAGAAAGCATGTTATGTGTTGATTTAACGATGTAATTTAAATATCGAATGAAGAAGGAAAATAAAAAATTTAAACAGGAAGATTGATTAGTTCATTTCGCGGTATGAATTGCTCAAAAAGTGTTATTCGAATTAAAACAACTTATTGACATCTTGTTTTCTGGCCAATTTGCAAGTTTCCAGGGAGAAAACTTCCTAATTTGATATTCCTTGTTTGATATTCGACATTCTACGTAGCACGTTAACTCATCAGAGCATGGCGGATTCCGCATTGTTACTTTTTTGTATTGCACCCATTCGTAATAATGAGAAAAAACTATGATGCACCCCGATTTAACCTACGACAAAATTGACTGGAACAGGCTTTGGCAAAATGCCAGAGCTGAAAAATCATGGACTCCCAAGGGGCCTGCAGACTGGGACAAAAAAGCTCCTTCCTTTGCCAAAAGAAACAGCAGTTCTCCTTTTGTGGATCTTGTCCTTGATCGTATCCCCCTCTCTTCCAATCTCACGATTCTGGACGGCGGTTCGGGCCCTGGGACACTTGCACTTCCACTTGCAAAAAAAGTCAAATCCGTTACAGCCATTGACTTTTCAAAAGGTATGCTCAAAGTATTGAGCACACGTGCCAGCGAACAACATATCAACAATATACGAACCGTTCTTGCTTCCTGGGAAGATGACTGGGATACAATGAAAATAAAACGTCATGATATCTGCATTGCCTGTCGCTCCTTGAGTGTTAAGAACCTCCAGAACGCACTTGCCAAGCTCAACGATTATGCAAAACACTCTGTCATTGTGGTAGACAGGATCAACCCAACCCCCTTTGATAACGGAGCCTTTGCTGCCCTAGACAGGCCTTTCCGCTCAGGCCCCGACTATATTTACACAATAAATACCCTGTATTCCATGGACATCCACCCCAATGTTGACATTATCAGCCTGAATAAAACCATCTCTTTTTCATCAATGGAGGAGGCATATGACTCATATCGCTGGATGTTTTCTAATCTGACAAAGCAAGAAGAATCCAAGCTCGAAAAATATATTCAAAGCAACAGTTCCATTGCCAATAATGGCGAAGTCACGGTCAATCGTCCCTACCCATCCCGCTGGGCATTGATTTCCTGGCGCAAAGATTAATCACCCGTCAAGGCGATACAAGGTCATGAGTGTGACGGCTTGCCCATCGCCACCATACTATTCAAGAAGATAACAACACAGAACAAGGCTTAGTCATTATGCAGTCATACGATATTGCAGTTATAGGAGCCGGGCATGCCGGTTGTGAAGCGGCCCTTGCTGCCGCCAGAATGGGCTGCAAAACACTTGTCACAGTCATAAACATAGACACCATCGGTGCCATGTCCTGCAATCCGGCCATTGGTGGGCTGGCAAAGGGGCACCTGGTGCGAGAGATCGACGCACTGGGTGGAGAAATGGCTAAAAACATAGACGCAAGCTCAATCCAGTTTCGCAGACTCAATACCAGTAAAGGCCCTGCTGTAAGGTCATCTCGTGCTCAGGCAGATCGTCTGCTCTACCGCCTACGCATGAAATCAGTTATGGAAGCTCAGGAAGGCCTCGAAATTAAACAGACAGAAGTGGAGTCTCTGCTTTTAAATAGGGGGCGCATATACGGGATCAAAACCATACTTGATGAGGAAATAGCCGTTAAAGCTGTTATTGTTGCCACCGGAACCTTTCTCAACGGCCTCACCCATATCGGCCTGAAAAACTTTCCTGCCGGTCGGATGGGAGATCCCCCGGCCACAAGCCTTTCCGCATGGTTCAAAGAAATCGGCTTTACGATGGGCCGTATGAAAACCGGTACAGTACCACGACTTGATTCTCGTTCAATAGACTATTCGGAACTGGAAGAACAGCATTCCGACCAACCACCCGCATTTTTCTCATTTACCAACGCTGGTCAATACCTCCTTCCACAACGACCATGCTACATCACTTACACCAACCCAGACACCCATGCAGCAATTCGTGCTGGAATAGATAAATCGCCAATGTATACCGGGGTAATAACTGGAACAGGAGCCAGATATTGCCCCTCCATTGAAGACAAGGTCATGCGCTTCCCCGAAAAAGAAAGACACCAGATTTTCCTGGAACCGGAAGGCCTTGAGACCACAGAAGTCTATCCCAACGGCCTTCCCACCAGCCTTCCACTCTCCACTCAGCTTGCCATGCTTCAGACGATCAAGGGTCTCGAAAATGCGATCATTGTACGACCGGGGTACGCCATAGAGTATGATTATATTGACCCGCTGGAACTCAAACCAAACCTTGAGACCAAGCGTGTTCCCGGTCTCTTTCTGGCTGGCCAGATTAATGGCACTTCAGGGTATGAAGAAGCAGCCGCGCAGGGACTGATGGCTGCCATTAACAGCGTCCGCATGATTCGCGGCCAAGAACCGCTCATTCTCACCAGGGCTCAAGCATATATTGGTGTGTTGATAGATGACCTTGTGACCTGTGGCACCAAAGAACCATATCGGCTTTTCACATCACGAGCTGAATACAGACTCCTGTTGAGAGAAGATAACGCGGACACCAGGCTTTGCGAAATTGGACACAGCATCGGCCTGCTTCAGGAAGAAAAATACCAGGCATTTCTGCAAAAACAGGCTTCACTTGAACAGGGCGTAAGGCTTCTTCAGTCAGTCCACGTCATTCCAAATGAAGAAACCAACACTATTCTTCTGCATGAAGGCTCCGTTACACTCAAACAGAAATGCAGCCTGGCAAGCCTGTTGCGGAGACCGGAACTCAGCCTCACTCAAGTCAGCCTGCTCCCAACAGACCCGCCTGAAGGACAAGAGGCAGTCAAAGATCTTTTGCTATCCAGTGTCCGGGATGAGATACAACTGCAAGTGAAATTCCAGGGATACCTCAAACGTCAGGAAGAACAGGTCGCCCGTTTTAAAAAAATTGAAGCTATGGAACTTCCGGAAACAATTGATTACAAGAAGTTGTCCGGCCTGTCCAATGAGGTCGTTGAAAAGCTGGGCAAGGTTCGACCACGTTCACTCGGTCAAGCGTCCCGGATTTCCGGGGTCACCCCTGCCGCTATTTCAGTGCTTCAAGTTCATCTGAAAAAACACCATGGACAATTACTAAAATGATGACATTCCCCAACATAGACCCGGTAATTTTTGGTATTGGCCCTCTCCAGGTTCGCTGGTATGGACTGATGTATGTCCTTGGGTTTGCCGCCTCATATTTTCTTGTATTGAAACAGATTCGGGATTTCTCCTACAAAGCACTTGAACCCCGTTTCGAAAACCTGAACCTTGTCCTGATTCTTTCCGTGGTTGTGGGCGGACGCCTCGGATATGTCCTCTTTTATAATTTTTCCTACTATATGCAACACCCGCTGGAAATCCCGGCAACATGGACCGGAGGAATGTCTTTTCATGGAGCTTGTTTAGGCTGCCTGCTTGGCGGATATTTCTATACCAGAAAGTGCAAGTTGGATTTTTGGACCTGTGCCGATCTGTATGTGGTGACCATACCTATCGGCCTGGCTCTTGGTCGCTTGGGAAACTTCATTAACGGTGAACTCTTTGGCAGAGCTTCGACGGTTCCCTGGGCCATGGTATTCCCTGGCGGCGGCCCACAGACACGCCACCCCTCCCAGCTTTATGAAATGCTCCTGGAGGGGGTACTTCTTTTCACCCTGTTGTGGGCACTGAAAAAACAGCCATGGAAAGAAAAGAGAAACTGGCCGCACGGCAGCATGCTCAGTCTTTTTCTCATTGGTTATGGTTTTTTAAGAATTTTTGTGGAGCTGTTCCGGGAACCGGATCAGCACATTGGATTCATCGCAGGATTCCTAACCCGAGGTCAACTTCTCAGTGGCGTGATGGTACTTGGCGGAACAATCCTCTGGATCACCCTGATAACCCGACAAAGACAATCCCGGTAGGAGGAGGTAGTTATTATTAAGTTGCCCCTGGCCAGCCTTCCAGAAAACACAAGAGGGCAGAGTGAAGGAATCGCAGCATAATCAGCCTGCCTGTGTCACAAACCCATTACGCACGGCAAAATTCACAAGGTCGACACTGTTTTTCATATCAAACTTTCGTAAAAGATTGGCACGGTGATGGTCAATGGTCCTGGGACTAAGATGGAGCATATTGGCCATAACCTTGCTGGTATGACCTTCCACAACCAGATTAAGGACTTCCCGCTCCCTGTTAGTGAGGGTTTCGAAGGGAGAAGATCTGTGATTGTTCCGATAAGCGGAGATCACGTCATCCGTAAAGTCCTGGGAAAGGAAAGGAGAGAGGTAGGACTTACCATCTTGAATACGTCTGATAGCCAGAAGCAGTTCCTCATCAGAATCTTCCTTCATCAAATAGCCATCCGCTCCTGCCGACATGGCATGATAAAAATACTGTTTATTCTTGTGCATGGTAAGCATCAAAATTTTGATACCTGGATAAAGCTTTTTCACCCTGCTGACAGCCTCAATCCCAGTGAGTTTTGGCATGGATATATCAAGAATCAACAGTTCAGGCTGTGTCGTTTTTAAATACTCCATCAATTCTTCGCCGTCTCCGACTTCGCCAATTACTTTTAATGCCGGATTATTACAGATCAGGTTCCTGATACCATGACGTATCAAGGTATGATCATCGGCCAGAAGTATGGTGTACTGCTTTTCACTTATTCCCATCGTTCTCTCCATCCAGGATACTCAAACAAAAGATACCACCCAAATCCTGCACTTCAGGAAATGAAAAAAGCAGGATCCAGGTACCACGATTAAATGTATCTGAATTAGCCAAGGAAATCAAGCACCACCGGACAATGATCAGATCCGTGGATATGCTGGTAGATGTCAGCATCTACAATTCTTTCCCGACTTTTCCTGTCAACACCGTGATAATCTATTCTCCACCCGATGTTCCGCTCCCGTGCCCGGCTTCTATAGCTCCACCAGGAATATTGACCAGACTCTTTATTTTTCATTCGAAAACTGTCAATCCATCCAGCCTCCATAAAACTATCCATCCAGGCACACTCCTCAGGTGTAAAACCTGCATTTTTTCGGTTTTGAGCAGGGTTTGCAAGATCAATTTCTTTGTGAGCCACATTAAAATCGCCACACACAATTACCGACTTTTCAACGGCCAGACCCTCTGCGAACTGCTGTAAAAGAACATTAAAATCATGTTTATAATCCAAGCGGCTTAGATCACCCTTTGAATTTGGAAAATAGCAATTCACAAAAAAGTAGGTTTCAAATTCAAGTGTTAAAACCCTTCCCTCGTCATCAAAACGGGAATCACCAATTCCCCTGATAACATTTTGAGCTTGCACTTTCGAATAGGTTGCGACACCGGAATAGCCCTTACGCAGAGCACTATGGAAATATCCATGATAAGCATTCATATTGAGCAGGGAATCCGGTAACTGCTCAGGCATTGCCTTAATCTCCTGCAAACCTAAGACATCAGGATTCATCTCCTTTACGAGTTCAACAAATCCCTTCTTGAAGACAGCACGTAGACCGTTCACATTCCAGGAAACAAGGCGTTGCACGCCTTGCTGCCTGCTGTTCATATTCATCTTACTCTTTCCCTGTGTCACGCCAATTTTCGGACAACTCTCCGAGAGCACGCAACGGTCACAACGTGGCCCAACAGGCTTGCATGTTCCCTGCCCAAAAGCTACCAATATGGAATTCACTGGAATCCAATAGCGCTCTGGAAGACTTTTACGAAGTGCCATTTCAGTCTGTTCTGGTGTTTTGGTTGTAACATAGCCCCAGATATTCATGATTCGATGGACATGGGTATCTACGCAAATTGCAGGAATACCAAAGGCCTGAGCCATAACCAGATTTGCTGTTTTTCTTCCTACTCCAGGGAGAGCAAGTAACCCCCTCATGGAAGAAGGTACTGTGGAGTTATACTCACTTATTAATTTTTCGGGCAGGGCAGCCAGATACCTTGCCTTATTTTTATAAAAGCCAACTGGATAGATAATTTTTTGCAGTGTCTCTTCGTCAAGCTCTGCTAATTCCTCGACCGTCCCTGCCCTGGCGAACAAACGTTCAGAAGATTTTGCTGTCACTTCATCTCTGGTTCTGGCTGATAAGATGGTTGCCACCAGGACTTTAAAGGGATCTTTGGTCTGAACTGCGATTAGATCCACAACCGGAACCTGATAGTTTTCAACTTCTTTTTCAAGAATTTCTAAAAACTTTTCTATCGTAATACCCATACATTTCCCTTGAGTTGATTTGCGGCAATTTTACCGCATTCTTTTCCTCTGCACAAGGAGGCGTTCATATTCCTGTTTGCATAGTTCTCCTGCCGTAGTTACTATACAAGCATGAATACAGATGATATAGTCTTGCCACTCCCGGCAAGTAAAAAAGAATGCGTGGCCAGAGGCTGGAGTGAAGTGGATATCGTGCTCATAACAGGAGATGCCTATGTGGACCACCCCTCGTTCGGCGTTGCTCTTATTGGTCGGCTCCTTGAAAGCAGGGGATATCGGGTAGCCATTCTTGCCCAACCACGTTACAACGTCAACGATGATTTCCGTCAGTTTGGAAGGCCCCGGCTCTTTTTTGGAATTACAGGCGGGAATCTGGATTCAATCGTTGCCAACTATACTGGAAATGGCAAGGTGCGGGACACAGATGCCTATTCTCCGCACGGGAACCCCTGGTTTGGCAGCAAAAAAGAAAAGATGTCGAGACGACGCCCGGATCGGGCCTCCATGCTCTACACAAATCTTGTCCGTTCTGCCTTCAAGGAGATTCCTGTAATACTTGGTGGAATCGAAGCGTCTCTGCGTCGCTTTATCCATTACGACTACAAACAAAAGAAACTGCGTGCCTCACTCCTGAGTGATGCAAAAGCTGACCTTATCGTCTATGGCATGGGGGAACAGGCGATTCTCGAAATCGCAGAACGATTAGACAAGAAGCGGAACTTAAACAATATTGCAGGCACCTGTGAAAGACTCACCGAACAAAATCTACTGGCATGGCTGAGCGAAGAGAATCAGAAGAACATTCGTCTTCCATCCTGGCAGGAAATCAGCGTAAAAAAAGAGCTGTTTCTTCGAGCAGAAAAAGAAATCGACTCCCAGGCTAGAAGCTATGCAGACAGGATACTGATTCAAAAGCAGCAAAATTCATGGATCATCCAGCACCCGCAACCACCAAAACTCTCCACCAAAGAAATGGATGCTCTCTACGAACTCCCCTTCACCCGTTGTGAGCATCCTGCCTTCCCAAATGTCCCCGCTGCAAGAATGATCCAGCACTCATTGACCATTGTTCGTGGTTGCTCCGGAAACTGTTCCTTTTGTGCCATAACACGACACCAGGGGCCTGCAATTACCAGTCGCAGCCAAGACTCACTCTATCGCGAAGCAAAACGTATCAGTTCCATGAACAATTTCACAGGAACAATCACCGATCTCGGTGGCCCTACTGCAAATTTATACGGAGTCTCCTGCCGTATTGGATCGTGTAAAAACCATGACTGCCTCTTTCCAAAGGTGTGTAAAAACCTCCAGATTGATGAAAATTCGTTCCTTTCACTCCTTCACAGGATTTCAGCCATCTCTTCAGTGAAAAATGTCTTTGTCTCATCCGGGTTGCGTCTGGAACTTCTGCTCAAGACGCCAAAACTCTTTAAGGAGATAATCCGCGCCCACACCCCAGGTGCCATGAAAATTGCCCCCGAACATACAGAGCCAGAAATACTTGCGATCATGCATAAAGAATCCCATGCGCAACTAGAAAGATTCCTGACCATTGGCAGAGCATTCGGCCAAGAGCTCAAGAAGGAGATTCACTTCAGTCCCTATATAATATCCTCCCATCCGGGATGCCGGAAGTCACATACTGCAAACATGGCCAGAACGCTCAAAAAGTTAGGGCTTCACCTCAGACAATTTCAGGATTTCACTCCAACTCCGGGGACTCTGGCAACGGCGATGTACGTCACTGGGCTACACAGGGATACAGAGACAAAAATCTTTGTTGCCAGAAAACAATCCGAACGGATGCAACAACGACAAATTCTGGAACAGTTACTAAGAACTAAAAAGCCTACTCATCGTCCCAGACAGAAAATATCCTCAAAAAAGAGCATTCGCTCCTCTCGACAACATAATCGAAAAGTTTAACCTTTTTCCCAACAGGACTCTACATCTCACAGAAAACAAAGCGAGGCAGGACAGAATCTATGCAATTCTGTCCTACCAGACTCAAGCGACAAAAGTCCTATTTGCGCATTGATTTATGAGTCTTAGCCATCTTCTCAATCTTGTTTTCTGTGGCATCGGCAGATGCTTTGGCATCCATGGCAATACTTTCTGCACTGCGTGCAGTTTTTAGTGCAGCATCAGCAGTAGTGTTCGCCTGCGTCGCAAGAGCTCTTACTGCTTCAAGATCACTTTTACTTGCACCACATCCTGCAAGACCAATCACAGAAAATAGAGCCAAGGCTGTTACTATCTTTTTCATGATAAATCCTCTCTTTTTATTTAAACCATATGGAATGGGCAACTTTCGCTGCCATCTTATAAACAATTATGATACATTACTCACAAACAACTTTCAATGGCTCAAATATCAAATAACACATTGCAGTCAGGTGGCATTCCGTTTTGTACCGTTCAAAGAATAGAGCAAAACTTCACTTAACACCTAAACCCTGCACTTCAGGAAATGAAAAAAAAAGGCCAATCATGGCATCCGCCACAATCGACCTTTTTTTGAACTGGTAAGCGCGACCGCACTTAATTTTCAGCCGCTTCAACCACTCTTTTGAGGAAGCTTTTTCTTTACTTCCTCTATACTCTCTGCTGCTTCCGTTTTTACATCATCAAGGACTTCCTCAACTTTGGCTTTTGCATCATCAACAACCGCCTCAGCTTTGGTTTTTGTATCGCCCGCGACTTCCCCAACTTCAGTCTTTACTTCATCAACATGTTTTGTGACGCTACCTGCGTCATCTTTAGTTCCACCTCAGCCACTGCCTGGGGTGTGCGTCTTTTCAGTGCCAACTGCACTGGGTTTTTCACCACCTCAGCCACTGGCACCAGCACTACCTGGGACGGATACTCCGCCACCAGCCAACAAGCCGACGACTCCGATTCCGG
>CAMZKT010000098.1 GCA_947311435.1 uncultured Desulfocapsa sp.
GGATTTGAACCTACGACCGACCGGTTATGAGCCGGTGGCTCTACCAACTGAGCTATGCGCCCGCTCCGGCACCGAACCTATTTAATAAAATTCAACTGGTACAGATTGTCAACAAAAAAACGCTTTTTTTCAGGAAATCGATGATTTTATTTTTTAAAAGCTCACTCCTCGCTGGGGTGTTCAAGCCATCGGACTTGTAACTACCTGCAGGCTGGTGTAGCTTTTCGCAACCACACCGGCTCAGGGAGTACGTGATGTCTGAAGCCGATGTGGTTGCGAAATGATGAGGTAGCCTGTGAAAGTTATCTCAAACATGTTCAGGAGTTCAGGCTTGAGGGAAGAGAAGAAGTTTCAGTGGCGTTGTGTTTTTCTCCCCCTTGAATGAAAATATCCTTAATCACGATACAATATATTCTATGATTTATAACAATCTTATTTTTTTCCTTGTTGCCATATTTCTGTTTACCATGACAAGTGGCACAGGGATTCCCCTGTTACCGTTTCCAGGGGCTTTACTGGTTGGTATTATCCTCTTGTTTCTTTTTGATACCATTGCCAGGCGAACTTACGCGGGTGTTACCAGGAATGGCTCAGGAGCATATTTTGATGCGGAGAAGCGTCTTACGATTATTGCCCTGCTCTTTTATGCGGTCTCTCTTTTTCTCTGTGATATACATTATTATCTGACACCGCTTTCCCTGAACGGACGTTTTCCCTCATTTACCAATATTGGGGGGCTATTCTTTTTCTTTCTTTTTTTGCTGCTTATGTGGCGGCGCTCAAAACCGGCCTACGAGGTTCTTTTTGAGCGCAGCTACACAGCCCCTGCCTTTCTCATCTTTAATCTCAAGTCTAACCTGCCTATTATTTTTCCATGGCTTGTTCTTTCGCTTGTCAATGATTTCCTTGTGCTCCTCCCTTTTCCCGCACTAAAATCCTTCCTTCATTCAGAGCTTGGAGAGTATGCTTCTTTCATTCTTCTTCTTTTGCTGATAATGATTTTTTTCCCCCCACTGGTTCGCAGGCTTTGGGGATGCACTCCTTTTCCAAAGGGAGAACTGCTTGACCATCTTCACGCATTTTTCAAAAAACAAAAGTTTTCTGCGGGGATCTACATCTGGCCTCTTTTCGAGGGGAGAGTGATAACTGCCGCTGTGATGGGGATAATTCCCGGGATGCGCTATGTGATGATCACCCCTGCCCTGCTCCAGCATTTATCACGCCAAGAGCTGGATGCAGTGATGGCTCATGAAATTGGTCACATTAAGCGAAAGCATATGCTGCTCTATCTTTTTATTATCTCCGGATTTTCCATTATGACCGGCTTTGTTCTTGAACCTTTCACCCTTTTTCTTCTTTCCCGAAGCAGTTTCTATGTACTTCTCGGGTTCACGGGGCTTACTGCCGAAAACCTGCTCACCATATTTATAGCAACAGCCATTCTTCTTTCGATGGTGCTTTATTTTCGATTTCTGTTTGGCTATTTTATCAGAAATTTTGAACGTCAGGCTGATCTTCATGTTTTTGAGGCCATTGGCAGCAGCTTTTCGCTTGTTTCGGCATTTGAAAAAATTGCAGTACTGTCTGGAAACATCAGGGATTTACCGAGCTGGCATCATTTTGGCATTGGTCAACGAGTTGATTATCTGGAGAAATGTGAAGCAGACAGATCCTGGATAAGTCGTCACAATCGTAAAGTATGGCTGAGCCTGCTGGCCTATACTGTCTTTATCATCGGTGGAGCATTCGGGCACAATCTTCTACCGACTGATTCATGGAAACAGGTTTATGAAGAAAAATATACGGAATATGTTCTTGAACAAAAAATCCTGAGGGAGCCCGACAAGGCACTGTGGCTTGGTATTGCCGGAGATCTTATGCAAAATAAGAGAATGGAGAAAAAAGCCATTGCCGCCTATGAGGAAGCTCTGCTGCTTGAACCATCGAACCCTAAGCTGCTTAACAATCTTGCGTGGCTTCTCTTAACCAGTCACGACCTCAGTCTTCGTGACCCCGAAAAGGCACTTGACCTGGCCCGCCTGGCTGCTGTACAGGCACCTGCCGGGCACGTTTTGGATACCCTGGCCACAGCATATTGGGCAAATGGATACAGAGAGAAAGCCATTGAAGTGGAAAACCAGGCACTGTTTGCCGACCCGGAGCAAGGGCGTTATTACCGGGCGCAGATTCATAAATTTGCCAGTGAAGAATATTTTGTGCAAAAAACAGAATAAACAAAAACGTAACGGCTCACAGGGCACCGCATCTTTCTGCGGTCACGCTGATTTGCGTATGACTTATACGCTGCGCCAGCCTGCCCGCGAAAAGCTGGATCCCCATGTAAGCAGTTACACATAAACAATGAAATCAATTTGAGGAACAGGATGCCATTATTAGGAGCACATGAATCCGTTGCAGGAGGTCTTCACCTTGCTTTTGAGAGAATCGCTCAGGTGGGAGGCTCGGCACTGCAAATATTTACTCGTAATCAACGGCAATGGAATCCTTCTCCAGTGTCAGATGCTGAGCAGACTCTTTTTTATGAAGCCTGGGAGCGATATCCTGATATCCCGGTGGCTTCCCATGTATCGTACCTGGTCAATCTGGCATCTGGTAAACCTGATCTTGTCAAGAAATCCATCACAGCCTTTGGTGACGAGCTGCGGCGTTGTGAGATCCTCAATATTCCCGTGGCTGTGATCCATCCCGGTTCCCATGGTGGAGACGGAGTTGAAACAGGATTGGAAAGATTTACGAAAAACCTGGATTTGGTTTTTGAAGCTGTGGACAACGACGTTATGGTGTTGCTCGAAACCACGGCAGGCCAGGGAACAGGGCTGGGAAGTCGATTTGAAGAGCTTGCTGCAATTATTGATGGTTCAAAGTATGGAGAGAGGCTTGGTGTCTGTTTGGATACCTGCCATATTTTTGCTGCCGGTTATGATATTCGCAACAGGGAGTCCTATCAGGAGAGCATGGAAGAATTTGACAAAACAGTGGGAATAGAACGAATTAAATTTTTTCACCTCAATGACTCCAAGAAAGGTCTGGCCAGCAAAGTGGACAGGCATGAACATATTGGTAAGGGAGAAATAGGCCTGGAAGGATTTAGGAACCTTCTTATGGATACACGATTCAGCGAACACCCAATGACACTCGAAACCCCCAAAGGAAAAGATTTAACGGAGGATCGGGAGAATCTTGCTGTACTTCGAGGACTGTTGACAGCTTAATGAGGATGTGGTCGAAAGAGTCTCATAATGTTTTTTTCAACCAGCAATGCCATGGCTCCGACGATTGCTCCAGTTAATAATTCTCCCAATATGCTTGGCATAAAATGCAGAGCATCGTGAATTTGATGAACATTGTGCATATAAATACCACCTGCAACAAGAAGCATGGCCAGGGTTCCAATAACGGTGAGTGAGCGGATAACCAGGGGAAGTGACTGGACAAGAAGCCTCCCTGCCCTGCTCATGAGTTTGCGGCTGTCTCCGGCCATTTCAATGAGTTTAAACCCCATGTCATCCAATCTGACAATAAGCGCTACAATCCCGTAAACTCCAATCGTTGCCAGCAGTGCAACAATTGAAACTGCTATGATTTGTATGGGGAGGCTTTTTTCAAGCACGGTGCCAAGGGCAATAATGATGATCTCAATGGAGAGAATAAAGTCGGTAATAATTGCTGATTTTACTTTCTTCTTTTCAGTTTGGAGGATTTCTTCTTCGGTGAGGTTTTTTGTCGCCACCTTTTTCTTTTTATCAGTGTGCGGGAAGCAATATTCGTAGATTTTTTCCGCACCTTCAAAGGCCAGGTAAATTCCGCCAAGCATTAATATCGGGACAATGGCTCCTGGTAAAAAAGCACTCAATAAAAATGCAAACGGTAATATGATTATCTTGTTGAGCAAAGAACCTTTGGTGATGGCCAAAAGTACGGGGATTTCACGTGATGCCGAAAATCCGGAAGCTTTTTCCGCATTTACCGCAAGATCATCTCCTAAAATACCTGCTGTTTTTTTGGTCGCAATTTTAGTTATTGCCGCAGCATCATCAAGAAGTGCTGCAATATCATCAAAGACTGCGAAAAATCCTGTGGCCATTGTTTTGTGTTCCCTGAGTTTTTTTAAAAAAGAATGTGTTGACGGTGCTGGTGTTCATAGCCTGAAAACCCGGTCGTTGCTATTTTTGACACCAGTCATATGCATTCCTGAACATCTCCATCCAGGGAGAAACTTTTAAATCTTTCATTGCTTCAGGGAGATAATGTGCCTGCCAGGCAAGAAACACCCGTTCAGGGTGAGGCATCATGGCAAGGTGACGGCCATCTGGTGTACAGAGTCCGGCCAAACCTCCTGGAGATCCGTTTGGATTAAAGGGGTAGGACTCTGTGGCGTTTCCATCGTCATCCACATAAGAGATTGGTGCCAGGTTTTCCGCAAGAACCCGATCCTGTATTTCTTTGTCCGGGAAGTTCAATCGCCCTTCCCCATGGGCAACATGGATACCAAACACAAGACCTTCCATTCCTTTCAACATGATGGCCGGGCTCTCTCCCACTTTCACAGTGGACCAGCGGGACTCAAAGCGACCGGAGAGATTGTGAACAAAGCGCGGTTGTTTTTCAGGTTCAATCTCCTGCCAGGGGACGAAACCAAGAAGCGTGAAGAGCTGGCAGCCGTTACAGACACCAAGGCTGAAGGTGTCTCGACGTTGGTAGAACTCCGTGAACATCTTTTTTAATGTATCATTGAATCGAATGGTGGCAGCCCAGCCCTTGGCAGACTCCGGTACATCGGCGTATGAAAAGCCACCAACTGCTGCAAGACCGCGAAAATCTTCCAGCGTTATGCGTTGTGCAAGAAGGTCGCTCATGGTTACATCCCATGGTTCAAAGCCTGCTGCATAAAAAGCGGAACTCATCTCACGATCGGAGTTGGAGCCTTCGTCCCGAAGGATTGCAACTTTTGGTTTCAGGGGTTGTTTTAAAAGTGTTTTTGGTGCTGGTTCGGGGGTGAAGTTGAGCCTATAGAGTGGCCCTTTGCGGTTATAGGAGTGTTTCTTTTCCTGTTCTGCACAGTCCTGTGTCACCTGAAGACGCTCCAGCTGGTAACTGGTTTCTTCCCAGGTTTGTCGAAGATTTCTCATATCTTCATCCAGTACTGTTTCGCCGTTTATCCGGATAAGGATTTTTTTCGCTTTTGTACTTTTTCCAACAGGTATGAAGGCCACCGTATGATTTCTGAATATCTGCTCTACGCTTGCCAGATGTTCATCGGGGCATTCAACAACCAGTCCCAGTTCCTCGGAGAAAAGGGTCGCCAGGGGAGAGTCCGTTGATGGAATCTCAATGTCCAGTCCGCAATTTCCTGCAAATGCCATTTCAAGAAGTGTGGTGATTATTCCGCCATCACTTCTGTCATGGCCTGCTGTCAGAAGCCCTTTGACAATGGCTTCCTGAATGGCCAGAAAGGCAGCTTTCAAGGTTTCCGGACTCTCCATATCCGGACAGTCATTTCCAAGGCGTGATCTGCTTTGTGCCAGTGCCGAGCCGCCCAGTCTGTTTTGTCCTTTGGCCAGATCTATAAAGAGCAGCGATGATGTTTCAATACGTTTGAGATCAGGTGTCACAACCTTGTTTATGTCGGACATGGCGGCATAGGCAGAAATGACTAGTTCTCGTGGGGATTTAACCGTCTCATCACCAACCATTGTGGCCATGGAAAGACTATCTTTCCCGCCGTCAACCGCCATTCCCACTGCGATCATGGTATCACACATGGCCTTTGCCGCATCAAAGAGTGCCGCCCCTTCACCAGGTAATTTGGGGGCCCACATCCAGTTGGCAGAGCATTTAACCTGTTGCAGGTCATCAATGGCTGCCCAGACCAGGTTGCAGAGAGATTCTCCCACTGCCATCCTGGCACCCCTGGCTGGATCAACTATCATTTTAACGGGTTGTTCGCCGATGGCGGTGGCGCCACCACTCAGGCTGAAATGAGACTGGGCAACCACTGCCACATCACTCACGGGAAGCTGCAGCGGCCCGCAACATTGTTGCCGGGCAACAAGGCCGGTTACCGAGCGATCAACCTTGTTGGTCAAAAAACGTTTGGAACCAACGGAGAGCAGGCGTAATACATCATTAAGAGCTTCGGCTACGCTCAGGTCATCGGGGAGATCGAGGGGGAGAAACTGTGGATTGGCACGATTGTCTTCAAATGTTTTTACAGGAATATCACCGAGCAGCTCTGAAAGGTCTATATCAACGGGGGTTGAACCGTCGAGCTCATCGTGCACCACAAACTGCAGGTCACCTGTTACATCACCAAGCACCTCGCAGCCAACCTTCTCGCGTTCACAGATGGCCTGGAACCGTTCAATATTTTCCGGGCTGATAAGAAAGCCGTTTCGTTCCTGGTATTCGGCCACATAAATTTCAAGTACCGACATGGTTGGGTCGCCAACCCGTATTTTTCGTATCTCAATAAATCCTCCGGAATGTTCAACAAGCTCTTTTAAAACATTGGCAGGGCCTCCGGCACCCTGGTCATGGATAACGTCGATGATGGTTTTGTCGCCCATTTCATTACAGGCACGAATGACACGGTTCATCTTTTGTTCCATCTCGGCGTCGCCACGCTGCACAGCATTAAAGTCCAGTTCAGAGGCATTTTCTCCCTGGAGCATGGATGATGCGGCCCCCCCGCCGAAACCGACACGGTAGGCGGGCCCGCCCACCTGAACAATTTTCATTCCTTTTAACTCTTTATCTTTTTCTGTGTGGCGGGAGTCAATCTGCCCGATACCACCCGTGAACATGATGGGTTTCAGGAAGCCCCAGCGCCTACCATTTTCAAGACGCAGATCAAAGGAACGGGTAAAACCCTGAACCATGGGTTCACCAAACTTGTTTCCATAGTCCGAGGCGCCGTTGCTGGCTTCAATTTCAATTTCAAGGGCTTGTGCCAGATTGTCCGGGCAGGGGTAGATGTTTTCCCAGGGGAGATTGTATCCTGGAATATGGAGATTGGCCACACAGTAGCCTGTAGTACCGGCAATGACATAACCGCCCTTCCCTGTTCCCTGGACATCACGAATACGTCCACCCGTACCTGTCTCGGCGCCGGGAAAAGGTGCAACACCCGTGGGGAAATTGTGGGTCTCAGCAGTGAGCAGTATATGGTAACGTGCATCACTTTCTTTTAATGCACTGGGTTTCCCCGGTACTTCGGGTACAATGGTTTGAATGTCATGACCTTCAACCACACTCGAATTATCTTTGAAGGCTACCAGGCTGCCCTTGGGATTTTTATTGAGAGTATCGATAACCAGTTCAAAAAGAGTTTCGTCCTGTTGTTGGCCGTCGATTACCTGGCGGCCACGAAAAAAACCGTGCCTGGAGTGTTCTGAGTTGGCATTGTTCAGATCCATAATCTCGACAATGGTGGGGTTGCGATCATGTTTTTTTACAAAATAGTTGTAGTAAAAATTGCGATCCCGTTCGTCCATGGAGATACCTGGAATATCAAGAAGGGCATCAGGACCGCCATTTTTAAGGTCGACATCGTAGACAGCTTCAGGTTTGATCCCTGTTTCAAAGGTGGAAAGAGATTTAGGATAGAGACATTCTGTCATCCGATCATGATTTTCCCGAACAAATTGGTCGATATCCTGATCCGCTGGCACCAGATAGCGCTGTGAACGCTCCACCCGCGATATGGAATGGAGGCCGGTTGCATGACAGATTGAAACCATATTGGAAGACCAGGCTGTTGCAAAGTTTAATCGGGGCCCCATTTCCACAACCCGGTTTCCTAGGAGAAATGGTTTGGTGGTGACAGAGTCTGCCATGAAGCCATCTGCAAGAATAAGCTGCAAACGGGTTTGTTCACCGGCGGTGAGTGGACCGCAGGATTCAATATTGAAACAATATTCATGGTTTTCATCGATTTTACGATACAGTTGGGTGATTTGTAGTGGCATGGATAGTTCCCGATATAATGAAAAATGTTCGACTTGGATTTGAAACTGCACAATGCCCAATTTATATCAGGTTTTCAATCTTTTTACGAGTCCAGCAAAAGTCTCTTGATTAAGCCTGCAAAAAAGAAGAGAATAGTATAGGTATTCTTCTTGGTTTCCTCTATTTTTTCAATACAGTACAAGACATATTATGACATTACTCAACAGCGATACCCTTCTCGATATCCTTTTTAAAAAAGGTTTGATAACCGGAAAACAGCGCCAGTTTATCACCCTTGAAAAGGGGAAGCAGCGGCAAAAACTTCTGAGAAAATCACCTGCGGAAAGGAAAATTGATAAAAATTTTCCTGATCTTGTGGATATAATAGTTTCATTTAAACTCGACGCCGGTCGCCAAAAAGGTGTATTGCTCGACGAGGACACTATCATACGGGCTGTGGGCAGCGTCTGTAAAATGCCTTTCAAGAAGTTGGATCCACTCAATCTCGATATGGATACCGTCACTAAAACCATTCCCAAGAACTTTGCTCTCAGACATTTGCTCCTGCCATTTAATTTTCATAACGGTGTTCTTGAGATTGCTGTTTATGATCCCGATAATAAGACGGTTTTAAGTGATATCGAGCAGGCGAACCAGGTTGCTGTTAAAGCTTATCTTGCGCCAAAGTCAGATATAAAAAAAATTCTTTCCGAGTTTTTTGGCTTTCAGCGTTCAATAAGTGCTGCCGAAAATCAGTTTGGCGGGTCTGAAATTGGCGGGTCGGTGGATATCGGAAATCTTGAGCAATTTGTCAAGGTTTCTTCCACCAGGGAAATATCTTCATCGGACCAGCATATTAAATCGGCGGTGAACCATCTTTTTAACTATGCACTTGAGCAAAATTCCAGTGATATCCATATAGAACCTAAGCGTGATAAATGCATGATCCGTTTTCGTATTGATGGTGCTCTAAACACCATCTACAATCTCCCAAAAGCTGTTCATGCAGCTATTGTGGCTCGGATCAAGTTCCTGGCAAGGCTTGATATAGCCGAAAAGCGCAGGCCCCAGGATGGACGTATTAAACTATCTTTGAGCAGTGATAAGGAGGCTGAGGTTCGTGTTTCCACCGTTCCCGTTGCCTTTGGTGAGAAGGTGGTCATGCGTATTCTTGATCCTGATGTGATTTTTCAGGATCTTGACCAGCTTGGTTTTTCCAAACGTGACCGTATTGTCTATGATTCGTTTATTCAATCTCCTCATGGAATTGTACTGGTTACCGGGCCCACTGGATCGGGAAAGTCAACCACCCTCTATTCCACACTGGAAAAAATCGCCACCCCGGAAACAAATATTGTGACCGTTGAAGATCCCGTTGAAATGGTGCACGAAGCATTTAATCAAATTTCTGTTCAACCGCTTATTGATGTTACTTTTTCCACAATTCTTCGGAACATTCTGCGTCAGGATCCAGATGTTATCATGATCGGTGAGATTCGGGATCTTGATACCGCAGCCCATGCTGTACAGGCAGCCATGACTGGCCACCTGGTATTTTCCACCCTGCATACCAATGATGCTGTTTCGTCCATTATGCGGCTGAGAGATCTGGGGCTTGAGCCCTTTCTTATCTCTTCCACTCTGCTTGGTGCTCTTGCCCAACGTTTGGTACGTACGGTTTGTTCTCATTGTGAAGAGTCTTTTGAGGTGAAGGGTTCAGAGCTGCTGAAGCTTGGTTTTCCGGCGGCTGAAAAAAAAATCTACACCTTGAAACGAGGGAAAGGGTGCAGAATATGTCGAGGCACAGGCTACAAAGGAAGATGTGGTATTTTTGAGATATTCCCACTTTCTGAGCAAATGAAAAAAATGATCAGTGCCGGAAAGAGCAGTGATGAATTAAGACAACTTGCAATCCGTGAAGGAATGACTACTTTACGGGAGGACGCTTGGGAAAAGGTAAAACAGGGGATCACCACCCATGAAGAAGCCATGCGGGTAACAACTGAATAATCGAGAGACAATGGGACAAAAAGGAACGGACAAAGGGATAAAAGTTGTCTGTAAAAATAAAAAGGCCTTTCATGATTACCACATCGATGCCAGATACGAGGCGGGGATGGTGCTGCGTGGGCCGGAGGTCAAGTCGTTGCGAGCCGGCAAGGCGAATCTCCGTGATGGCTATGCTCAGATCGATGGACGTGGTGAGTTGTATCTTCATAATGTCCATATTTCCATGTACAGTTTTGCCACTCATAACCCGAATGAACCCATGAGGGTGCGAAAACTTCTTCTTCATAAACGTGAACTTCGCAAGCTGATAGGAAAATTAAAGGAAAAGGGGCTTGCGCTGATTCCTTTAAAGATTTACTTTGTTGGAAATGGGAAAGCCAAGATTGAATTAGGGCTTGCACGCGGAAAAAAACAGTATGATAAACGGGCATCACTCAAAGAAAAACAGAGTAACCGTGAATTACAGCGTGCAATGCGTCATAACCATGTTGGCTGAAGATAGTAAACAACAATAAATATTCATTACGGGGGCGAAACGGATTCGACAGGGATGTGTAAGCTTTACGTTGCATGCCGAGCTTTCTGTCTGCTCGTAAAACTGATGGAACTTTAATTATAATCGCCGACGATTATAACTACGCACTGGCAGCTTAGACTGCTGTGCCGTTCCCCCGGTCTTTGCCCGTAAGACCGGATCGGAGCGCCGACTCAACGGGCTGGTTCTTTTGCTGCGTCTACCGGCTTAAGAATAAGATTTAGTAGAATAGCGTTTGTGTA
>CAMZKT010000099.1 GCA_947311435.1 uncultured Desulfocapsa sp.
CCTGGGAAGTGAACAGATAGAGCGTTTTCTGTCGCACCTTGCTGTTCATGGCAAGGTAGCAGCTTCAACGCAGCGTCAAGCCCTCAATGCCCTGGTCTTTCTTTATCGTATAAAATCCGGGGATAGTATACGTAATTATCCTGATACCACAAGCAGTTTACTGTACTGTCCTCCCCCTGCTCAACTCTTCATTCTTCCAAGATGTAAGCGGCAATTAAACCCACAGTGGTCAAGTCACCCAAAATCAAATCTTCAGGCGACAGCCGCGTTGGCAGAAGTTTCTGTAAGTTTTGTGGGGAGGTTACCGGTAACATCTCAAACAAAAATCGGAGATAAGCGTATGGCTCAAGATTGTTTGCCTTGGCCGTTTCTATAAGGCTGTATAATAAAGCACTGGCCTTTGCACCATCTGGAGTTCCGGAAAACAACCAGTTTTTCCTGTCCACAAGAAAAGTGTATTGTTTCAGTAGGAATTGGAATTTCTCCCTGTATAAAAGTTGAGTGACCAGACAAATCATAATCATACCGCTTTTTTGAGTCGTTTGTTTTTTCTGTCTGCTTTAAGAACTCTATGAATAGAACTGGGAATCACAGCAACAAGGTCACAATCAAGCATCATAAAGGTTAAGCGTCGATACCCTTCAAGTGGATGCTGATGGTGATAATTACATATTGCTGCCTTTCCCATTCAAGAAGCCAATGGTCACGCGGAATCAGTTTGTAGTGCTCATTGATCTTGCCGTATCGGTTTTGCCAATTGTAGTATTTGCTGGAACCGATCTCAAGCCAGGAAATAAACTCCCTGAAAGGAATTTCCGTTTTACTTATCCATATTTTTGTGAAGTCAATCACCATGTCACGCGTATCATGGGGAACCCATTTACCTTTCAAATCGCCCCAAAACTTTTTTTTAAACGGAGGTGAACCTCCATTAACTCAGAAACCACCTCATTGTTATTCTCGAGCAATTCACGTTGAACCAATATACAGGAAACCGTGAGGCTTTTTTTATTCAGAAACCTGGACTTTGGAACCGTGAAGCCTGGGTGCTGTCACTTTTCGCAGAGTGTGACTGTGGAAAGATGCCGTTCCCTTATAATATGTCACAATCTGTGAACAGTTACGGCCAGAGTTTTCACTCTACCTGCTCAATGGAGGTCTGGAAGTATCCCCGAAAATCAAAGCCACTGGGGTTTTGGAAAACCCGCAACCCAAAGTAGGGGAGAGCCGCCAGCAGGTGATCAAAGATATCTGCCTGAATAGCTTCATAATTTGCCCATATCTGATCCTTGCTGAAGACATAGATTTCCAGTGGCAGGCCTGTTTCCGTTGGTGCCAGTTGCCGAACAAGAAAAGTCATGTTGCTGTGAAGTTGCGGGTTATTACGTAAATATTCTTTTGCGTAGGCACGGAAAGCCCCGATGTTTGTTTGCCGACGGCCATTAAGGGGAGAGCTTCCGTCAACTTCGTGCCGCTTGTTATAGGCCTCAATTTCTTTTTGTCTGGGACGTAGATATTTTTCCAGGATATGTATTTTACTCAGATCCTCAAATTCCTGATCTGTTAAAAAGTGAATGGAGGAAATATCAATTCTGATGGCTCGCTTAATGCGTCTGCCTCCGGATTCGCTCATTCCACGCCAGTTTTTAAAGGAGTTGGATATGAGTGCATAGGTGGGGATGGAGCTTATTGTCTTGTCCCAGTTCTGCACTCGTACACAGTGGATTGAAATATCTATAACATCCCCGTCTGCACCATACTGGGGCATTTCAATCCAGTCTCCGATGCGTATCATATCCGTTGCAGAAAGCTTGATATGAGCCACAAATCCCAGGAGTGTATCTTTAAAAATAAGCAGGATAACGGCTGTCAGTCCACCAAGCAGACTGAGCAATCCCCAGGGGGAACGGCCGGTGATAATCGATACGAGAAAAATAGTACAGAAGATATAGGAGATGATACGTGCTGCATCTGTATACCCGCGCATGGCCGCACTTCGTTCCCTGGAAAGACTGCGATATATCTCATTAATGGAGCTGAGCAGGGCAGTGATGGTCAGGGTACTGACGATAACAACACCTGCCAGTAATATTTTGGACAGCAGTAAAGAAAAAGGCGTGTCCCGTTCCAGAAAAAGATCTTTGCAGATATGCATAACGGAAAGGGGGATGTACCAGCTGAGCTTATGGAAGAATCCGTGCTCAATCAGCGAGTCATCCCAGTTTAGACCGTTTTTTCTTATAATACCCACAATCACGGGGAGCAGGGTGCGGCGTACAATCCATGTTGCCATCATGGCAGACACGAGGATTGCCAGTGTGATGAGAGTTAATGAAAGGATCTCTGCCAGCCGTTCCGTGAGACCGTGGTTTGCAAGCCAGGTATTCAGAATGTTATATGTCATGGGAGTGGGATGGTTTCGTATTCACAGTTGAGTTGATCGGTTTGCAGCCAGCTTTTTTGCAGGGGCGAGCTGTATCCAAGAAGTATTTTTGTAGCCTCTGCACTTTGAATGGAGGCAATGAGTGCCACATTCATGGCAAATACCTTTGTCTCTGGTGGCGACGGCGAGTGGTTCCTGTGGTGGTAAAGGGTGCCGATCAGGTTGTTTGATGAGATGTCGATTCCAGCCTGACCATACCATTCCCTGACTGCCCCATGAATCAAGGGGATTTGCTTTTTGTGGCAGAGCTGTGAAAGTTCTCGTCTGGCCTCTGGCGAATCCAGACCGTCGATAACAACATGGGCAGCGGTGATGGATTGTTCGTTAAAAAGAGTGTTGGCAGGGGTAATGGTGAGTGCAGGGTTGATCTTTTTAAGTTCTTCGGCCAATATTGCAACTTTGCTGTAACCAATGTTTTGCGGATTGGAAAAAATTTGCCGGTTCAGGTTGGATTCCGAAAAACTGTCGGGATCTGTAAGGAGGAGATGGCCGATTCCGAGCCGTGTGAGAAGTTCGGCGGTTCTCCCGCCAAGGCCGCCACAGCCGATAATGGCCACCCGTGATTGAAACAGCCTGAGTTGTTCGTGGCAGCTCAGGCTGTTTCGTTTAAAACGAGTTGGAACAATGGAATGTTTAAGCGCAAGCAACTCTATTTCCCGCAGTGGAACATTGTACTCCACGGCAATGTTCCCGGCCTCTTCAAGGCCGAGAGAGTTGTTCGCTGCACAGAGGGTGATACGTTGAAGGATCTCCTTCCCGCTCTGCTCAACCACCGCCGATTACCGGGAAAATTGCGTAAATATCACCTTCCTGCAAGACGGTCTCAAATGTACAGTGCCTTGAGTTAATCATAAGCACCCCAACTTCTTCCCTGTCGATATTCAGGCTGTCCACCACTTCGCCTGTCGTGGTACCTGGTGTTGCAAAAAAGCAGTACAAGATTGCTTTTGAAGCGTCAGGGATAACCGTTGATTGGATAGGTGAA
>CAMZKT010000100.1 GCA_947311435.1 uncultured Desulfocapsa sp.
ATAACGATCCTTATCAGCAGCAGTATGGGGACAGTCAAGTAAACTGGCCAGTTTTGCAACCTGTTTTGAATGACCATAATCCGGAGAGACCAGAACAAAATCTTTCAAATCCATTTTTTGTAAATGCTCAACCACCAGCTCACCGGTCCAAATGTGCTGTGTGGAAATATCACCTGCATGGGCGTGTAAAATGGCTTCTGAATGGAGGTCAACAAAGGCTACAAAATTGGGACGGGCTCGAAATATCTGCCGGGTTCTGGTTACCCCCTTGGGGATTTCAAACAAGCCTCGTTTTGCCCGTTCCATGGTGGAGTAGCCTAGGTACGGGATGACAAGGTTTACACTTTGAGCGTTATAATACCGCCCTCCCTGAATAAGATCCAGTAACTCCTGATGTGAATCTTCATTGTGATTGGAGGCTATTATAATTAAAGTCTTACCGGAGATGTCCTCAGGAAAGGCATGATAACTTTCACCATCCGCAAAATCCTTGCGAATCATGGTGGTAAAATCAAGTCCCAGCTCCGCTGCCACCCTCATTCCAAGATCGGTGGAAGCCCGATTGGCCACCACCATACAGTCTGAACGATACTCCATTAGAGAGCCGCTACGATGGCGTCACCCATGGCCGCAGTCGTAACAGACCTGGAAGAGTCCCTTGCAATATCAGCGGTATGAGTACCATTTTCAAGAGTTAGCTCCACTGCCCTGTCTATGGCATCGGCTGCTTCATCAAAGCCAAAGCTATAACGCAGCATCATGGCAGCAGAGAGAATCTGAGCGATGGGATTGGCTATCCCTTTTCCTGCAATGTCCGGAGCAGAACCACCGGCTGGTTCAAACAGACCAAACTTTTCATTATTCAAACTGGCCGATGCCAGCAGCCCCATGGAACCCGTCAGCATGGCAGACTCATCTGAGATAATATCGCCAAACATATTGCCGCACAGCATAACATCAAACTGATGCGGATCACGCACAAGCTGCATGGTAGCATTATCCACATAAAGATGAGCAAGCTCCACATCGGGATACTCTCGCGCAACTTCGATAACCACCTCACGCCAAAGCACCATAGTGGTGAGTACGTTGGCTTTATCTATTGACGTCACCTTCTTTCGGCGAAGCCTTGCTGCAGCGAAGGCCATATGGGCAATACGTTCAATTTCAGATCGCTTATACGCCATGGTATCATAGGCTCGCTCTTCTCCCCCCACGCCTTCACGTCCCTTTGGAGTTCCAAAGTAAATCCCGGAGGTCAGCTCACGTACACATAAAATATCAAAACCATCTTTGATAATATCAGGACGAAGCGGACAGGCAGCAGTCAGAGACTTAAAGACACGAGCAGGACGAAGATTGCAAAAAAGATCAAAATGTTTCCGCAAAGGAAGAAGTGCCGCCCGTTCTGGTTGCTGTTCTGGTGGCAGACTCTCCCACTTCGGACCACCCACGGAACCAAAAAGAATTGCATCGCTCTTCTCACAGAGCTCCAGTGTGGATGCCGGCAGTGCCTCGCCATGGTTGTCTATTGCTATTCCGCCCACATCTGCATTTTCATATGACAGACTGAAGCCGAATTTCTTTTGGGCCGCATCAAGCACTTTTATTGCTTCTGCCATTACTTCAGGGCCTATACCATCGCCCGCAAGAATTGCTGTTTTTTTCATTTACTCTTTTCCTTTGTTAAAATTCCAGGTAAATCATTCTATTATCTGGTAGAACCGCCCATTCCCCTTTTCTGTTCACGAAAATCCACAGTGGGCATTTCACGCTGGGTGGCTAGTTCCAGAACTAAATATTCCTGTTTGTCAAAGCCAAATCGGTTAGCAATAATCGAAGAGGGAAACGACTCAACAAGAGTATTTAACCTTCCCACGTAGCCATTATAGCGATTCCTGGCCTGCTGTACTTCCCGCTCTATTTCATCAAGACTTTTTTGTAAATCCAAAAAGTTATCACTTGACTTCAGATCAGGGTACGCCTCGGCAATGGCAAGCAGCCCACCAAGAGATTTGGTTATTTTGCTCTCCTGTTCCATTCGGGAATTATCGCCCTCCCCGGAAAGTGCCCTTACTTTATCTTCAAATATCTTATTCTCGTGGCTACTATAGCCTTCAATAGCCCGGACAAGGTTGGGAATCAAGTTTGCCCGTCGTTTTAAAGCGACATCAATACCACTCCAGGCTTCTTCAATTCTATTTCTATATTTTACAAATTTATTGTATGTGCTGATGAGAATGACAGTAACAACAAAGCCAATAAAAAGAACGGGGATCAAAAACTGTGGGGGCATTTTTTCTCTCTTCCTGTGAAAATAAAATCGTGGTTCTTTAAACTCAAAGCCCGAGAAGTTTCCGTAAATTTGGTTCACTGGAAAAGCTGTGCTTCCGATCGGGATACATTCCCTCACGCACTTCACTGGTATACGCCGACACTGCATCTTTGATATCAGGCGCCAGAGTACAATAGGATTTCACAAAGCTTGGCACAAATTTACCAAACATCCCCAACATATCGTGGGTAACAAGGACCTGGCCATCACAATGAACACCAGCTCCGATTCCAATGCTTGGAATGGCAATTTCTTCACTTACTATTTTTCCAAGCTCATCTGGAATACATTCAAGTACCAGCGCAAAGATCCCCGCCTTTTCCAGCGCCTTTGCTTCTTCCACCATTTTCCGTGCCGATTCAAGATCACGCCCCTGCACTTTATATCCACCCAGTTGAGTGGCGGTTTGAGGGGTTAACCCAATATGACCAACCACTGATATTCCAGCTTGGACAAGTGCCGTCACCGTCGAACAAACCTCAAGGCCGCCTTCAAGCTTTACTGCATCGCATCCGGCTTCCTTTAAAAAGCGTGCTCCATTCAGGATAGCATCACGCTCACCACTCTGGTACGAGCCAAATGGCATGTCACCAACAATAAAAGCAGCAGGAGCCCCTCGCCGTACAGCCGAAGCATGATGAATCATCTCGTCCATGGTCACGGGAACCGTGGAATCATACCCAAGCACCACCATGCCAAGGGAGTCTCCGACCAGTAACACATCAACTCCTGCTTCTGTCAACATGGCTGCCATTGAAGCATCATAGGCCGTGAGCATGGTGATTTTTTCACCAGCAGCTTTCATCCCTTTTATTCCCGCTACGGTTTTACGTTTTTGCATATCTTTCATTCTCCCTGGTCGTCGAACAGAGTGGGTTGTCGTTTCATACTCTTTGGCAAAGGCCTGCCAAAATGTTCATAAGCTGTCATGGTGGCCATTCGTCCGCGAGGTGTTCTTGTTAAAAACCCGGACTGAATGAGAAAAGGTTCGTACACATCTTCCAGGGTGTTTTTTTCTTCACAGACAACGGTGGCCAGAGTCTCCAGGCCAATTGGCCCTCCCTGGAACTTATCAATGATGGACAGCATGATTCTTCTGTCCATATCATCGAGACCAAAACGATCCACATTGAGCAAACGTAGTGCCTCGTCTGCCACTTTTTTAGTAACCGTTGGATGTTTCCCCACCTCTGCAAAGTCCCGCACCCTTCTTAACAACCTGTTCGCTATTCTAGGCGTCCCGCGTGACCTGCGGCCAAGTTCAAGGGCACCTTCGGCATCCACTTGCATCCCAAGGATTGCCGCTGAACGCCGAATAATCTGTACCAGCTCCTGCGGTTCGTAGAGTTCCAGTCGAAGAATAACACCAAACCGATCTCGCAGTGGCGGAGTGAGCAGGCCTGTCCGTGTGGTGGCTCCAACCAGTGTAAAGCGAGGCAAATCCATTTTTACAGACCGTGCCCCAGGCCCCTGACCGATAATCAAATCAAGCTGAAAGTCCTCCATTGCAGGATAAAGTATCTCTTCCACTGCATGATTCAATCGATGTATTTCATCGATAAAAAGGACATCGCCTTCCTGTAGCCCTGTGAGAATAGCAGCAAGATCACCCTGCCGTTCGATTACAGGCCCCGAGGTCATCTTAATACCTGCCCCCATTTCGGCGGCGATAATATAGGAAAGAGTGGTTTTCCCAAGACCGGGGTACCCGTGAAAAAGGACATGGTCAAGCGCTTCTCCCCGTGCCTTTGCTGCACGGATAAAGATATCAAGACTTTTGCATAAATGCTCCTGGCCAACATATTCTTCAAGATTTTTAGGACGCAGTGCGTGATCCGGACCCGACATCTCATCTCTGGCAGGATCGGGGGCTACGAGTCTCTCGCTGGCCTGGATTTCTTCTTCAAAGTTCATGCAAGTGTACGCAGTCCTTCTCGAATAAGTTCCTCTACTTTCATTGCCGCAAAGGTTTCATCGCCATGGTGTTCTTTCACGCTTACAAGTGCTCCCCTTGCAACAGAATCGGAATACCCGAGGTTGACCAGAGCAGAAAGGGCATCAACCAAGGTTGTACTGCCACCTAAAGTAGTGTTTGTAGCCCTTGCTTCCTGTAAAAGTGCGCCCTGAAAATCACCAACCTTATCCTTGAGTTCCATACATAGACGTTCTGCTGTCTTTTTCCCCACACCGCTAATTGTGGTCAACCCTTTGATATCTCCACCCGCAATCGCCTGACTTAAATCGCCCACCCGCATTCCTGAAATAATGGCAAGGGCAAGTTTTGGTCCGACCCCGGAGACTGACTTCAGGGTAAGGAACATCTCTTTTTCCTGGTGTTCTCCAAATCCGTAGAGAACAATGGCATCTTCCCGTACATTAGTATGAATATGAAGAAAGGCCTGCTCACCTTTTTCAGGAAGACGGGACACGGCATCGGTGGACAAAAAAACTTCGTAGCCGACTCCTGTAACATCAAGTACACACCTGTCTGAGGCAATGTGTTGGATTTTCCCTGTGAGTGATGCAATCATCGTTAATGATCCTCTTCATCTGAAAGATTTTACATGTGTGGTAAGGTCGGCGCAGCGACGTGAAGAGAATCTATTGCCACCGCTTCGAGACGAATCCTAAGATGAGACTGATCGTCGTATGGTCTGTTGAAGCAGTAATTGTCGAGGTAGACTTTCATTTTAGTTTCACGATGATCTCGAATTTACATTCCACACCGAACTACACTATTTGATGATTTGCATGGCAAATTGCAACAGCCAAGGCATCGGCTGCATCACTGCCGGGCTCTTTTGAAAGACCCAGCAAGACTTTAATCATACGCTGAACCTGACCTTTTTCGGCCTGTCCGTAACCTACCACCGCCCGTTTCACTTTCTTGGCACTATAATCAGTGACCCCAAGGCCGTTCTGCATGGCGGCTACCACGGCTGCCCCCCTTGCCTGCCCCAGTTTCAGGGCCGATCCGGCATTGGTGGACATAAACACTTCTTCAACGGCAGCAAGGTCAGGAGTATGAACCTGAATAACCTCGTTGATCCCCTCAAATATTTCATTCAAGCGATTGGCCAGAGGAAAACCGACTGTCGTCTTAATCACTCCACAGGAAACATAGACAATTTTTCCATAACCGGCATCAACAACCCCATAGCCTGTTATTCGTGAACCGGGATCGATCCCGAGAATTCGTTGTACAGAAGAACTGTTTCCTACGATAACTGCTCCATAAGTTCATCGCTGATATCAAAATTAGCATGAACATTCTGTACATCATCATGTCCTTCGATGCTGTCGAGTAATTTTAGCAGAGCCTTTGCCGGTTTTTCTTCAGTCACCTCTACAATGGTCTGCGGAACCATGGTAAGGGAAGCTTCCACAAGGGTAACCCCTGCTTTTTCCAAACCTTCGCGTACCTCATCAAAATCCTCAGGAGCAGTGACCACCTGAAAGTGTTCCCCTTCCTCAACTACATCGTCGGCACCCGCCTCAATGGCCAGATCCATCAAATCTTCTTCAACAATTGTAGTTTTATCAACAAGTATCATTCCTTTTTTATCAAACATATGGGCAACACATCCTGACTCACCCAGGTTACCGCCACTTTTCACAAAATAATGACGGATATCCGCAACAGTTCGATTTCGATTGTCAGTCATGCACTCAACAAGCACGGCAACACCACCAGGGCCATACCCTTCATAGAGGATTTCATCATAAATTTCGCCTTCAATCTCCCCCGTTCCTTTTTTGATTGCACGGGCAATATTGTCCTTGGGCATATTTTCCGAGCGGGCTGTGGCTATCGCACTTCGAAGTCGAGGATTGCCGTCCGGATCACCTCCGCCCATTCCAGCAGCTACTGTAATTTCTTTAATCAAACGAGTGAAAATCTTTCCACGTTTGGCATCTGCCGCCCCTTTTTTGTGCTTGATATTAGCCCATTTCGAATGTCCTGACATGATGGTTCCCCAGTATCCTTTTAATTTAATATTTTTTCTTGCGAAACCCCATTCCCAGTACAAAAACCTCACGGCTTTCCACGCGGGAACTTTTAGGTTTTACTGTCTTAACCTTTTGAAAAAGCTCTCCAACTTCCTTAACAAACTCCGGATAATCCTCCCCCTGGAAAGCTTTGCAGTAATAATTCCCATTGGGAAGCAAAAGTTCGTTAGCCAGGGCCAAAGTCTGCCGTACCAAAATCATGGACTGTTGGTGGTCAGCCCATCGATTTCCTGTGGTACGTGGCGCGAGGTCTGCAACAAGCACTCTGAATGACGGCCGTATTTTTCGGAGCTCGAAAATCATGTCCGCTTTCATGATATTTTGCCTGAGCCATATGATTTCCGATCCGCCGGCTCTTGGAGAGGCCTCCACTTCCTGTAAATCCACTCCCACCACAATTCCCTTTGGCCCAACTACTTCTGAGGCGTACAAAGACCAACTCCCCGGACAACAACCAAGATCCAAAACGGAATCACCACGGCGAATAAACTTATGCTTATTTAAAGCTTCCTCAAGCTTATAGACGGATCTTGCCGGATATTTGTCCTTTTTAGCTTTCTTATAATAAAAATCTTTTACCTTTCGCACAATATCTCGTAAATGTTCAACTTGTAATAAAAAGTTACGATCCCCTCGAACTCAAATGAAGTGGTTTTCTGATGGAGTTTCTGGCTTATTAGCGTATTTATCCATCTTTGACAAGAATGAATGTCATTGTTCACGGGGGATGCGTCTCACTTTAGTATACCTCCAGACTCGATCCTGCTTTTCAGCCAGGTCAGAGCTTCATCACGATTATTCACTACGCCTTCCACCTGCGCCTCCTGCAACAAATCAAGAATCTGTGAAAACTGCGGCCCCGGTTGTAGAGAAAAGCGCTCTATAAGATCTTTGCCTGTCACAAATCGTGGCCCGTGAAGAGCAGGGGCAATGTGCCTGTCGTAGGCATCCAGAACATCACAGAGCAAACTCCCAAGTTCTTCTTCCATGGCATCCGGTTTCTTATCCCCTTTCCCTGCAAGACTGTCTGCCATGGCAAGAAAAAATAGCCCTATCAAATCATCGCCTGCTCGCCTGGCAAGTTTAAGACATGCCTTTTTACTCAGTCCTGAAGTTCTACACACATTACACAAATGAAAGGGATGCATGTGCATTGCGGTTAAAGAAGCCACTCGCTCACGTTTTTCATTGGACCAGCGCAACTCTCGACCGAGATTCTGCACAAGTTTCCGGCCAACTTCATCGTGGTTGTAAAAGGTTATTCGTCCACCTTTATCCTCACGAACAGTATGTGTGGCAGGTTTACCCAGATCGTGAAGCAATGCTCCCCATTTTAACACTTCTGCCATTCCCGGCCGAGCCAGATATTCGCTGAGAAGGATATTACATTCCGGATAAAAGTGCTCCGGATTTGCTATGATTTTCTCCATATTCCCAAGGGCCGCAAGGCTATGTGAAAAAACATCAAGGTGATGGGAAGCGGGTTGGAGCATTCCGACACCATCCTGAAGCGACGGGATCACCTGAAACAACAACTCAGACTCTGCCATGGCGCTAATCACCTCGTGAGCCCTGTTGGATGCCATGATAAGATCCATTTCATAGCTTACCCGCTCGATGGATACCCCTGAAATCAGTGAAACATGCTCATACACACTTTCAAGAGTCTCACCATCAAAGCGAAAACCGAAGCGGGCCCATAAACGATAACCGCGAAGCATCCGGAGCGGATCATTGGGAAAGGCATTGGGACAGGATCGAAGGAGCCCATTTTCAAGATCCCTGGCACCTTTGAGAGGATCAAGAAGTCTGAGATCTTCCGGACGATGACAAAACGAAGAAAACTCGAGTGCCATTGCATTCAACGTAAAATCACGAAGAGCGAGGTCTTCCATGATAGTGGCCGCCCCTCTACGATAACTCGAGAAATCGATGGTAAATCCGTTCCACACCACCCTTCCGGCATCTTCCTCAGCTGTACCCAGTGGGACAAATGTTCCACCATGAAGTGCATGAATAAGATTTCTGCAGCATCGAACAGCATCACAATCAACGGTGAAATCCAGGTCGTTCGGGGTGATTTCAAGCAGCCAGTCCCGAACCGTTCCCCCAACCAGAAAAAACTGCTTCCCCAGTTTCTCCGCAACACTCTCCAGTGCTGTGAAAAGCTGGGGGGGATAGTCTGTTATGTGGCTGCGCAGTTCTGCAATGTCTTTCATATATCACGTCCAAGCAACAGGAAAACCTAGCCAAGAAGTCTTGCTTCAACTTCAGGGCCCACTATTTTCCAATCAACACAGGGGCGGTTAAAGGTGGGCGGATGAACAAGGGGACAACCAAATGCCGAATCGTCAATATACAGTTCACCGTAGGCCTTGGGACTTTTCGTCCACGCGTCCTGGTCGGGATTGTGGTTGATTCCAAACAATTCAATCCCATTGTTTTCAAAATATTGGACAGCATCACGAAGATACTCCTTCCCTTCAGCGTCATCTGAGCGCATGGTAAACAAAATAAGTTTTGCCCCCAGTTCCACGAATCTCTGCAACCATATCACGGCTAGAGGGACGGGATCACCCACATAGGGATACCGGTGATCCACAACGGTTCCATCAAAATCTATGCAGATATACATTTACTGCTCCTCTGGAAGATTGCTACTCTGCTCCCAAAGTTCAAAAAGTTCTTTGATTCCTTTTTCGGCCAATGTTGTCATGGCCAGAAAGTCCTCAGAGCTAAACGGCTGTCCCTCCGCAGTGGATTGAATTTCGACCCAGCGCCCATCACCACTCATGACAAAATTAGCATCCACATCAGCTCTTGAATCTTCCGAATAATCCAAGTCGAGACAGGCCACACCATCTATTATTCCCACTGAAATCGCAGCCACGGGAAGCAATTCCGGCATTTCAGCAAGCTGACCCTTTTCAACAAGTCTCTGCAAAACATGACGCAGCGCCAAAGCTGCACCGGTGATTGAAGCAGTTCGGGTTCCACCATCGGCATTCAACACATCACAATCCACACGAAGGGTACGTTCTCCAATACTTGTAAGGTCAACCATCATTCGTAAACTGCGACCAATGAGTCGTTGGATTTCATACGTTCTGCCGGATCGCCCACCAATCTCACGTCTGTAACGGGAATCGGTGGCACAGGGCAACATTCCGTATTCCGCAGTGATCCAACCCTTCCCTGTGTCTTTTAAAAATGGCGGGACTTTTTCTTCAACGGATATTCCGCATAACACATGCGTGCCGCCCATGCGGATTAAAAGAGAGGCATCTGCTCCCGGTTGAAAATCCCACTCCAGCGAAACATCGCGGAGACTGTCTACTTTTCTCTCTTGAAACCGATTCATAGCACCCTCTTGTCAATGACTCTTTTTCCTTTACCTTCAAATCGTTCCAAGGTTTTTTCTTCCACAAGTTTTACATCCACACCAATGCCCAGTTCCGAGCTGAGCCGCCGTCTGATAACATCTATCAGTTCTCGCTGTTTTCGCATCTGATCCGAAAAGAGCGATTCCTTGACCTCCACCATCACGGTTGCACGATCCTGATGATTTTCACGCTCGACAAGGATACAATAATGTGGCTCTGTTCCATCGATATTAAAGAGGACGGACTCAATCTGAGTTGGGAATACGTTGACACCCTTAATAATCAGCATATCATCAGTACGACCTAAAATCCGCTGCATCCGCCTGAATGTTCGTCCACATGGACACGACTCCGGGACAAAGCGGGTCAGATCCCTCGTTCGATAACGAATCATCGGAAAAGCCTCCTTGGTGAGTGTGGTAATCACAAGTTCTCCCACCTCTCCAGGTTCAACAGGTTCAAGAGTTTCAGGGTCAAGAATCTCAACCAGGAAATGATCTTCGTTGATGTGAAGCCCGTTGCACTCGCTGCACTCTCCAGCTACTCCCGGCCCCATAATCTCCGAGAGCCCATAGTTATCCGTGGCCCGAATACCCAGTTTTTCATTGATTTCCAGACGCATGGCCTCGGACCAGGGTTCGGCCCCAAAAAGCCCGAACTTCAAGGAAAGTCCTGCCGGGTTAATCCCCATATCGAACATGACACCTGCTATGTTCAACGCATAGGATGGAGTGCAGACCAGAGCCGTGCTCTTGAAATCCTGCATGATCTGTATTTGACGCCTGGTGTTGCCGGCAGATATGGGGATCACCGAGGCACCGAGCCGTTCTGCACCATAATGCAAGCCAAAGCCACCCGTAAAAAGACCGTAACCAAAGGCAATCTGGATCACATCATCGGCACTGAGTCCTGCGGCGCAAAGAACACGCGCCACAAGATTTGACCAGTTGTTTATATCATTATTGGTGTATCCGACAACCGTCGCCTGCCCGGTTGTACCAGAGGAAGAATGTAAACGAACCACTTCGCGCAATGGTACGGCAAACAGACCATAGGGATAACTGTCACGAAGATCCTGCTTGTTGGTAAAGGGCAGTTTTCTGATATCAGCCAGTGAGCTGAAACCTTCGTAATCAAGCTTCATTGTATCAAATGCCTGTTTGTAAAACGGCACATGAGTACCAACACGATTTAAAGTGGATTGCAGACGTTCGAGCTGAAGCTGCTCCAGATCTTCCCTGGCCATACATTCTTTTTCAGGTTCCCAATACATTATCAATTTTTTGTTTTTTATTTTTTGTTTTTCGGTAACTACTCACGGGGGTAAAAGACTTGCATCCGCAAAGCCATTATTTTTAAACAGAATACAATCAATCGTTTTTTTCACGTCCAAGATATGCCCGCTGCACATCATTATTGGCAAGCAGATCTTCAGCCGGTCCCTGCAGAATCACCTTTCCTGTTTCCAGTACATAGCCACGATCTGCAATGCCCAAGGCTGCATGGGCGTTCTGTTCCACAAGAAGGACGGTATTTCCCTCATCCCTCAATCGAACAATAATTTGAAATATTTCCCTGACGATCAATGGTGCGAGGCCGGTTGACGGCTCATCCATCATAACAAGAGAAGGTTTTGCCATGAGCGCTCTTCCCATGGCAAGCATCTGCTGCTCACCACCGGACAGGGTGCCGGCCAACTGATTTTTCCGGTCCCGAAGGATGGGAAAAAGTTCATACTGATGTTCCATCAGTCCTGCAATAAAATCCTTCCCCTGTTTCTGGACGACATGACCACCAAGGAGCAGATTTTCCTCCACGGTCATTGTCGCAAAAACCTGACGCCCCTCGGGAACCATCACGCAGCCAAGGCCTGGGATGGCAGCCGCTTTGGTTTTGAGAATATCTGTCCCTTTAAACTCAGCCTCACCGGAGTTTGCTGTTACAAGACCGGCGATGGTGGATAAAAGAGTTGTTTTTCCAGCCCCGTTTGCTCCAATAATGGTTACAATTTCACCGGCATCAACATGCAGAGAAAGATTTTTTAATACTTTTATCTTCCCATATCCGGATGCCAGGTTACGAATTTTTAACATGGCCTGTCTTCGCCCAAATATATTTGAATAACTTCCTGGTTCTTCTGAATGGAAGCTGGAGTATCCTCGGCTATTTTTTCTCCAAAACAAAGCACCACGATTTCATCGGAAATGTCCATAACAAGTGACATATCATGCTCCACAAGGAGTACAGTAACACCGAAATCACGGATTTTAGTGATTAAACGCGCCACCTCTGCCGTTTCATACATATTAAGTCCTGCTGCAGGCTCATCAAGCAAAAGCAGAGAGGGTTCCACTGCCAGCGCACGGGCAAATTCCACCGCCCTCTGTTGGCCAAAGGCCAGGCTTTGTGCATCGGTATGAGCATGTTCTTCAATTTCCAGAAGCGCCAGAAGCTCCATGGATTTTCCCCGAATATCCTTTTCTTCCTTCCAGGTCCAGGGCATGCGAAACATGGATGCGGTAAATCCTGCCTTGCTCAAAACATGCCTCCCCACCATAACATTTTCAAGAGCTGTCATGCCACTGAACATCTTGATGTTCTGGAAGGTTCTGGCCATACCTAACGTTGCTACCTGGAAGGGTTTTTTCCCCTTGAGTCCACGTCCCTTAAAAAATACTGTACCGGAGCTTGCAGGAAAAGTACCGGAAATCATATTGAACAAGGTCGTTTTTCCAGCTCCGTTTGGCCCGATTACCGCCTTGATCTGACCGGGTTCGACCTGAAAAGAGACCTCATTGACGGCAAGGAGCCCGCCAAAACGTTTTGTCAGCTGATGAATTTCCAGAAGTGCCATTTTCTACACCTCCTCTTCCCGACGTTTCTTCCCGCGTCCGAAGATTGTTTTTATTCGATGACGGATGTTCAGACTGAGGATTCCATTGGGAGCAAAAAGCATTATCAAAATCAGAACTATACCAAAAACGGCGTCATCGTAAGAGCCAAAAACACCGCGGAGGGAGAGAAAGGTTAAAACAACCCCCATGAGTAACGTCCCCCAAAGATGCGCCATGCCACCTACTGCAACTATTGCCACATACCTTACAGATTTCATAACTCCCGCTTCGGAAGGCCCGATTCCACCATTATAGTGAGTAAGGAATACTCCTGCGATGGCCGCAAAAACAGCAGAGAGGACAAAAGTCTGTAACTTGAACCTCGAAGTATTTACTCCCATGGCATCGGCAGCTTCCTCGGAACCGTGAATACCGCGCAGCGCCCTGCCCACCCGAGAATCAATGAGATTGAGAAGAAGCACCATGGCAAACAAAAGCACTCCCCATGCAATATAGTAGTTTTGAACCCTGTCGCTGAAATTCCCGCTGACACTTAATCCGGGAAGCAGGACAAAAGCGGGAACCTCTGAAATACCATCTGCCTCACCAAAATATTCCAGTGCAAGAACGATCCGGTAAATGATAATCCCAAAACCCAGTGTTGCCATGGCAAGGTAGTGCCCCTTGAGCTTCAAAACGGGAATACCGATGAAATATGCGATAACTGCCGCGCTAGACACTGCCACAAGACATGCAGCCCAGGGTGACACCACCAGCAGAGCCTCGCCATAAAGATCATGCCCGGAAACCAGCATCCCGGATGACTCCAGGAAAGCAAGCAATGCGTTGTCCTGATATGGAATAAGATTATGGGTGGTGAGCGAAGCAGAAAGATAGCCGCCAATGGCAAAAAAGCCGGCATGCCCAAGAGAAATCTGTCCGGCATATCCCATCAGAACACAAAGACCTATAATCAGAAGTGCATAATAGGCCGACATGGTCAGTTGTGTCAGGTAATACATGGTGTCTGTAGCACTGGTCAGATAATGCACCAATATCACCACTGCAAGAAGTGGCAGAATTGTGAGGAGATTTTTCATGGGTCCTAAAACTCCGATAGCCCTGCTGCCTCTTTTGAGCCGAACAAGCCCTGGGGGCGGACAAAGAGAATAATGAGGAGAATCCCGATGGCTATGGCATCCTGGAAAGCCAGAGGTACAACGGAAACAGAAAAGGCTTCAATAATCCCAAGGAGAAGGCCGGCAGCCACCGCACCTCCAGAACTCCCGAGACCTCCAAGGATGGCCACGGTAAAACCCTTCACCGCAAGGCCTGTCCCCATATCGTATTGACTGTAGGTTATGGGTGACATGACGCAACCGGCAAAGGCTCCAATACCGGCGCTCAAAACAAATGAAAGCGTTACCATGTTTCGGGTATTGATTCCGCAAAGGGTTGCTGCCCTGGGATTCGACGCACAGGCCCTCATCTCCCGACCAACGGAGGTGGTTTTGAAAAAGATTCCCAGAAATAACACCATCAGAGCGCATGCTGCCACCACCCAAAAGACCTGAGGTGAAACACGTGCACCTAATACCGACACCGAACTGATCTCGTTGCCGACAAAATATGGTAGAGAACGTATGGACTCCCCCCATATATGTACTGCTGCTTCACGGGAAAGAATGGAGATACCGATTGTGATAATTACCATACGCAAAACGGAGGGGGACTTCAGCCAGCGAATAAAACAGATTTCAATCAAAGCCCCTATGAGCATGGTAAGCAGGACAGCTAATACAATAGCAAGTGGCAAGGGCATGAATTGGAGCAGGCTGATGGCAATCATCCCTCCGAACATGACAAACTCACCCTGAGCAAAATTTATAATGCCAGTGGTATTGTAAATAATATTAAACCCAATAGCGACAATTGCATAAATACTCCCGTATGTAATGCCCGCCATAAGGTACTGAATTAAAAGTTCAATTGTCATAAAAACACTTTTCAGTATTCAATTCTCAATGTTCAGCAATAGCTTGTCCTTCTAACAACTGAACACTGCAACCTGAGCACTCCATAAATAAAACGGTAACCATTCAGGTGGAACTGCAAAATCAGCAAAACCACCGAACTGTAACTGTTCAGCAGTGCTTTACAGGTGTGCAAGCAGGCTTGCGAACTAGAGTAGTCCTCTGTGAGCAAGCCTGACCGGACACAGATAAAGTGCTGCTGAACAGTTACATAAAATGAACAATCGGACAAAAAAATATGCCCGACCCACCCGACACGATACGTTTTCTACTTTTCGTAAGCGACAAATTTCCCGTTTTCGACAGTCATCATCTGAAAAGCATCAATATCAAGACCATTATGATCCGTGGCCGAGAAACTGAAGACCCCTCCGGTTCCAGGAAAATTTTTCAGATTCTCAATGGCACTTCGTATCTTTTCACGATCGTTTCCTCCCTCGGCTATAGCGGCCGCAAGGATGGATATTGCATCATAGGCATGTCCACCAAAGGTTGATGCAGGTTCGTTAAACCTGGTTTCATAGCTTTTCTTGTACTCCATAAGCAGTGCCTTCTGTGGATTATTCTCGGGCAGGCTGTCTGCAATGAGAAGCCGTCCCGCCGGGAAGATGATACCCTCAGCGGCAGCTCCAGCCGCTTCCACATATTTTATGTTTCCAAAACCATGACTCTGAAATAGCGGCACATCCCAACCAGCCTGACGCATGTTTTTGGGAACAATTGCCTGGGCTGGAACGATGGACCAGTTCACAACAGCCTGCACATCCTTATTCGCCTTGATTTTAGCAATAACGGCAGACAAATCGTTGGATTTTTTGTCGTATACTTCGACTTCAACAATTTCTATACCAAATTCAGGAGCAATGTTTAAAAGCTGCCTCTTTCCGGCCTTACCAAAACCTGTATTCCCGGCAAGTACCGCAATTTTTGTAATGCCCAACTTGTTCATTTCCATATAGATCTTTTTCACAGCAAAAGAATCTTTCTGCGGAGTTTTGAACACGTAGGAAGCCACAGGGTTCACTATCACCTCTGCTGCACCGCAGGAAAGCAGAGGTGTTTTGGCCTGCTCACAAACATTTTTGATTTTCATGGTCTCCCCGCTTGTGGAAGGCCCTATGATGGCAAGAACTTTATCTTCTTCAATGAGTTGACGGGCAAAAGAAATTGCTTTTTCAGGACTTCCTGCGGAATCTTTGAGGATCAATTCGAGCTTCAGTCCATTCACTCCACCATTGGCATTAATCTCGTCAATCACCATTTCCAGACTACGAGCTTCAGGACCTCCGAGAAAAGAAGCTCCCCCTGTAACAGCAAGAATTGCTCCTATTTTGATTTTTTCAGCAAAAGCCGGAGCAGCACAAAGACTAACAGTCAGAAATACCATAAGAAGTTTTAATGCAATTTTTTTCATTTTCCCCTCGTTGTTTTAGAAGTATACAGCAGCTGTCTGTCGCAACTGCCAAGAGATTTTTCTGTTTATAGCTGTGCTACAAAGAACAAATTTCCTCACCACTGAGGATTTTATATCCCGTTCGCTGTAACGACTCGATGGCTTTGTCCATATCATCAAACCGGAAGATCAGCACAGCATCTTCTCCACTTTTATTGACAAAAGCGTACATATATTCCACATTAAGCTTTTCTTCTTCTATGGTCTTTAAAACCTTTGCCAAGCCACCTTTTTTATCGGCGACCTCAACGGCGATGACGTTAGTTAGCCCCACAGTAAAGCCATTGGCCTTCAAAGTGCTTTTCGCTTTGTCAACATCATCGACAATAAGTCGCAGGATACCAAAATCAGCCGTATCGGCAACGGACAGCGCTCGAATATTAACTTTCTGCTCGGCAAGCACCGCTGTAATATCGGCCAGACGGCCTGATTTGTTCTCTAAAAAGACTGCAATCTGTTCTACCCGCATCTTATTCTCCTATACGCTTCTATTGTCAATAACCCGTTGCGCCTTTCCTTCACTGCGTTGGATGGTCTTCGGCTCAACCAGGGCCACTTTACAGGTCACGCCAAGCATATCCTTGATATCCAACTGGATTCGTTTTGCCAGGCTTTCCAACACTTTGATTTCATCAGAAAAAATATCGTCACAGACTTCCACCTCAACAGACATGGTGTCCATATTTCCTTCACGGTTTACAACAATTTGATAATGAGGCTCAACACCCTCGATTCCCATGAGTACATGCTCTATCTGAGATGGAAAAACGTTGACACCGCGGATGATCAGC
This sequence comes from uncultured Desulfocapsa sp., assembly GCA_947311435.1. Classification (GTDB taxonomy): domain Bacteria; phylum Desulfobacterota; class Desulfobulbia; order Desulfobulbales; family Desulfocapsaceae; genus Desulfocapsa. The sequence goes on from CAMZKT010000100.1 coordinate 16,841, forward strand.
ATATCATCTGTTCGGCCTGTCACTTTCTCCATACGAACAAGGGTTCGACCACAGGTACACGTATCATACATGAGCCTGGAAATATCTTTTGTTCGATAACGGATAATGGGAAAAGCTTCTTTGGTGAGGGTGGTAAACACAAGTTCACCTTTTTCTCCGGGCGGTAAAACTTCGCCTGTTTCAGGATCAATAATCTCAGGAAGAAAATGATCTTCAAAGACGTGCATCCCCTTTCCTCCCTCAATGCACTGCATGGCCACTCCGGGGCCCATCACCTCCGAGAGACCGTAAATATCCACGGCCTTGATGTTCAGTTTACGTTCTACTTCTTCACGCATATTTTCACTCCAGGGCTCCGCACCAAACACACCGACGCGCAAAGAAAGAGATTCTGGATCAACACCTACTGCGTCCATGGTTTCGGCAAGATTTAAAGCATAGGAAGGCGTGGCCAGTAGAACGGTTGATTTGAAATCCTCCATAATGGTGATTTGACGTTTGGTGTTGCCACCGGAAACAGGTATGACCGTGGCTCCCAGACGCTCTATTCCATAATGAGCACCAAGCCCCCCCGTAAAAAGTCCATAGCCATAGGCATTGTGTATCATATCCTGAGCAGTGGCTCCTGCGAGGGTAAGAGCACGCGCCATAAGGTTTGACCAGGTCTTGATATCCCTAGCTGTATACCCGACAACAGTAGGTTTCCCAGTGGTGCCCGACGAAGCATGAACCCGAACAATCTGATCCATGGGAACTGTGAAGAGCCCAAAGGGGTAATTTTCACGCAAATCTTCTTTAACTGTGAAAGGCAGCTTTGCCAGGTCTTCAAGAGACTGTATATCTTCAGGTTTGACTCCTGCCGCATCCATCTTGGCTCGATAAGGGGCGACTGTTTTATATACTCGTGCCACCAGCTGCTGGAGGCGCTTCAACTGAATCGATTCCAAACCAACCCGCGGCAGGGTTTCCATCTCTTCTTCCCAATACAACGTCATAACACCCCCTTTTTTTAACTGTTTTCTTGTGTAATTACTCACAAGATACCGCATCTTTCCGTGGTAACTTGCAATACGTATTTGCTTAACAAAAGGTAACTGCTTACAGGAAACCGCATTTTTCCGCGGTCACACTGGCTTAGGTATCCCGTATACGCTGCGCCAGCCTGCCTGTGAAAAACTGCGGCACCCTGTAGGCAGTTACAAAATCGGTAATTTATGAAAATAAGTCGCTTACCCCCGTGAGCAGTTACGACAAAAGCAGGTATGGCACCGCCATTATGTTCATTGAACAAAAAATCTCAAACTACCCAAGAGCCTGCTTTCACGCAAGGTTTATTTAGGAAGCATCCGCCACCGCTCATTGAATATTGATACACTCATAAAAAGGTCAATTGAGCGATGGGTAAGTAAAAAACTTCAGATGCGAAGTGCGTATATTTTGTTTTATTTCTGCGTACTTGGGCACGTCGCAATTAAACAAAAAATACAGCAACGAAGCAGGTGAAGAGTTTTTACGACGCCATCAACAAGTTAACAAAAAAAAATCCATTAACGCAG
>CAMZKT010000101.1 GCA_947311435.1 uncultured Desulfocapsa sp.
TGCTTTATATGTGTTCAAGCAGGCTTGCGAACTAGAGTAGTCCTCTGTGAGTAAGCCTGATCGGACACAGATGAAGTGCTGCTGAACAGTTACCTCTTTTTTATCATGCCCCGTGACATGAGATAGCATTTAGACAGCATGGAGTGAACAAACCTGCTGTCTCTATCGTATATTTTACCGGCTAACCACTTTTCTCTTTCATGGTTGGAAATATGAATGTAGCATATTTAGTTGTACTCTTCCATTATTTCATTGGAAGTCGGATCAAACCAATAAACGGAACAGGAGGCAATATGGTTCTGTATTCAAAAATTATATCAACACTGCTTGCAGGGTTTCTTTCGTTATTTTTATTTTTTCTTACCCCTTCTTTTGCTGATTGTTTTTCTACGGACTGGCCTCATGAACAGAGTAACTTGTCTCCAGACCCAGGGCTCATCTTCGGCAGACTGGATAATGGTTTCAGGTATGTATTGATGAAGAATGCAGAACCTAAAAATCGTGTAGCGATGTCCCTTAATGTTCAGGCTGGCTCGCTTAATGAAACAGACAAACAGCAGGGGATTGCGCATTTTCTTGAACATATGTTGTTTAATGGAACGACACATTTTCCTCCAGGAAAACTTGTCGAATATTTCCAGTCCTTAGGAATGAGTTTTGGTGGAGATACCAATGCACACACCGGCTACGATGAAACGGTATATGATATTGTCCTACCTGATGGTAACAAAAACGATATTGAAAAAGCACTCCTTGTGTTTGCTGACTACGCAAGGGGAGCACTGTTGTTGCAAACGGAAATTGATAGGGAACGTGGAGTAATACTAGCCGAAAAAAGAAGCCGTGATTCAGCTGGATACCGAGCACATGTGAAGGAAACTGCGTTCAGCATGAAGGGGACTCTGCTGCCAGTCAGGATGCCTATTGGCACTCTTGAAACTTTGCAAAGAGCAAATCATCCCATTATGAAATCCTTTTACGATGCCTGGTATCGTCCAAATAATATGGTTTTAGTCGTGGTGGGTGATTTTGATCCTCAAAACATAAAATCTCTAATTGACAATTATTTTTCAGATCTTTCAGCGGGAGCAAAGACACCTGAGTGTCCCGATATAGGGAGAATTGACCGTGATGACCTGGAATTCTATTACCATCATGAATCGGAAATGGGTACAACTGAAATCTCAATTGAATCCATGTGGAATGTTGAGGGTGAAAATGATTCAATTTCTCTACAGGTGAAGGAACTTACACGCCATGTGGGAAACAAAATACTTCAATATAGGCTTGATGAACTGCTAACAAGGAGTGACACTCCATTTACTGCTGCGAATACTTACTCAGGGATTTTTATGGGGCAATTTGCTTATGCTTCCATAGCCGCTGAGAGTAACCCTGAAAAATGGGAAGAGTCTCTTGCTGTCATAGACAAGACACTTCGTCAAGCACTTGATTATGGGTTTACAGAAGAAGAACTGAAGCGTGTGAAAAAGGAATTGCTGATGGAACTTGATTCTGCGGTTCTTACTGCTGGAAGTCGTAATTCAAAAGTCTTGGCTTCATCAATTATTAGAAAAATTAATAGTAACAGGGTGATCCAGTCTCCAGAGCAGGAACGGGAATTACTGGCTCCTGCACTTAAAAAGATGAGTCTTACGGATGTTGAATCATTGTTTCGTAAGGACTGGGAACACCCTGGTCGTATGGTGAAATTGAGCGGGAATGCATTGATTCCTGGAGAAGATCCTCTTTTGACACTAGCCGAAAGCTACAGACATGCAGAAGAAATGATAATAAACGGCTATGAAGGGGAGAAGGCACAAGTATTCCCATATCTTCATTTTAAAAAAAATGCCCACAAGAATACAGAGCAGATAAAATTACCTATAAAAGACTCTATTCGATATGTGTTTGACAATAACATTATCTTGAACCTCAAAAACACCTCTTTTCACGAAAATGAATTACTTATTTCAGCCGACTTTGGCCTAGGCGAAATAAGCTCCCCCACCCCAGGTCTCGCTCGACTCAGTGAAGCTGTTCTTGGGCAATCAGGAACAGGAACTCTCAATAGAACTACTTTGGACAAGATTATCGGTGCATCCAGTGTGAAAATTGACTTTGTGGTTACTCCAGCAGCTTTTAGTTGGCGTGGAAAAGTCTTGTCCAAGGATGTAGAGCTGTTTTTTCAATTATTACAGAGTCTTCTTTCTGACCCCGGAATAGACAGAGGGGCGTTTAAGAACAGCATGGAACAATTCAAGCAGTCCTATGGTGAAATGCGGAATGATATGCGCGGAGCAATGGCACTCCAAGGCGAAAGATTCCTTGCAGGAGGCGATCCATTTTTTGGACTACCGTCATGGGCGGAATTTTCGGAAATACGGATGGAACAAATCCGGGAATGGATCTTCCCAGCTGCTATGAGTGGTGAACTTGAAGTCACTATCGTCGGAGATTTTGATAAGAACAAGGTGTTGGAACTTGCTGAGAAATATTTTTCGGTATTACCTGAAAGAACCCAAGAAGCTGTTCAGGAAAGAGTGGTTTCTTTTCCTGAAGGGAAGAAGCTTGAACTAACAATTCCCTCATCCATTGACAAGGGATTGTTGGTGTTTGCATGGAAAACAGACGATTTTTGGGATATTAAGCGAACAAGAGGGCTCCATTTACTGGCTGGAATTTTCTCGGATAAGCTGCGGCGGGTGATTCGTGAAAAACTCGGTGCCAGTTATTCTCCTCAGGTATATAATCGTTCGAGTAAAATTTATAAAGATTACGGAGTGATGAAGGCGATTCTCGTAGTCAATCCGAGTCAGGTGGAGATGCTGAAGGAAGAAGTCCTGAAGATTTCCGGTGAACTATGGCAGGGGAACATAAGTGATGCGGAGCTTGAACGAGTAAAAGGACCAATGTTGACATCGTTAAAAGATATGTTACGCCAAAATAATTACTGGTTAACATCTGTCCTGGCTTTGTCCTCCAGAAACGCGGAACAACTTATGTGGCCCAGAACTATTTTGTCAGAATTTGAAAATTATCCCCTCGAAGATATTAAGAGCCTGAGTAAGAAATATCTAAAACCGGAGAAAGCTGCGATCATAAGAATTATTCCGGAATGATTTCTCAACCAACAATCCATAGAGCCACATCTTGCACACGTTTGATGGCTCTATGGGATACTCCGCCAAACAAACCTTGAGCATTCCCGGCTGGTCGTCTTCCCATGACTATCGTCCCACACCCATGCTCCTTTGCGGCACTGATGATGCCACGTGCTTCTTCCAGTGCAGAGCCTTCAGGGAGAATGTGTATTCGAGAAAGTGGTATGCCTGCACCTGATAAAAGTTGACGCGGTCCTTCAAAGAGGCAGTCAACTCCCGAAAGGGTTTTATCGCACCAGGCCTTATCCCATTTATGATAAAAGAGTTCAGGGTTACATTGGGCTTTTTGACTGAACGGAGAGTTACAATGAAAGAGGTGGATGTTGATGTCGTCCCTTTTCTCCAATAAATGACAAAGGTGGTCTATGGCCATCAGAGAGTTCAGTGACCCGTCCAAAGGAACTATGAAATCCTTGGATTTGACTTCACCGTCGATGATCCAGAGTGGAGTGTCGTGACATTTACGGAAGAGGCTTGTTGATACTGAACCCATAAGCATCTCACTGATACCGTTTAAGCCCTGTCTTCCTATCAGGATAGCATCCACTAATTTTTGGGTCGCTGTTTGCTGGATGGCTCCTGCTATATTGTATCCTGAAATGTGGATTGATGTCTTAATTCGTTCTGGTTTGAATCCTGTGCGAGTGAGCTTCTCTTTGGCTTTATTCAAGTACCGTTTTGCTGAAGTCTCTTTTTTTCATTATCTCCACTTGTTGGCATAAGTGAATTGTTAGGATCTGTAGCCGATGGCATGACGGAAACAGAGGAAGAAACCATGGTGGTAAGGTGAAAATGAATATCATCATCATCCGCAAAGAGAAGAGAAAGGTAGGAGAGAGACTGGTTGGAATATACTGAACCGTCAATGGCAACTAGTATTTCTTTTTTCACGGGATCTGTCCTCTGGGAAAGTGTGAGATAATTTTTCGCACACAACAGTGTGGTTACAGAGTAAAATAATCAGTGTTTATTTCTTTGTAAAGAATTGCTATTTCGTTTTTTTGTCCCTTTCTATTCCTGTGTCGATTGTAATGTCTTTTTTACCCCTTGTGGCTTTTGGAGGACCAGTAGTTTTCCTCCGGGAATTTGGGACGATTTTTTTCCGAGGAACCGGTTTCTTCCACAGTAAATCATTGCTGAAACAAGCCCATCCCCAGCGAAGCCAGCGAAGAAGTACAACGGCGAGCCATAAAGCCCAGAGGAGCATACAAATACGATAAGCAATGAGTGGTACCGTAATGACCCATGCGGTAGGTAGAGTTGAGTCGCTGCGATCCTGGTACCAGCGTAGAGTGTAACCACTTGAACCATTGCCTCCTATCTGCATGTCGGGGTGGCCCAAAAGTCCCTGCTGAATTGCTGTAAATAAAACAGCAAGAGCAATTAGCGTGAGCAGGGCAAGAAGAACCTGCATAACATTAAACGTAATTATACTTCGTATTTCTCTGCCATGGTTTTTACGCAAGCCCAGTAAAAGTAGCCAAGCCACTACAATTATAGCCAGAAAGGCCGGGAGTTGGCTTAAACCTAAACTGAGAAAAAACCACTGTAGGGTAGAGAGTGGAGTGATTTTTATACGGCCAAGCACCAGGGCCAGGAGGATAATTACCAGCATTTCTCCCCAAAAAAGAACCGCAGGTCCTATCTGGGGCCCGCCAGTCAGCAAAATCCATCGTGAAGAGGGCACGTTTAGTTCGATTGTTGCGTTAACGCTTTCAACGCCGAGGTCAACTGAATCAGTGATAAATTTTGTATCTACTTCCTGCTTGCTTCGCCAACCTATCTCTATGTTTTGGGTTCCGGGCTGTATGGGGATGACGAGTTGATTGTTTTCGAGTTGCAGGGAAAATTCTTGACCATTAATTAGAGTTTTTTGAAGGTTGGATTCTGCCGGGAGAGCGATGCTATGCTGAAGTCCACGGCTTGCATTGAGAGAAAAATGAAGTGTTGTTTCCGTTGAGCGAAGGCCTGGAGTAATTGTAAGCTTACTACGATTAATGGTTATTGTAGGGCCTGGAACTCCAACTGGTCTACTGATGGACAGTTGAAGTGATTCGCCTGGGTAAGGGCGATACTCCGGGTATCGTTCCCCAGCAGTTGTTGTCTGGTTCATCTCAGGAAAACCTTTACTTTCAAGATGCCAGATTGGGCTCACATCAAGAAACCAGACTTCAGTCCATTGTGTTGTTTTTGCAGCGGTAAGTGTCAAAGAATCCACTGCCTTCATGGCAGAAAAATAGGTGAATATATTTTGTTTAGGCCCCATATTGATGCGGACATGGTCGTTTTGTATGTAGAGTGAGCCTGTTGTAACTCGTTCACCTGGGAGAAGCGGGATGTCCATGGCAATGACCGTTTTCTGGCTCTTCCTAATAATTCTAGTGCGTACCGTCCACTCTAGGCCCATATGTATAGTACGTTCAACCTGAACAAAAGCTGGTATCTGGTAGTTGGAATCGTTTTCGGTACTGCTGGTGTTTTGCGCAGAGGAACGGTTTCTATTGAAGGTTATCTGGTGATCCAGGCGACCATCGTCGTGGAGCCCATTGAGAGTCCAGTTCTTCAAAAATGCCAGACCACGTTCAGGGAGGAGAGAAAAAGAAAAAGAAAATTTATCACGACCTGTTAAGTTTTTTTGAAGAAGGATAGTATGGCTTCCAGCTTCTACGCGGAGGAGGGAGCGTCCCTGTTCATCAAGTCTTATGATTGGTATCTTTTTCGAGTTAAAAAGAATTGTGTCAAAGATCCTGTTTTTACCAGGCAGCGGGATTGCTACTCTGGACAAGGCATCAAGGTGTAATTCAACCGTCAGTATGTCCTTATCTATACGCAATGCACAGGATTTGATTGTGGCACATTGCAGGCCACATTCGGGCGGTTGGAGCAGCCTGTTTTGAAGTTCGGAGAGAATTTCCTGCGATGGGATTTCTGCCTGTGCTGTTTGAGGAGCAACGGATAATGGAAATAGTAGACCGAATAATAACGCAAAGGACACAGTCCTGGAGCGTTTTCTGGATGTCACCCAAAAACGTAAGTATCGTCGAATAAAGCCTGCTACAAGCAGGGACAGAAGAAGGACGCGGACAAATGAAAGAATGGTATTTACACGGGGTGAGAGGAAAACAAAATATATATTTTGTTCAGGAGTTACAGGGCCGTTCCACATCAGGTTGATTCTTTTCCACTGCCACTCTGGGAGACCTGGCCCTGTTTGTATTAATTCCTTGGGGTCAATGCGAAAAACCTTTGTTTTTGACTTGTTTTGAACCGAACTGGGTTCGGTGCTGTAGTCGTACCCACGTCTAGCTTTTCCTATGGCTTTAGTGGAAAAAGGAGGGGGCTGCATGGAGAAAGTTTGCATTTCTTTTACAGGATCAGTATCGTTTTGAACCAGGTCGGTCATCATACGGTGATCTTGAGCTATGGTATAGTGTGAACCGTGTTCGAGTTGGGGGTAAATAGCCACTCGTACTTCATTGATCATGTAGGGGATAGAGTTAATTATAATTACGCTCAATAAGGCGAAACCACCGGCCTGACATAAACGTCTGCCAGTTATTGATGAGATACTGTTTTGAATAGAAAGAAGAGCAAGAAGAGGAAGCCAGAAATAAATTGGCGCACCCGGTTGATGATAAGAAAAAAGAAGAAAAATAATCGCCACAGCACCCCATCCGAATCCCAGAATTCTGGCAGTTGCAAGCCCTGTAATCAGAACCAGGAAGATGTCGAGCAGTGTCCAACGGTTGAGCCATGTTGCCACCTTATCAACACCTGACGCGGTAAGAAGTTTCCAGCCGGGAGGAAGGTGAAGAACTGCGGAGAGGTGTTGGAAATCATGATCCCACCCAAGCGCTGGGATGTCAAGTCGCCCGTTATGCACAGCTTTGTCGATTCGTGATTCTGCGTGGAGAACAAGACTCCCCTGTCTTACTTCAACTCCAATCTTCTCCGATGAGTCGAGGCGGGTTATAAGTCTGGGGCGGCCCTCAATCTCAACCTTACCAAGAGACAGGGAGGGGAGGGCATCCAGGCGCCAACCGTGGGTCATGGTGCCGCTGAGATTGTCTTTGACGGTAATGCCAGTGCCATGTTCATCGAGCCATAACTCTCTTTTAAGTTGTAGCCGATTGGGGATCGGATTTGAGGAGCCCCGATTTTTTTGGTGAAAAGTCATCAGACTATCTTTTTTAATAAGGTAAGCAGGATATTTTTTCCATTTCTCTGGTAGGGAAGTCCGAGATGGATCAATGGCCAGGGGGCCTTTCACCTCAATTTGGCGAAGTTTAGGGTTGGTTGCGAAGACCCATATTTCCTCTTCTGGCCAGGAGCCATTGACCGTGCCTCTTGCCAGGGATTCTGGGGAAAGAGGGCTGCTGTTACGCAGTTTTAAATGCACTTCCCATTTTCCGGGACGTACCTGTAGTTGAATCCTGCCTTTGTTGTCGATGCGTACAGGGAGCTTGGAGTTGAGCTCTAAGGGAATGAAGGGCGCTTCATTGACAACAAAACCAAGGCTTATCTGTCGTGGGCTGCCAGAGACAGTAATCCGAATGATAAGATGTTGTATGAGTGGTACACCATCTTCTATTTTACGGAACACCTGGATACTCAGGTTATCTTGTTTGTTTTTAGTTTCTCTTTGTTGCTTGCTGAACCAAAGTCTGCCCTGTTGATCTATCTGTGGATTTTTAAAATTTTTTCCGTCTAAACGGAGATGGACAAGGCCTGTTTCTGGAGGGATAAGCAGGCTTTCCGGAGGACTTTTCCAAGAAAATATCCCGGTGATTGTGTGTTCTCCGGGATCGAGCCAAATGGCAGGGTGTCCTTGGTGTTTGCTGACAGGAACAATTTTACCATTTCGTTGGATATTTTCAGGCCAGAATGGGCTGTTACCGGGGAGTGTTACGAGACTTCTCACCTCAATCATCCATTCTTGTGTGAACTTTGCTCCGTTGGGTTTCACGTCAAGTGAGAGTCGTGATGGCCAACTACAATAACGCTTGTTACTGTTCTCTGTATCCAGACTGCATGTTTTTTCTTCCTGGTTGTAAAGAACCCAGGGAATCCAGGGCTTCAGTTCCTCGGGGATTGTATTTGTAACAGCTCTTGATAGGTTTGAAGATGTAAATGTAATGAATAGAGTAAGGAAAACTGCTTTGAGGAAGCAGCTGAAGGAAATGTGCATATCTTCGTACCCAAGGTAGATGATAGAAGGGGAGTGAGCTTCATTTTTTGTACAGTATAATGGGAAATGAAAAGAATTGTCAAATTGTCAGATGTAAAGTTCTATGGTTATGTTGGAACAGACTTTTTCCGTGGCTGTAACTAAGGCAGCAGGAGAGCATTGGAATGGCAGGAACAACTGTAGGCTGGTGACATGCCTTGGCTTCAGGTGAAATAGCTTATTCTATTATATCTTTAATTGCTGATATATTTTTTTCTACATCTTCAATACTTGGAAACTGCAGCGTTACTGTAACATCGTCCTTTTCAAAAGAGAGACTGTGGCTGATTTTACATGTCGGTGGTATCCGCATTTCGTAAACTCGTTTAAGAAAAGACTCCTCAACAGAACTGCTTTCTGGCAGAATTTCTTTTTGCAGGAGAGTGAGAAGGTTAGCTATCTTTTGGGGTTTGTTCATCCCGGTATGTAGTAGTATTTCAAGATATATGGGGGCAGACAAGAGTTCTTTGATCGATTTCTCTCTACGGTAAGCCAATTCTTTCAGGAGTGATAATAACCTTTTCTGTTTTCCCCCACCTAGCTCCAGATCCAAAAAAAGAGTATGAATAAGCACTCTGTCTTTTGTTGGAAGAGTGAGCAGTTCGTACGCCATCTTGTCACTCAGTGTTCTGTTGTGAACAGAAAGCTGGAGTTGAGTTTCAAGATTCAACAAACAGCACTGCTTTTTTATGGTGTGGTGCTGGATTTTATCATTGGTTGAGGAGTTGAACACTCGGCAGGTCTCCTCGAAATCCAAAGTGTTTAAACAGTGTTTGAAGAAGTATGCTTTTTCCATGGGAGAAAGATTCCCGGTGAGGAGTTGATCTTCCAGGATTGAATAAAGAATTTTCCTTACAGGTGTACTTCGCTCCAGGATGAGGCAAGTCATGTCTGTTTTTGCAGGATTGAGAATCTGACTGGCCATTAACCTGAAGTATCCCGAAAGCAATTGGAGCTTCCCGGAGCGCAGGTGGAACAGAATTGGCGGGTGAGGAATACCGATTCGTTTTATTGAATCCAGCAATGTTGCTGTCGGTTTATTGGCCAGAAAAGGGTGAAGAGACCATGTGTGTGGTGCTTCTATGGACTGAGTGTTGATTGTTTTAAAAAGAGCAGGATTGGAAGGCATGGCTGTATGGAATGAGTTGAAGAGCAATTCTATTTTGAACCTGAAACCTGCATTTCAGAAAACGATAAAAACAATTCACACTTTATGTCTCTGTGTGATGTATTCTTTGTCGAAATAACTTGCTCACTATTTGGGTGAGCATACATTCTCATTTTCTTTGGGAAATGGGATTGACTAACTCACCGAATCAACTTCGTTATTAATTGTGTGAAGTATACGAGCACGTCAACATCATTGGACTTCGAATCTCAGTTGAATTTGTCAATTTCAGGGTTTAGGTTTAGAACAAAAAAAAAAGCCTGCCACCCCTCTTTTTCAAGAAGAGGAGAACAGGCCCGGAAAACGGTAAGTACAATTTTAAACCTACTGGATGTCTTCAGGACGCATTGATTTTATCACGAAGAATTCCTGATGGCTTGAAGGTGACAACTCGCCTTGCATCAAGTGTGAGTTCATCACCTGTTTGAGGGTTGCGGCCTCTTCTTGATTTTTTGTTTTTTACATTGAATTTTCCGAAGCCGCTTAACAGGAGGTCAGAGCCTTCTATCAGGGAAGCCTTTGATATACGTAAGAATGCCTCTACGGATTCGGTGGCCTGTGCCTTGGTTAATGAATCGTGTGTTTTGTATACTTGCTGTACAAGGTCAGCTTTTGTAAGAGTCATAGGTGAATCCTCCTCTAAAGAATCGATGTTTATAACTTTCCAAAGTTAATGATATGCTGAAGGAAAATAAAGTCAATGTTTTATTAGTGTCTGCTTCGTAAAAGCTGTAAAAAAAACCTGGAACTTTGGAAGAATGGAAATTAGTGCCAGATCCTCCTTAAAAAAAGAAAAGCCTCTAATCTAGAGGCTCGAATAGCTTTCATATTTATTGGGATGGTATCCTGCAAAGTGCACATTTGTTATAATGATTTGTATACATCTTCATACAGTGTGCACATGTGCTCTCAAGAAGTCTGGGATGAGTTTCTAATTAATTACACTTGCCATGGAAAAAATAGGTAAGTACATGGCGACTACCAGCCCGCCAATCATTCCTCCTAGAACTACCATCATAAGAGGCTCTATCATGGCTGTAAGGTTTTCAACAGCCTGATCAACTTCGCCATCATAGAAGTCGGCAATTTTGGCAAGCATGTTGTCCAGTGCTCCTACGGATTCACCGACATTAATCATTTGCACAACCATGTTGGGAAAAACGCCACTTTCCTCAAGGGGTTCAGCAATGGGACGGCCTTCAGCGATGCTTTCGGCGACACGAAAAACAGCTGCTTCTATGACTTTGTTTCCTGATGTTTTCGCAACCACCTGTAAAGCATCGAGAATAGGTACACCGCTTTGCAACATGGTGCTGAGAGTTCGGGTGAATTTGGAAACGGCAACTTTTTTGATTAGAGGACCAGCAATCGGCATCTTTAAAAACATTGCATCCATTTTCACCCGCCCTTTTTCTGATGCGTAGATTTTTTTTATTGTGAAGATTATCAGAAATAGTCCCATGGCAAACCATATAACATTAGATTTAAATCCGTTGGACATGTTGACAACTATCTGAGTCGGGAGAGGGAGGGCGGAACCAAACGAGCTGAACATTTCCTCAAAAACAGGAATAACAAAGGTCAGAATGACTACCAGAATGAGGCCAGCAATTGCAAGGCATATCGTAGGGTAGGTCATGGCACCTTTTATTTTTTTCTTTAAAGCCATGGACTTTTCCATAAAGACTGCCAGGCGACCTAGAATAGTGTCTAAGATACCACCTGTTTCTCCGGCTTCAATCATGTTGCTGAAAAGGTTGTCAAATACTTTAGGATGCTTACGCATTGCATCGGCAAATGTTGTTCCTGTTTCAACATCACTCTTAATCTCAGTGAGAACTGTTTTGAAAGTTGAGTTGTCCTGCTGTTTTGCTAGAATCTCAAGACCTTGTACCAATGGCAAGCCGGCATCAATCATGGTGGAAAGCTGACGAGTAAAGATAACGATATCTTTCCCGGAAACTTTGGGTTTAAAAAAAGAAATATTCCCGAAAATGTCTTTTGGCTTTTCCTTAATAATAGGATCAGTTATACGTAGGCGTTTAACATGGGCAAGTGCTGCCGTCTGATCGGGAGCTTCAACTTCTCCCTTGCGTTTGTCACCATACGAATTAACACCTTTCCATGTATAAATCGGCATTGCTGGCTCTCCTGCTAAGTGCGATTGTTGGGAATATTCAATTGTTTTTGGCAGCTCGTCAGCAATAAAATGCAAGGCGATTTATAACTGATTTTATGATAAAATCGGGTGATCAAGCAAGCTTGCTGCACGTCTGTAATCATCTGAGGATATTTAGTTAATTTAATTCTATATCATGAAGTTGGAGATTACAAGGCAGTCTGAAATTATTGTAATTTTTTTCTCTAAAGTGTTCTTTCGTGTTCAACATAGGTTAAACACAATGGAAAGAGGGGCAGGATCTTATGGGTATTACACGAATTGTCTCTAATAATCGTAGAAGTTTTTAGTCACATCATTTGAATGATGATATCATTTCCGTTTGGGCGTTTTGTTCATGGGCGATACCCTTTTAGATGGATTTTTATTCTTGCGTTAATGACATACTGTTGGTAAAATAAAAAGTTTGTGAAATTTTAGACTGAAACCGTGTTTCAGTTTTTTTTGTGTAAGTGTAACACTACTTTTGACTTTGAGGAGAACGGCATGCAGAATCAAGCTGCTATGAGTTATAGTGATAGAAGTTTTCAACCTGTTGTTGAAAAATGTGAAGGGTGTGAACGAATTGTTGAAGAAGCTGGCACTCAATTTTGTCAGTCATACCTCAAGCCTGAGTCAAAGTGGCGTTTGGGGATATGCAACTTTGCCACACATGCAAAGCCGGAAATTAAAACGGTTACAGTACGAATTAATCCATTGAAGGCTGCCAAGCGAGCTTCTGCCAAAAAAGTATGATTGTTCTTTTGTGATAGAGACGGCGTCATCCTGTAAAGGGTGACGTTTAATTGGCTTTCTGCTCCATTCTTTTCCTGCATGCCTAATAGCAATATTACTCGTCGACGAAAAGTTTGATGGTTACTTGCCTTGTTTTTCCATGAAACTGTCTGTATCCTGTATTTGACTGATCCAGCATTCTTTTTGAAGCTTTTACGGAGTCAGTATCAGCATATTTATCTGAGAGATAAATGATTTCTTTGATTCCTGATTGGATGATGACCTTAGTGCACTCGTTGCAAGGAAAAAGCCCTACATAGATTCTGCAGTCCTGTAAGTTGGGGGCCGTAGAGTTAAGCACGGCATTAAGCTCTGCGTGGCAGACATAGGGGTATTTGGTGTCGAGGTACATGCCATCCCGTGCCCATGGAAGTTTATCGTCTGAACATCCCCAGGGGAAACCATTGTAGCCAACACCCACAATTTTGTGATTGGAGTCAGCTACACAGGCTCCTACCTGTGTGTTAGGATCTTTGCTGCGTTCGGCTGAAAGAAGTGCCACGGCCATAAAGTATTCATCCCAATTGAGGTACTCTGTTCTTTTTTTTGTTTCTCTTGTCATTGTTTGTTCCCTCAAAAGTTCTCAGAATTGTCGGGTTAGTCATTCTACCGGTTATTCACATATAAGGAATCCAGGTTCGAATCATCCGCTGTAATTGATTCCTGTTTTTCAGGTCTGCAATGAAAGAATTTGCCTCGCCAAGTAACTCTTTGTCCTGTTTACGAACCCCCCAGGCTATATATTCTTCTGTGGCCAATGTAAGGATAGGGGCAAGCTTGTTGTTTTCATTTATCGCTGCATAGTGACAAACCATGGGCGCATCATAGACAAAAGCATCAATGTTTTTCTTTATAAGAGCTTTCACTGCATCCTCAGGATTTTGGAAATACTTTATTGCTACGCCATTAATGGTTTTTGTTATAAAGAGGTCGCCAGTGGTATCCTTTACAACGCCTATGGTGTGGTTTGAATTCATCAGGCTGTATATACCTGTAGCAAATTTTTCTTTCTCCCCAAGGAGAACCAACAGGATTTGTCCGGAGCGGAGGTAGGGGTGAGAAAATGCTATTCGATATTGTCTGCTTGCGGTAATGGACATTCCTGACATGATAATATCTATTTTGTTATTTTCCAGAGCCTCAATCTGATCTTCCCAATTCAGATTGACGAATTGAATTTTTTTTCCTGTAAATTCGCCTAATTTTCTTGCAAAATCTGCTTCAAGTCCAACAATTTTGTTGTTCTGCGAATAAATAAGCGGAGGTGCATTGCTAGTGATCCCAACCCTGATCAGGTCGGGAGAGGCGGCGATATATACAGTCCTCTGCCTGTTGGTTGAAGAAATGCAAGAGGACAGTAGCAGGGGCAAAAGAACTATAAATAAGAAAACCCGAAAGGATAACAAAGGATTGTGTCTCATAGATTCTGCTCCATTTAGCGTTTGTTTTTTCTCTTATTGAAATTTCTCCAATCCGAGTGCCCTGAAACCTTATCAATGAACTTTTTGATGGTCTGGAAGTACAGCTTTCCGCCTGTCAGGATCATAGTGTTGTGGCTGGCACCAGGAATGATGACAAATTCCTTCGTTCGTGCACCACTGTAAGATTGGAGGTTTTCAGCTTCGTCAGCTGCAATGATTTCATCTCTTGCTCCATGAAGTATGAAGGTAGGAATAGTAATGGTTGCAATTTTTTCAAGATTTTGAAACCCATCTTTTTCTGTGAAATCAATTGATTCAACATTAAGTCCAAGAGATTTAACCAAGGGGATGGTGTTTGCAATACCACTCTCAATAATTAATCCTTTGATACGGTTTTTGTGCCTGCTTGCAAGGTCTATGGCAGGTATGGAACCTAATGAACGACCCATTAAGAAAAAGGCGCCTGCGTGATTGTTTTTGTCAAGCCAGTCTCGGATAGTAACATAAAGAACTTCAGCATCGCTTAGCATGGACGCAACTGTAGGGGTTCCGGTGCTCCATCCGTAACCGCGATAGTCCATGACAAGAAGATTGACTCCAACGTGGTTGTATAGTGGGCCTATATCATCATAATCTGCGATGTTCTCACCATTTCCATGAAAAAAGAGAACATTAGGACTGTTAAGGTCATGGATATACAATCTGCAGCCAATGGATATGCCAGGTTTGGTTTCGATCGCTAGGTCTATTGCTCCCTCGGGAAGTGGAGTGATTTCACAGTGGCGTGGATGAAAAATAGCAGACAAGCGATCTGGAGTGTCAAGTTTTTGAAAGGTTTGCATAAAAATCCGATTTAGAAAAGTTAAGAGTTGTTATACGGTTTATAAGTAAGTATTGAAATAGCAGGTAAATAAAGAAACAGAAAATACTTATCTGGTACCGTATTTTAGTGCAATTTAGCCTGATTACAGTAAATACTATGTGACCATATACAAAAAGACAAACCCGAATTACTATTCAAAAATAGACAGTTCGAGGGCAATTCGTGTCGAGGAGCGTAGCTAGATCATTTACGATAAGGAGATAAACACGGATTTAAAAAAAACATATGTGAGGTACGCCCCTTAGTTTTAACGACTATAAGTAAGTCTGGAGAAAAAATCCAGTCAAGATTCTCGACTCCATATACCAGGATGGCTTTGTAAAATTAGCCCCAATACTTTATAATTCATGTTATCCATCAATAATGGCTTCGTAAAAACTCTTCACCTCCTTCGTTGCTGCATGTTTTGTTTAATTACGATGTTCCCTAGTACTCCGAAATCAAACAAAAAATGAACATCGCATCTGAAGTTTTTTTACTTACCCATCTCTCTATTGACCTTTTTACGAGTGTAACGTTAATAGGGTATTCATAAAAAAACATGACTACGATGAGTGTTCCAGCACTTTTTTGTAAAAAATTCACTTCCCGGGGGCAGTTAAATGCTACTATTTATCAAAAAACAAATATTTTTTATTTTCCTGATATCTCTTGCCAGTTTCTCTTTTGTTGCTGGGGCGTGTGCTGATTCTGTAAAAGATAAGGCAGGATGGGGAAATGATGATGAGTACAATCAACTTTACAACCCCAAAGAACTTGATAAACTAAAAGGCCGTGTTGATAGGTTTAAAATGGTTAGGCCACTCCCGGGCATGTCAAAAGTGACAGCGCTTATTTTGAATGAAGGAGGGGATAAAATAGTCGTGCATGTTTGTCCGTCTTGGTTTGCCACAGCCAAAGACACTGGAATTAAACGAGGGGACAAAGTTAAAATTAAAGGAAGTTGGGCGGAAATCAATGGTGAGGATGTCTTCATGGCCTCAAAAATTAAAAAGGGAGAACACTATGAGTTCAAAGTGCGCCTTACCAGCGATGGCACTCCTTTCTGGAACATGCCTGCAGAACAACTGGAACGTGAAAGAGGAAAGGATTAACGTTTTCTGTAAAATGTGGCTCTATAAGAGTTGATTTGATTTCTATTGTTGTTTTACCTCAATATAAAAGAGGACAAGAGGAATGAAGGAAGAGGGTTTTCAATTACAGACCCATGAGCTTGACAAGTTGGCTCAGCAGTTACTGCATCTGGAGAATGAGCTTAATTCCAACATACCTGTAACGCTTTGGATCAGTGATTTGCATGGGGAAGGGGATCGATTTAAGGCAATCCTTCGAGGTCGCTTCGGAATGCTTTATCAAACCTGCCGAGAAGCATTGCCTAATACGTTTCGAGTAGACAAGATACAATACTTAACTCGAATTATAAGAAAAAAAGAATATTGTGTGGATGAGAATATTCTTATGGATACTCAGGATGTGATTTTTTGCCTTGTCCAGATTTTGAAGTATCGCCTATCCAATCTCAGACATCGTACTGGAGATATTTTTCCTCCCGAATTCAGAAATACCATTAAGCGGTTAATTTCAGAGCTTCCGGTTCCGGACTATGTTTTTGAAGAACCTATTATTTCCAAACGATTGATCAGTCATCTGGCATACTCGATTCGTCAAGTCCTTCTTGATCGTATTCTTGTTCTGGGAGATATCTTTGACCGAGGGCCACAGCCGGATAAGATAATTCGCATTCTTTCTTCTCCTGCGTATAGAGATATGGTTGAGTATGTGTTTGGAAATCATGACATTCTATGGATGGGGGCGGTTGCCGGTCATAAGTCTCTTGTCGCTGAAGCCATGCGGATTACCTGTCGATATGACCATTTTGAATTACTGAGTCGTTTTCAAGTTGATACTTCCAAATTAGCTGTTTTTGCCGAAAGAACGTACCCTGTTGAGACAATAACCGGAAAAGTTAAAGCAAAAACTGCCAAGGGCAAGAGTATGGAGAAAGCCCTGACTGTTATTCAATTTAAGCTCGAGGAGCAAACAATAAGGGCTCATCCAGAATATGAAATGGAATCCCGACTCTGGTTGGATCGACTGGCTAAAATGTTGAAAAGTGGTGAGACTTCAGAGCTTAACGACGATCATTTCCCAACCATTGACTTTGTAAACCCATCGAAGTTGAGCGACGAAGAGCAGGACGTTATAGATGATCTTACCCTGCAGTTTACTGAAAATAAAAAAATAAAACGTCTGTTGGGGTATTTTTTCAAAAAGGGTGAAACCTATCATATCCATAATAATAGTTTGAATATTCACGCCCTTGTTCCTTCAACAGCTGAAGGTGAGTTTGAAGAATTCTTAGGGAAAAATGGACGAGCACTATTGGATTTTATCCAGGATACCATAGAGCGTGTAGGGAAGAGATATATGGCTTGTGAAACACAGGAACCGAGGGATCAGGCACTCTTTTTTTACCTTTGGTGCGGCCCCAAGTCACCTTTTTTTGGCAAACATGCAATGAAAACCTTTGAACGGTATTTTCTGGTTGATAAAGAGCGCCAAAAAGAACGGTCACTGTACTGGAAAAAAAATATGCAGACTGATGCTTTCAAACAGAAGCTCAAGGAAGAATTTGGGATTAAACGTGTAATCTATGGCCACACGCCGGTTGATTATTTAAAAGGAAAACAAATGGCATCCTCTGATGGGGTGGCCATCAATGTGGATGGTGGGTTTGCTGCAGCCTATTATAACAGGGGCCATGCTCTGGTTCACACCCCCTATCAGCTTTTTGGAATTATCCTTCCCACGCCAGAAGAAATGCAAGAAGCTGCCGAAAATCTGGTTGCTGCCCCATTGGACATAGAGCTAATTGATGAGTTTAGGCAGCCAATGAAAATTAAAGACACGGCAAAAGGGGTGCTGTTGAAACGGCAGAGTCAGGCTCTTCTTAGTCGAATCCGTGAGTTAACACAGGAAACCAATTAGACTATGAACATCAACTATGGAATGGAGATAGTCAGGGCCACTGAGATTGCAGCGCTTACCGCGGCTAGAATCCAGGGGCTTGGCAACCATGATGAAATCCTAAATGAAACAAGAAGAGCGATAAAAAAAACCCTTAATCGTCTGATGATTAATGCTTTTGTTGTAAATGACAGGTTTAGTCATCGTAAGGAGATATTCAGAATTCCTAAGACTTTAGGAGAAGGTGGGCCATGCATGGATTTGATGCTTGTCGCACTAGAGGCACACCATGCTGCGGCTGATGGGAGGAATAACGCCACTTCATATACCGTTATTGCAGAGGAGGGCACAATACAATCTGTCCCGAATCTTCATATGTCAAAAATTGTTGTGGGCCCAGCTGTAGGGGAAACCATTAATATTAATCAGCCGCCTGCGGTGAATGTGAAACGGGTTGCACGTGCCCTTGGAAAATACACGGAAAATGTTACTGTCTGTATTTTAAACAGGGATCGGCACCGGGGCTTGATTAGTGAGGTGAGGAAATGTGGGGCACGAATAAAGCTTATCGAAGAAGGAGAGATTTCTGGTTGTCTTGCGGCAATTCAAGGTGACAGGGCTGATATTTACATGGGGTATGGTTTCGTACCTGAAGGAACGGTGGTGGCAGCTGCCATCCGTTGTCTCGGGGGATATCTGGAAGGGAAAATATCTTATGACATCGATTCTGACCGGAGTATTGCTACTGCCCACGGAATTACTGATTTTGAGAAGGTTTTTCGGGTGGAGGATTTAATCGATTCCCGTAAAATTTCATTTGCCGCAACTGGTGTAACTGATGGTGAATTTCTTGAAGGTGTGAGGTTTACCTCAACTGGTGCTGTAACGAACTCCTTTGTCGCAAGAAGTGAAACGCGAACCTATAGGAATTTAACGACAAATCACTTCTTTGATTATAATCCTGTTTTTTAGTACCCTGCCATAAAAAAAGTTATGGAGACAAGAAACCGTGAGAGCTTGTTGAGCAGTCACGGGAAGAGTTTATAAGCCTGGTAAGCGTTTCAGGGATAAAAGTTGTGCTACTTGAGTTGCCGTTTCTTCTATGGATCTTCCATCAGAAACAATAATTGGGATACCATACTGAAGGAAAATTTGATTTGCCTGATTGATTTCGTCTTTGCATGTGTCTATTTTGGCGTATTTGCTGTCTTTGTACCTTTTCCCTCTTACAAAGCTGAGAGTCTTTGGATCCGTGGAAAGTCCAATAGCGCGCGCTTTGTTGCGGACGATGGGAGGAGGTAAGCGATAAGCGTTAAGATCTTCTGCAACTAGAGGATAGTTGGCAGCTTTTATTCCCATTTGGGTCGCAAGATAAACGGAAATAGGAGTTTTCCCCGAACGCGATACTCCAAGTAAAATAACCTCTGCTTCATCGTAGTCTTTCATCATGGAGCCATCGTCATGGGCGATACAGTAGTGGATAGCCTTTACTCTTTCTGCCATAGTGCTGTCATCAAGGTGTCTTGCTGAACCAGGTTTTCTGATCGCTTTAGCTTCGAGGACATATTCCATGCGCCCGAGGTATTTGTCGCATATACTAAAAAGTTCAATTTCAGTAATGTCAAGAATAGTAATTAATTCCTGATCCATAATGGTGGAAAAAACAAGTGGATAGCGCCCTCCTGATCGGGATATTATATATTCGATGGCCTTGCGTGCATCTTCTCGAGTTCTTATGAATGGAATCTTTTCTGTGTTGAAACTAATTTCGGGGAATTGGCAAAGGAGTGCTTTCCCCATGTCTTCAGCTAATATTCCGGTACTTTCTGAAAGGTAATAAACATCTTTTGCATGCCACATCTACTAGTCTCCTGGGGTACTTTGTTTTATAATTCCCTTGGGTTCACTCACTGTCATAACAAGGGATTCCTCGTTTGTAGTGATCTTAATAAAACAACTTTTTTGGTTTATGGCTAACATTTTACGACTTCTTCGTTCCTTTTCTCCCTTAGGGTTGATTCGCTACGTTCGTCTGCGTCTAATGGGTAGAGAACTTCTGATAAGAGGCAGTTGTCACTGTTGTGGCAGTTGCTGCCGACGAATTAATCTTGAAGGAGAAAAAGGTTGGTTGCGCTCAGAAAAAGATTTTTATGCAATTATAGATGAATATCCAGAGTATAAGCGATTTGTAGTAATGGGAAAGGATGAACTGGGGTTCCTTTATTTCTCCTGCAGTTGGCTTACCAGTGCGGGCTTGTGTCGTGATCATGACAGTAGAATGAAGCTTTGCAGCAATTTTCCTGATAAGGGCCTTCACTTTTGTGGAGGAAAGCTACCTCCAGAGTGTGGATTTCGTATGGTCGAGGTACGGCCATTTGATCGCTACCTGAAGGACGAAATGAAAGGACAGGTGAAATGATTCGACAAGTTCTTCTTTTGGAACCTTATTATGGTGGTTCTCATAAGCGCTTCCTCCGTGGTTTGCAGAATAACATTGAGGCAAGGTTTACTCTGTTCACTCTACCTGCTCGTAAATGGAAAATACGAATGCAGCTTTCGGCTTTGTGGTTTGTTCAGGAAATACGGAAACTCCCCATAAAGAACAGGTACTTTGATACAGTTCTCTGCTCTACTTTTGTCGACGTTGCCGTTTTACGAGCACTGTTGCTCTCTGTGTCAGGATGGAATGTTGATGCACGTATTCTGACCTATTTTCATGAAAACCAGTTTGCCTATCCAGGGCAGATTTCTGATCCATCCATCAGGCAGTTTACGGCAATAAATTTTTCTACAGCTATGGCTTCTGATGCTTGTGCCTTTAATTCCAAGTATAATATGGAGAGCTTTCTTTGCGGAATCAATTCATTTTTAAAAAGGGCTACTGATATACAACTTCCTTCATGTGTGGATGAGATAAGAGAAAAAAGTGTGCTGCTTTATCCTGGAATGGAGTACTCATTTATCGACCGGGTTACTGCAAACATGGAAAAAGAGTATGGTAACCCACCGGTAATCGTTTGGAATCATCGGTGGGAACATGACAAAGGGCCAGAATCGTTTTTTGATGCATTATATTACTTGCAGTACAAAGGAGTTGATTTTCGTCTTATCGTACTGGGTCAGACGTTTAGCAATCAACCGCAATGTTTCAAAGAAGCACAAGTCAGGCTTGAAAAGGAACTTCTTCATTTTGGTTACGTAGCTTCCAGGGACGAGTATGCAAAACTCCTTTCTCGAGGTGATCTGATACTTTCAACAGCCAAGCATGAATTTTTTGGCATCTCAGTACTTGAGGGAATTCGGGCAGGTTGCTATCCTTTGCTTCCAAAGGATCTTGCTTACCCGGAACTATACGGTGAGGGATATCTGTATGAACAGGGGACATTGCCTAAAAGATTACTGGCGTTTGTTAAAAATCCCATTCGGATGGAAGAAAATACGGCACTCAACTTAAGCAGCACATTTGAGTGGAGAGTGTGTAGAAAACAATATGAAAAGTTTCTTTTCATGTAAAAGAGGAATATGTTGAAGTGAAGATGGAATTCAAAAATAAAATGAGCGGAAATATCGTTTTGATTGGTTTTATGGGTGTTGGTAAAGGAAGGACTGCCAGATCGCTGGCGGAAAAAACAGGTAAATTTGCCGTCGACTGTGATGACCTTATCGAAAGTTTCACCAATACACGAGTGAAACATATTTTTTCAAACTCTGGCGAAGAGTGTTTTAGGGTGCTTGAAAGGAGAGTGGCTAAGTGGCTTGAGGAAAAGGTGAGAGATACTGTAATTTCAACTGGTGGAGGTTTTTTTAAGGTTCCTAATATATGCGAGATAGGAAAGGTTGTATATCTCCATTCGGAATTTGACGATATTATTGAAGCCATTTATGCTCATCCGAATGCAAAGAAGAAAATAAAAAAACGTCCGTTACTGAAGGACCTAGATGCTGCCAAAGAATTGCTTGGAACGCGTTTACCACTATATCGTGAGGTCGCAGATGTCGAAATTCATGTTGGTGGTAGAAGTGTAGATGAAATCTCGGATGCGATTATCCAGGAATTTAGTAAATAGTGCCTGAACGGGAAGCGATTAACGGCGACATTACACCGGGTTACAGAAAAACATCCTAGTGAAGAATTTCATTTTTTCTATTTTAAGGGTTGGAGGCGAAGCTTTAAGGGTGGTAGTATCATACTGATTATATTATATTTAATGACAGTATGAGTAGGTGCAGTGAAGTTAGAAAATGCACCAATCGTAAAATCTTCATCATCGATTATGTCACGAGAACAGTAAAAAATCCACAGATAGAACGTAAGCGCTTATTAAACCCCATCTGTTTTTCCCTGGAAAAATCTGTTTCATTACGCCAACCAAAAAAACCGCCCACACAATCATCGCCACTGGCAAGCACATGTGACTCAGCAAAGACAAAGCGATATCAGTCGTGCTGAATATTGTCGGCAGCATAGGTTGTCGTATCACGCATTGACTTACTGGTGTAAAAAACTGTCTGCACCAGAGGAAAGGAAA
>CAMZKT010000102.1 GCA_947311435.1 uncultured Desulfocapsa sp.
ATAGAATTGTGTGCCGAAGTGGTGGAACTGGTAGACACGCTGTCTTGAGGGGGCAGTGGCCCACGGTCGTGCGAGTTCGATTCTCGCCTTCGGCACCATTAACAACAAAGCCGTAAGTCGCTTGTACAAAGCGATTTACGGCTTTTTGCGTTTGGGGATTGAGACGGGCAGAATAGGGATATAAAACTCTCGCAGAAATCGGGAAAGCAGCATGAGTACAATAAAAGATGTTCTCTCGGCAATGAGAGAAGTACTATTGCTGGCGGATAAGGTTGAACGAGCTGGAAAACTGCTTAGTGAAATGTCAGGAGAATTACGGGAGCAGGATCGACGCCTTATTCGTTTGGAAACGATGGTGGAAATGGCAGGAAATCAAGCCCGCTTAGAAGACGGAAGAGGCGGGAAATAAGATAGATATGTTTCTTGTAAAGAAAACCGACACCTCTACGAGAGGGGGAGTTTTAGGGTAAACTGCGCACCACCCTGTGGGGAGTTCTCGGCGGAGATGCTGCCCTTCATGCCAGACATTATTTTCTTCGCTTGCCATAAACCAATCCCGCTACCGCCTTTTTTATTGGTTTTGAAAGGCTCAAATAAAATATCTGGTAATAAATTTTCGGCAATGCCAGGGCCGTTGTCGGTAATTATTATAAATCCTTTGCCGGTATTATTTTCTTTCCCTGTCTTAATATGCACAGTTGTTGTTTCTTCTTTTGCTTCAAAAGCATTGAGCAACAGGTTCTCCACAATGGAAAAAAGCAGATCGGGGTCGGTTTGAACTGGTACCTCTTCCCTTGTTGACAATTCAATGTTCACCGCAGGGAGTTTACTCTCCAGACTGTGGCAGCAATTTTCAAGAAATTTATTGAGCTCGATTCGTTGACATTGTGGAACGATTTCATCTTTTAAGGTGAGCAGCCTTTTTTCTACACGCCCCATACGTCTAAGGGCATCGTCTATTACTTCCAGCATATCCTCCTGGAATTCTGGTTCCTGGATATGTCCTGGAGCATTTTCTTTTACCAGTGAGAGCATGGTGGAGGCATTCTTAATGTCATGAAGAACAAAGGCAGAAAGCCGATTCCATGCCTGTTCCTCGCGTGAATGTGCAAGTTCCTCAGCAGTTCGTACAGCCATAATTGCAGAAGCAGTCTGGCTGCCAAGAACAGTGAGAAGGTCAAAGTCGTCATAGCTGTATTCTCCGCCTGTGTACTCCGGCCCCAGACCAATCAACCCGATGAGATGGCCGCCCACGGAGATGGGGGTGACAAGGGAAAGATTCAGTTTTTCCAGGAAGGCCTTTTTTTGATTGTACACATGCTCCCAGGCGGGATCCGGGTTTGTGTCATGAACATGAAAGTATGAGTGGGCAAGAATGAAGTAAACAAGAGTATTCTTAGCGGAAATTGAGTAAGTAGCATCGGCCAAATAGGCACTGTCCGGTGCATCAACCAGCCTGTAGCCTTTTGACGGATCTCCAGACCATACAAAAATCTCTGTTGTGTAAAGGCTCTCTGACAACACATGGCGCAGAGCTGAGATAATACCTCTTTCTGTTAAGGCACCTTGAAGCTCCAGGGAAAGTGCCAGCCATTCATTTCTGTATTCGTACTTGTCGATATAAAAATGGGTTGAGATAAAGAAATGAATTTTCCGGCGTAATTTCTCAGACAGGCAAAAGGCTCCTACTGAAACAGAGCCAAGAACTAAGAATATCCATTTAAGAACATAGGATAATTCCAGATCAAAAAGGTTCGTTAAAATCGAGACCAGTCCAAATCCCAGCATATACACTGTGAGGATGGATGGTATCACAAAGGCATAGATAACTTTTCTGGAGATAAAAATCTCCCGGTTCAACAGTTTATGACGGAAAACCCCATAAAGGACGAGAAGCCATCCGGTCAAAAGAAGTGATGCCAGTAAAAGAAAATTATTAGTGGCGAAGGTCAGGTAGGTGAGCTGGTATGAACTGCTCCACAGAAAAGCGCCGCTGATGAAAAGGCCACCGACCACAAGAGATTTGAATTCCCAGCGTTGTGGTGAACGGAGTCTTCGCCAGAATTGCTCCAGTTGCCAGGAGACATAAAGGGCTGCTATGAGCTTGAGAAGTGTTGCAAAATATTCTGGGGTGTAGTGCTCATAAATAATGGCAGCCCCCGAAAGATAAATTTCCTTGGATGCGATGAAATAGGCGGCAGCCAGTGCAAGAGGAATTTCAATGAAAACGCAGTGGTTGTATGGAGAACCGGTTCCTGTATCTGCGATACGTTGAAGGTGGCGAGCCAGGCAAATCCAGACCAGGGAAAAAACAACTTCTGAAAAGAGTACCAGTTGTGCGGCCTGAGGGGTGAAACTGTAGGCGAGGTAAATATATTCTCCTGCCAGAACAGGCAAGCCGATAAGGTAACGAAAAAGCGCGATGGAGATATTTCGTCCACCTTTCTTGATACGTATGGAGACGGCAAGTCCAGCGATTAAAAGAAGTATGTTGAGTGTGTAAAAAAAAATGATCATTGATTTTGCGTCAGTCGAAGGAGAACTTCATTGGCCAGTATC
Source organism: uncultured Desulfocapsa sp. (assembly GCA_947311435.1). Lineage (GTDB taxonomy): Bacteria > Desulfobacterota > Desulfobulbia > Desulfobulbales > Desulfocapsaceae > Desulfocapsa. The sequence goes on from CAMZKT010000102.1 coordinate 2,560, forward strand.
AGACCAAAGATCCCTGTAATGGTGGGGAGTGATCCCAGAACATTCCGCTTTCGTCCTCTGTTTTCATAAAGTGTGGCCGGTTGCGCTGTCTTTTCGGGGCCCTGATAGGAAAAATCCACAGGTTCTGTGGAGTACACACAGCGTATACCACCGGTTATTCCCTGCCTCCTGAGTCTGTTGCGGACGTGTTTTGCCAGGGGACAGTGGTTGGAACTCATAATGTCGCCGGTTTTTATCTGTGAAGGATCGGTTCGCAGTGCAGCACCCATCGATGAGAATGTGACGATGTCTCGCTTATGAGCCCCGGCCAGCAGTTGGATTTTGGGATTTAAGGAGTCTATGGCATCAATCAGGATGTCCGGCGGCGGGTTCAGAATTGTATCTAGTGTCTCATCGGCTGCAAAGATCTGTAAGGCCTCTACCTGACATTGGGGGTTGATGAGCCGGATTCTATCTCTGGCAGTGTCAACTTTTGCCTGGCCGATGGTGCTGTCCAGAGCCAGGAGTTGACGATTGATATTCGATATCTGAATGGTATCAAAATCAACGAGTCGCAGCCTGCCAATCCCAGCTCGTGCCAGCCCTTCTGCGGCGTATCCTCCAACTGCCCCAAGCCCTACAATGGTGACCAGGGACTGCGTGAGGCGATTGAAGGTATTGGCTCCAAGAAAACAGCGTGTTCGGGTAAATCGTTCCATTCTCCCTGCCTACCACATCTCCATCTTTTGAGGCAACAGGATTAATGATTATATGCGATTTTTATATCCGGCTCTTTCCTTGACCTCTGTTTCTGCTTGCTATACAATACATATAAATGCAGGTTGATTTTTTTTCTAAACACCTTGATATGTTAGGATAAATTTGGTGCAAGCGTGATAGCTACAGAGAAAGGCACAGATACTGCCACTACTAAAAAGGCCATTGATAGATTCATTAGGCGTATGCCGAGCCTTTCCACCACGGTGGGAAAGGTTTTGGAAATATGCAGTCGTACCGATGCTTCTCCCAATGAATTGAACAAGGTTATCTCTCTTGATCCAGTCCTTACCGGACAGGTCTTGAAATTGATTAATTCTGCTTATTATTCCCTGGTGAATAAGGTTACTTCACTCACTCGTGCCATTACCATGCTTGGAATGAATACGGTGAAGAATATGGCATTGAGTACCGCTATTATACGTTCTGTTTCCGGAGCCAAAAAATCCCAGGCACTGCCGACTCAGAAATTCTGGGCGCATTCCATCGGCACTGGAGTCTGTGCCAAGCTGATTGCCAAGGCTAATGGTGTACCGGTGATGGAGTGTGAGGAGTGTTTTGTTGCCGGTTTGCTTCACGATCTTGGAAAGATTCCTTTTGGTGATGAGTACATTGATGTTCTTCACAGAGCCGCAGGGGAGCAACGCCCTTTGATTGATGCTGAACGGGAACTGCTTGGTGTTGATCATCAGGAAATAGGACTGCTGATAGCAAAGAAATGGAAATTGAATGAGGCCATGACCAGTGCTATTGCGTTCCATCACGACGTGGAAGCGGCACCGGAGGAGCAGCGAGTGCGGGTAGCCTATGTCGGGCTTGCAAATATATACGCCAATATATTGGACTTTGGGTATGGAGGAGACTCCTTTCCCGATCTGGAAAAGGCACAGGCAATGCTTGACATCACCGGCTTGAGCTGGGAAATGTTTTCTGAAATTGCCGAGAGCGTGGACGAAGAGATTCAAAAGGCTCAAATCTTTCTTCAAATCTGATAAAGAGCAGTTGTACGCTTGGAGGCTTGCAAAGGGAAATTGCATCCCTCGTGAGTAAATACTAATGCCTTCGGCAAATTGAGAATGGAGAATTACGGTACTTGTCTTTTATATAACCGCAAGGTGGCAGCGGGGCAGTTTTTACAGCCTCTATTAAATCAAAGAACCTTAATTCTTAATTATCCATTTTCAACTCTCAATTAAAGAAATCTAGCAGAATATCAAGAAAATACGCTATTTAATTTGCTTGTTTTCTTATGACAGAAGTTCAAAAGTAAGGTACTACAAGAGATAGCATAATGATGAAATTGAGATTTTGGGGTGTGCGAGGATCAATTCCCTGTCCTGGAAAGAACACCATGAAGTATGGTGGTAACGGGGCCTGTATGGAGTTGCGGATTGAAGGCCGAAAAGAAATCATTGTTATTGATGCCGGGTCGGGAATACGAGAGCTTGGGACTGCGTTGGTAAGCAACGATCTGGCCAAAGGGCCGTTGAAAATTGCCATGTATCTTTCTCACACCCACTGGGATCATATTATGGGCTTTCCCTATTTTACACCCATCTATATACCTGGAACTCAAATGAAGGTTCATGGCCCTGTTACCTATGAGGATGACCCCTTGAAGGATGTTGTGGGAGGGCAGATGAAATATCGTTATTTCCCCATAAATGTAGGGGAGTTGGCTTCCGACATAGAGTACGAACGATTACGGGAAGAACCCGATGTGGATCTGGGAGAGGGGCTGCGGTTGACGACAAAGTTTCTCAATCATCCCATAACTGCGTTGGGCTACCGATTTGAGCATAATGGAAAGGTTGTGTGTACCTGTTATGACCACGAGCCCTACCGAAACCTTTTTGTGACCGACCCGGAGCATCCCGAATACGATGAGGCCATGGCGGTGGAAGGTGAGGAGGTGGCTTGTGAACAGAATCAAGCCATTGAAGATTTTTTTAAAGGTGCAGATTTACTGATACATGATGCTCAATATACAGCGGCAGAATATAAAGAAAGGATTAACTGGGGGCATTCAACATTCGAACATGCGATAGCTGCGGCAAATCGGGCCGGTGTGAAAAAACTGGCACTTTATCACCACGACCCCGATCGTACCGACCATCAGATTGACGAGCTGAAAAAAATCTATTGTGAGCCGGGAAAGTATGGAGATACGGAAATCTTTTTTGCAACTGAAGGAGCCGAAATAATAGTCTGATTGTTCATGCAACGAAGCAGGTGAAGAGTTTTTACGACGCCATCGCAGTTGTGCAGGGAGTCAGGAGCAGGCGGCGATGTTCTTGAGTCGTGCCACCGTTTCGAAATCGGCCTGGTAGGGGACAGCGGGAGAAGTCGGGATATCGACAAGCAATGGTTCTCCAAATGGAGTATTGAGCACGTTCTTGTTGTATGCTTCGACCAGTAAGCGTTCCAGGTTTACGGTGTCTTCAATATTATAGGCAAGCAGTGTTCTCAGCGCCTTTTCATTATTGTTGTTCACATAGTCTTGCCATAACAGTACTGCAAAATACCCGTTCACCCCATCAAGTGTTCCGCGATGGATGCCTAACTGCTTTTCACAGCCCTTGAGTCCTCCTTTAAAACCGAGATGGGCCAGAATATAGCGAAGGTCAATGTGTGCCTGGGTAAGCTTGATGCGAAACCAGCGTTCTAACATGGGGATGTCAAATCCTTTCCCATTGTACGTTACCAGCACCTCATACTTCCAGATGTCCCGTTCAAAATCTTCCAGATTTATTCCGTTTATATAACAATATATCTTGTCCCCGTCATAGAGTGATATTGTTGTTATTTCAGCATATTGATTGAGTCCAGTGGTCTCTATGTCAAGATAGGCTGTACGGTTCCTGAAGTGAGAAAAAAGTCGCCATTGTTCACTTGCAGGTAGCCGTGAACTGAAAAAAGAAGGCCCGCTGTCCAATGCTTCCATGGAAGCACAGATAAGGCGTGCAAGTTCGGGAAGAGAGCTGTTTGGTAATTTGACCGGTGGGATGTTGGGCCACAGGTTCCATTGCAATACTCCTGCTGCCCAGAGATTCTGTTCGGTTTTCCGGCCAATACCGGGCAGGTGAATGAAGCTGTGGGTCAGCATGGTGATTATCGTTTGGGGAGAGAAAATCAGTTATTTGTAAAGACAGAGGTAGCTGGTGTCCGTCTCTATCCGTACATGGAACGTGACTCCTTTTGCCACCTCAAAATGTTCACCAGTTGAAAATGTCTGCCATTCATTCTGCCCGGGAAGTTTGATGTCCATGCTGCCCGATACCGTGGTCATGATCTCAGTGGAGCTGGTTGCGAATTCATATTCACCGGCAGCCATGACACCAATTGTGGCAGGCCCTTCTTGTGTGGTAAAGGCAATGGATTTCACCTTTCCATCAAAGTATTCGTTTGTCTTGAACATTTCTTATTCCTGTGTGAGAGTTTAATGATATTGCTTGCGGCAACGAAGAGGATGGAGAGTTTTCAGGACTCCATCAATATTGGACTTTCCTGCGACCGGCTTTGATCTTCCCCCGGAGTTTTTTTCCTTCCATTCTTTTATTTCTGGCAGCTTTTCCCGGTCGTGTTGGGCGGCGGGTTTTCTGTTGTTGCAGCGTTTTTCGCACGATTTCCTGTAGACGGCGGAAGGCATCCTCCTTGTTCTTTTCCTGGCTGCGGTATTGTTGTGCTTTAAGAACGAGAATACCATCTTTACTGATTCGTTGGTCAGAAAGCATCAGGAGTCTGTTTTTTATCTTCTCAGGAAGAGACGACGCTGGAATGTCAAAGCGAAGATGTACAGCTGATGCGACTTTATTCACATTTTGTCCGCCGGCTCCCTGGGCACGGATAAATTTTAGCTCGATTTCCAGGTCGGGAATACTTACACTGTTCGAAAAATAGATCATGGCAACTTTGGGCGTCTATTGTGGGCGGCACATTCCGGCCGCACAGGCTTCTTTAACGTAGGGTAACATTTATGGGGGATGTTTTGCACGCAATTCAACAAAATGTGGGTATTAATATTATTTTTATTGGTATGGCCGGTGCTGGTAAAAGCACCGTTGGCAGGGCGCTCGCCCAACAGCTTGGACGACAGTTTATGGATACGGATACAGTTATTGAGACCAATAAAAATAAGAATCTTCAGGAACTTTTAAGTGGCCTGGGACTTCGGGGGTTTCGAGAGCTGGAAGAACAAGCCTTGCTCAGTGTAGATGTGAAAGGTCATATTATCGCCACAGGCGGTAGTGCTGTATATAGCCACCTCGGGATGACTCATTTGAAAAAAAACGGTGTTTTAGTCTTTCTCGATGTCTCCCTTGATCTGTTACGACAGCGGGTGGGGGACTTCAGTTCTCGTGGCCTGGTTAAGGCCGCCGGGCAAACTTTTGAACAGGTCTATGCAGAGCGAAAACCCCTGTATGAAAAACATGCAGACCTGACCATCGATTGCACAGATCAATCGGTTACTGATATCTGCGAGACAATGAAGATTCGCCTTGCAGATATCGGCTATCATTTATAAGGAAGGTATGCTAAATTGACTTCCTTTTCCAAAATTACTGTACACAAAATTCATACTATTATATTGGAGAGCTATTATGGCACAGGCAAAAAAAGGTGATACAATAAAGGTGAATTACAAGGGGTATCTGGAAGACGGAACAATATTTGACTCCTCTGAAGGGAAAGACCCTCTGGATGTAACTCTTGGTTCGGGAGCAGTTATTCCTGGCTTCGATGCCGCTCTTACGGGTATGGAGGTGGGAGAGAAAAAGACAGTGAAAATCCCGATGGATCAAGCCTATGGAAAGCATAATGCAGAAATGGTTATGCAGATGCCCAAGAACCAGGTACCACCTGACTTGAAACCGAAGATTGGCGATAAGCTTCAGGTAGGGGGCGCTTCCGGTGAGCTGATGATGGTTGAGGTCATAGATATTGATGATGATTTTATAGTTCTTGATGCAAATCCACCCTTGGCGGGGAAGGATCTAACTTTTGACTTGGAGTTGGTGGCGATAGTGTAATGTTGCTACGGGTGCAATACGTAGCACATTAACTTCTCAGAGTATGGCGGATTCAGCATTGTTAATTATTTGTATTGCACCCTGTTACTAACTGCTTATTTGGCCGCGGAATCTCCTGCCAGCCAGCCGGTGGAAAATGCGGCCTGGAGATTGTATCCCCCTGTGTTTCCATTGAGATCAAGAATTTCTCCAGCAAGATAGAGCCCGGAGATAATTCTTGATTCCATTGTTCTGGGGTTTACTTCCGCAAGCTTTACGCCTCCGGCTGTGACAATCGCTTCTTTGAATGAACGATGGGAGGTCACTTCCAGCCGGAGTTCTTTTAGCCAGTGAAGAAGTGTTTTTCGTTCTTTTTTCGAGATTTCTCCTGCCGGCTTGTGGGCGGGTATCTGCGTCTGCTCCAGGCAGAGGGGTACCATTTGGGCTGGTAATAAGCCACGTAACACATCTGCAAAACATTCCCTGTGGCGTTTTTCAAAGTCTCGAATCAGGCGGTTGTCCAGTTTTTGTCTGTTTAGTGAAGCTTTTAAGTCAATAAGCAGCTCTATTTTTTTTCCGGCACGCAGGCCATCCACGGCATCCCCGCTGAGCGTCAGGATGGTGGGGCCGCTGACTCCAAAGCGTTTAAAATGTAATTCGCCAAAGAGCTGTCGCTTCTTTTTTCCATCGATAAAAAGTTGTACTTCTATATTACGGAGTTCAAGGCCTGCCAGTGCGGGATGGATTCCGCCCTGTATTTCCAGGGGCACAAGTGCCGGGCGAACGGGAATAATGCTATGTCCCACTGTTTGCAGAAGTTTATACCCGTCGCCGGTCGAACCAGTGGCAGGGTAGGAGGCTCCACCGGTGGCCAGAATTACGGCATCACAGGTAATTTCACCGCGTGGAGTTATAATCCCGGTTATTGTGTTGTTCTTAACAGAGAGCTTGTCAGCGGGAGTATTCTCCTGAATCTCGACATTCAGGCTACTCAACCAGCGAAGAAAGATGTTCACAATATCAGGTGCCTTTCCGCTGGCAGGAAAATACCTTCCTCCACGCTCAAGGTTGATTGCTAATCCATTCTCTTCAAAAAAAGCGACAAGTTCCTGAGAAAAAAATCGGGAAAATGTCTGTCGTAAAAAACGGCCATTTTTACCGAAATGCTCAATGAATTCCTCAACAGGGGCACTGTTTGTCAGATTACATCGACCTTTTCCACTGATGCAGATTTTACGTCCTGGACGTTTCATCTTCTCAAGAATAATGACTTTCGCTCCCGTTGTGGCAGCTTGTCCTGCGGCCATGAGACCGGCGGCCCCTCCACCAATAATTACCAGCTTTCTTCTGTTCATTGTGTTGTCTTTTTCCTCTGTCTCTATTGTGTGCCGTTACGGAGCTGTTAAGAGCAGCGCTGCGTGGTTGGATGTGAAAAAGGGTGGATCTCGTTGCAGGATAGGACGTATGGATGGGTTCGTTTTGAATTCATTTGCCAGGAAATTTCGAACTGCCTTCCGATCCCAGTTTCTGGGGTGATGAAAATCAGAATACAAACCAAGGTCACCATTGGAGAACTCTTTGAGGGGCAAGGTTTCAGCTTCTTTGCTGTTTCGGGGAAGGTTAAAAACAGCAAGGTTGAGAAATGTGATGAACCTGGCATTACGGCTTGTAAACTTCAAGGTTTGCCTCGCCTCGGTAATGGATTCCGATGGCGTTCCAAAAAGAAGATAGACATAGCTTGCTATTCCAGCAAGATAAAGTGCTTTGAGTGACTGCTCAACCAACTCCAGATTAATTCCTTTCTCCATGGCATCCAGTACGTTCTGAGAGCCGGATTCAATCCCAAGTTTTAGCATAACACAACCGGATTTTTTTAAAGCTCTGCAAAATTCCGGTTTACTGAGTTCTGAAGTAACCCGTGCGAACCCATACCAGTTAGCACCAATTGGAGTTTGTATTAAATGGCGCATTAAGGCGGGAGCTATGGCATTGTCCAGCAGATGAACAAGTGCAGGTTTGAAGGTTTTGACAAGAGAAAAGAGATCGTTCATGCACTGCTCTGAAGAAGGTCTGCTGTAAGGATTTCCTTCGGCTTTCTCCGGACAAAATGCACATTTGTTCCAGTAGCAGCCGGTGGATGCACTGTAGGGAAGGATGAGACCGGGAGCCATGTATTTGTTAAGGGGCAGGCCTGTGTATTCAGGGGGGCTATGTTTTGGCGCTGATATCTGTTTTTTGTCAAGGAGTTGAAGAAGCGGAAACTCTCCCTGTCCGTCGATCAGTTTGTCAAAAAGTTTTGTAAAAGGCGTCCTCCACTCAGGGCTGCGGAGCCATGAAGTGACGAGTCCTCCACCAATAATGATTTTGATTGATGGAAATTTTGCTTTTATATAGCCGGAAAGAGCAAATGCGGGTATGGCCTGGCTCAGGTAGTTTAAGGATATTCCAAGCCATTCCCTGTCATAATCCTTGAGCAGGGGAGGAAGGTGTTTGTCGTAAAAGGGGAAAAATATGTTGCGTTGATATTCTTGTGCAGCAAGGAGTAGGTCTTTACTCTGATGTGGGGAGTAGTTTGCGTCCTGAAAATCAGCGAGACTGACATGGACGTCAGAGTCTTTGCTACTCTGGGTCAATACCCGATTGACATCCCGGACGGCACGTTGATAACGGGCGCGGTTGCGATAAAGAGCTGGACTTCTGAGAGCCTCAAGGTTTTTTCGAATATTCTTCCAGGCTCTTTTACTCCAGGTGTCTGTGGGAGATTGTGTGGATTCGAGCAGATAAATCTGTCCGGCAAGGTTCGCATCCCATAAAGAACATTCATGTCCGTTGGCACGAAGAAACCCGGCGATACGGGTAATTCCCGCAGGTGGCTCGCAGGCCTTGGCAAGTGGTGGAAAGATGAGAAGCATTTGTTTGTCAGGGGTGTAGAGGCTTGGTGATAATTGGCGTTAAGGCTACCATACTTTGGAGGTGGCGTAAAAAGTAAAGTGTATGCGGTTGTAAAAGAGATGACAAAATGGTGAACGACCACTATATTTAAAAGAACTGCATGTAACTTAAGTAAACTATGAAATTTTTGGAGGCAACAAATGCTGACCTGTTTGAGGAGACTTACTCCGTTTTTTCTTGTTTTTTTCACACTTTGTTTTGTGGAGGCCGGTATTATGGCAGAGTATTCCGATGCCCGTTCAAAAATCGGAGGTCGGTCTTTCCGTTCTGTGCCAAGAAAGAAGGCACCTGTGAAACAGCAGCGGTCTCCTCAGCCAGGGCAGAAAAGGCCGGGGTTTGGTGGAGGCTTGATGGGGGGCTTGCTTGGTGGAGCCCTTGGCGGAATGTTGCTTGGCAGTATGTTTGGCATGGGCGGCAGTGGCATGGGGATACTTCCCTTACTTCTCCTTGGTGCTGCGGGTTACTTTCTCTATCGGCGGTTTTCTGCCCGTCCGCGTAGTGATAATTCCCGAGGTGCCGGCTATCAGCCACCTCGGGAGAATAATGTCTTTAAAGGAACTTTTGGGGGGAATAGCTCTACAGCTCCTGCCCCTGCATATGCCTCTCCGTCGGCACCCGAAAAGTCGCCCCTGGAAGAAGGACTGGAAATTATTCGTATTGGAGATCCTGATTTTGACCCGGATCATTTTCTTGAAGTGGCTTCGGATGTGTTTTTCAAAGTGCAGGCTGGCTGGATGCGGCGTGATATCAGCTCATACAGACATCTTTTAGGTGAACAACTTGCCTCGGAGTACGAAACCCAATTTGCTGAGATGGAAGCTAAGGGTGAGTTGAATAAACTCGAAAGTATAGCCATTCGTAAGGTGGAGATTGTCGATGCAGGGTCTGAAAACGGAGAGGATTTTGTGACAGTTCGTTTTACAGCGAATCTTCTTGACTATACTGTGAATGATAAAAGCGGCGAGCTGATCTCAGGCAGCATGACCGAACCTGTAAAATTTGCAGAAGAGTGGACTTGGGCTCGCCCTCTTGGAACACAGGACTGGAAGCTCGAGGGACTTAAGGAAGTGTAGGACTCTCCCAGGTTCCTGTCTTGTCTTCTGAAAACGAAATCGCAATGAAGAAAGACCCTTTGAATAATGGGGTTTTTCTTCATTGTGTGCAGGATTGATGATTGATAAAATATGGCATGAAATTCCAAGTAATTTTGCGAATACCCAATTGAACGAATTTGTCATCATGCCGAACCATATCCATGGTATTATTTAAATCACCGTAGGGCACCCCTTGTGATTGCCCAAAATAAATCGGGGGCAACCACAAACAGGGCAACCACGAGGGATTGCCCCTACACAAACAGGGCTGCGAATACATTTACGTCCCAGACATTCCCCATGATGCCCAAATCGAGGCCATCAAAGAAATAAATCGTTTTCAAAAATCCGGTTGAGAAGAAAACTCAAGGCGTTCTCCTGAGAAGGGATGCAAAAAGGAAAGGGAGCTTGCGTGCAGGAACATTGTGTCACCTTCTTTTCCGTGTCCGTATAAAGAGTCACCCACGATGGGGACTCCTATCCCCAGGTGGTGAGCCGAGTGCAGGCGCAATTGATGTGTTCTTCCGGTCAGTGGAGAAAACAGAACTCGTGTTTGAGCCTTACTTTCCTCTATTTTTATCCAGTGACTGATTCCTGTTTTTCCCCGTACCGGATCGTAGACCTGGCGGGGACGGTTTTCCGGGTCAAGCCTGAATGCAAGTTTGACTGTTCCCTGTTGCTCCTCAACTATTCCGTCTAGCAGGGCAATGTACTCCTTCTTTACTTTTCGTTGTTCAAATTGCATTGAAAGGAGGCGGTGTGCTTCTTTACTTCTGGCCAGGAGCATGATGCCTGAAGTGTACATATCCAGTCGATGTACTGTCGGCTGTTCGATGCAATCCGGGAAACGGTCCTTTACCCTGTTCACCACACAGTCTTGTTTGTCTGGTCCCCGACCAGGGACGGCAAGAAGTCCACCAGGTTTATTTACCACTAAAAATTCCGAGTCGGTATGGATGATTGAAATATTTCTCATAATTGTACTATTCGGACAAGCCACACAGAAGAAAACCAAGGATGGGAGCGCACTTGTTTTCACAGGCCGGATAAAATTCTCCCTCACGTCTGCTTCCGGATTTATTCCTTCTGCCATGATAAAATTCGACAAGGCCGAGGGGGCGCAGATTGTGGATGGCAGCATAATTAAGGAGTTTGGGGGCACAGCAATCTCCTGTGCCAGTGGGGATGCCCTGTTTCTCGGGAAACAGATCAAAGAGAGAACACTGCTCGCCTTTAAAGTTATGGAGGCGGTAGAGTGCATGAATGTTTCTCATTAGTTGTCTGGAGAGTTGTTTGCGTTGCAGAAGAAGGGCACGTTTGGCAGGTGTGTCTGAGGGTATACGCTCCGCCTCTCTGCCAAGGGCTTTGATTTTTTGTTCCACGGGGGTATTGAGGCTGTCGAAATCCTCCACACTAAAAAGAGGAGGAACCCATCCCTTCACTTTCCATCTTCCTCTGAATTGCCCGGAAAAAGCTTTTAGTGTGATTGTATCGCCTGCAGGAGTCTGACAAAGAAGAACCCCGAACATTTTACCGCGAGCCTTCCCGTAAAGATACTCGGTTGACAGCTCTTTATCCAGGCTCGCCATCAGCTTTTTGGCTGCACCAGTTGCACTTTCCCTGTCTAAAGTGTGTTCCCTGTCGCAGTGCCTGCAAAAGGCTCTTTGAGCAGGAAGTGTATGTCGAGTTCTCTGTACCACGGTTTCCTCCCCGTTCTTACAGGCTGGCTGGCTTTCTGTTGGTAAGTAGCTGAGATAATAACATCCCTGCGAGCATCAGGCTGCATCCCAAAAGCCCCCTCAACGGGATATGCTCATTGAGAAAATAATATCCGCCAATGACTGCAAAAACCGATTCGAGACTTAAAATAATGGCAGCATGGGCAGGGTGGGCTTTTTGCTGGGCGACAATCTGGAGAGTGTATGCAATTCCCACGGACAATATTCCTGTATAAAGAATGGGAAGAGTTGCTTCCTGCAAACCGTTCAGAGAGACTGTTTCCAGAAAAACAGCGGCCAGCCAGCTAAAGAGTGAACAGAAGAAAAATTGATATAAGGAGAGATGCAATGCGTTGTGTCTTTTAATCACGCAGGAAACTGTCTGCACATGAGCTGCCCAGAAAAGGGCGCTGCAAAGAACCAGAAAATCACCTTTTGAAATTGAAAAGTCATCTGCGACACTTAAAAAGTACATCCCGATTACGGCAAGAATTGCTCCAAGCCATGTGGCTATTCCTGTTTTTTGTTTCCAGCAAAGACCAAGTAATGGAACAATGATGACATAAAGACCGGTGATAAACCCGGCTTTTCCGGCAGTTGTTTCTACTATTCCGATCTGTTGCAGCGAGGCTCCCATGAAAAGAATTGCACCGAGTAACAGGCCGCAGCTCATGGTCGTGGTTGAGAAAAGTGGTTGTTGTGTGGCACTATTTTTCCTTCGTTGGCCAAGAAAAATGATTGGCAGGAGAGACAGGGTACCAATGCTAAAGCGAGCACCATTAAAGGTAAAGGGTGAAATATGTTCCATTCCCTGGCGTTGTGCCACAAAAGAAAATCCCCATATCATGGCTGTGAGAAGAAGGAGAAGGTTGGCGTGCCAGTTTTTTGTCGAGTGCATGTCAGTGTCCTGATGATAGAAAAAAAAGATATTCTACAACGTTCCATTCGTTCTGACGATTTAAAAATATGAATATGGCCTGGAATAATCTTTCTTTTCATCGCAGTGGAAAAATGCTACAATCTGCGATGGTTTTTTTTGAGGTTCTTGATGATGTTTTTTACCAATCTTTCATTTGTTTTTCATTTTTCTCCCGGCTTATCGTTTAGTGCCTTACTCCATAAAAGCCATCATAAAAAACAAGAAACCGTGAGAGTTTTCTTATTCAAAAATTTGGAGTTAGCACCAAGGCACTTTCACCCCTCAAGGGGGTACTGAAAAGAGTCCAGCGACTCTAAAAAAAAATCCGAATTGTCGGGTTAGCTGATCTGCAAAACTTCTATGAAATATTCGTGGCGTATCCCAGACTTTCTTGACCTGGAACTGTTTTTTATTCAGGATAAACAACTGGAGGAAGAGCAGGGAACTGCTGTTCTGCGTGATCGTGATCGCAGTATTTATCTTGATACCATTGCTCCGGAACTTGAAGAAGGTGCAGCGCCGGATCGTGAATGGTTACTATATCGCTGGTTGCAGGAACGAAGGAATCTCGAAAATGAGCGTTGTGGTGGTCATGCATTGCTGCCAGGCAGGATGTGGTATGAATTGTATGGTCTGTTCTGGTCGATTTTTTCTTTTCTGGCTCTGGCTGGCGGTGTCGGCCTTGCCTGGTCATTTCTTCACTATTCCGGGACGCAGCCGGTGAACGTGTCTCTTTTTTTCCTTGTCTTTGTTGTGGTACAGCTTGGCCTGTTGCTGTTTCTGTTGTTTCTGTTTGCTTATCGTGGTGCCCGAGGGCTTGATCTGCGCTCGTCTCTGTTACTTTCTCTTGTGAATAAGGGGCTGAATGCTCTTCTTTTTAAGCTGAGAAAGTATGGCCTGGGCGACATGGAGAATCATAGGCGCTCCCAGTTTGCCGGGGCTCTTGCTACTGTTCGAACTCGTGGGCAAGGGTATGGTTCGCTGTTTTTCTGGCCTCTTTTCCTTCTGTTTCAATTGTTTGGGATAGCCTTTAATTGTGGTGTTCTTGGTGTTCTTCTCATTAAGGTGGCCACTGCTGATCTTGCCTTTGGCTGGCAATCCACCATTCAGCTGTCATCGGAGTTTGTAGCATCTCTGGTGCGATGGATTGCTGCTCCCTGGGCATGGTTAACAGGTTATTCAACCTATCCTGACTTGTCTCAGATTGAAGGGAGCAGGATGATTTTAAAGGATGGTTTTTACCATCTAGTGAGTAGTGATCTTGTTTCCTGGTGGCCTTTTCTTGCTCTTTCAATTACCTGCTACTGTCTTCTGCCCAGGGTCGTTCTGTTTGCAGTGGGATGTGTGTGCCGTAAAAAGGCACTTGCCAGGGTTTCCTTTCGGCGGCCGGATCACAACCAGTTGCTGCACCGTCTTCTCTCTCCACGCCTTGAGATGATTCCTGAAAGGCAGGAGGAGATTCGTCCCCTGGATCTATCTGATCCTGTGAAAAATATCTCGCAGGATGCAGGAATGGCGAGGCAGGCGAAAAAGAAGAGCATACATGGAAAACTGCTTGCCCTTGTTCCGGAGGAACTTGTTGCTGATATGAATATGGAAAGTCTTGAACAGTGTTGTCAACAGGAACTCGGCTATGGTGTTGCCGAGGTGGTGGGGATTAATGAAGAATTTGGTGATAACACGGTACTTTTCAAAAAGATTACAAAGGAGAAGCTGCTGAAATGTTCAGCGCTGCTAGTTGTGCAGGAGGCGTGGCAACCGCCTATTCAGGAGATGTTAAGCTTTTTACGGGAGTTGCGACTTCGTAGTTCTGAAGAAACATCGATTATTGTGGCGCTTATCGGGAAACCACGGCCGGATACAGTTTTTACCCCTGTCAATGATGCAGACAGGGAGGTATGGCAGCAAAAGATTGCAAGCCTGCTTGACCCGTGTCTTCAAGTAAGCCTGCTGGTGAGTAAATGAATGGGTCAATGAAAAAGAATAACAGAATACCGGAATTTGCAGTTGTGGGGCATCCCAATGAGGGAAAATCTTCGGTTTTGTCGACACTGGCCGAAGACGATTCGGTTCGTGTCAGCCCGATGCCTGGAGAAACGCGGGAATGTCAGCTTTTCCCTGTCACCATTGATGGCAGGGAAATAATCAGATTCACCGACACACCCGGTTTTCAAAATCCTCGTAAAACGCTGAAGTGGATGCAGGACTATCAAGGCAGCGATGAGTTCCTGATTCGTGATTTTATAGAAGCCCATCAAGATGATCTCGATTTTCATGATGATTGCAAACTCTTTCAACCTTTGCTGCGGGGTGCGGGGATTATCTTTGTTGTGGATGGTTCCAGGCCCCTTCGGAATATGGACAAGGCGGAGATGGAGATTCTGCGCCTTACCGGATGTCCACGTATGGCTGTTATTAATTGTAAGGATACGGAAACGGCCTGGCTTGGAAAGTGGCAGAGGGAATTTAGAAAACATTTCAATTCTATTCGGCTTTTTGATTCCTGTCGGGCGACCTATAAAGAGCGAATTGAGCTATTGGAAAGCTTAAAGGGGATAGATCAGGAAATTCAGCCGATTCTTGACGCTGTGGTTGATGCTTTTCGCAGGGACTGGCAGGAAAGGAATCGTCAAGTTGTGGAGTTGCTTCTGGGCTTACTGGAGGAAGGGCTTGTCTACAAGCATTCCGTTGAGTTAAAAAAGGAAAGTGATGAAAAAGAGCTGAAGAAAAAACTGCACCGGGAGTACGAACAGTTTTTGAGGAAACTTGAGTCACAATGCCAGAAAAAAATGAGGAGGCTTTTTAAGCATAATATTTTTAATCTGGAGCTTCCGTCACAATCAATCTTGAAGGAGGATCTGTTTTCTGAAAAGACATGGGAGTTTTTGGGGTTGAGCTCTTCTCAGATTGTTATAGCCGGGGCGATGAGCGGTGCAGCACTCGGTGCTGGAGTGGATGTGGCTGCTGCCGGACTTTCTTTTGGCGTTTTTTCAACCATGGGCGCTCTGCTCGGTGCCGCAGGAACAGCGATTAAAGGCCGGGAAATACTTGCAGGCACAAAACTTCTCGGGATGCGGCTTGACTCACAAAAACTTCAAGTGGGTCCTGTGAAAAGCAGTCAGCTTTTGTATGTCCTGCTGGATCGTCAGCTTCTTTTTTACAGTCATATTATAAACTGGGCCCATGGCTGCAGGGATTATGACAGCCTGAACGCAGTGCAGGATAATGAAAAGGCGACTGTAAAAGTGGGCTATACGACCAATTGGAATCGTAGTGATCGTGCCGTCTGTGAAGGGTTTTTAAAATCAATACAGGACGATGTTCCGATGGAGAGACAGCGGGATTATCGTAAAGCGATGGCAGCGTTGCTTGGTCGAACCTTGGAGGCTATTTCCCTTGGGAAGTAAGCCCTAAGGGGAGTGAGCGCAATACAAAAAAGTAACAATGCTGAATCCGCCATGCTCCGATGAGTTAATGTGCTATGTAGAATGTCGTATATATAACATGCTCTATCGATTTGTCACTTTATTGTATTGCCCCAGGGAGTGAGTCCCCCCCCTACGGGGTTTGGCCTTTTTTTCTATACTCGGTAACAAGTTGATCAATGTGACTGATTTGGAATTCTTCGGCATGTTCCGCGAGAATCCGTGCAAAATCCCTGTATTTTCCCGAGTCCATATGAACAATCTTCTCAATCAGTATGATTATCGCATCAATATCTCCATTTCGGCAAAGAACATTCAGTTCTTCAAGGACATGTTGTGGAGGCGGAGAGGCAGGGCCGTAAAATATTGTATTTCTTCTTTTTTCGTCACGCGGTTCAGTGGTGATCACGGGAACAGTAACGCTGAAGGAGAAGCGGCTGCCACCCCCTGTGCCGCTCTCTGATCCTTCCATGATCGGGCTTTCCAGGTCCAGCGAACTGTCCATAAGTTCTAATATCTTTTTACTAATACTGAGGCCAAGGCCGGAGCCTTCTGAGTATTTCAGTCGTTCGCCGCTTTGCTGGAACGGTTTGAAGATTTCACTTTGCATTTCTTTTGCGATACCTGGGCCACTGTCGGAAATCGCAAAGGTCAACCTTACTATGTTCCTACCAGTTTTTTTGGAATGAACACTGAAAATACAATGACCTGTATCCGTGAATTTAACAGCATTTGAGAGCAGATTCAGGAGAACCTGACGGAGGCGAAGCTCATCGGCTTCAATGGAAGCTGGGAGTGAACTGCCATGGTTACAGTGGAGCTCAATCCCCTTTTGTCTGCTTCTTACTCCTATAATTTCTTCTATTCCCCGGAGGAATGGTGCTAATGCAAAATGTATTGGGATTAATTCCATTTTTTGTGCTTCAATTTTTGAAAAATCGAGAATGTCATTGATGAGCAACAGGAGATGTTCACCAGAGTTATGAATTGTCTTGATGCTGCTTTTCTGCTGTGAAGTGAGGCTGTCGTCCAGTTTGAGACTTTGGGTGAAGCCAAGGATTCCGTTGAGCGGTGTTCTGAACTCGTGGGTCATGTTGGCAAGAAAAACGGATTTTGCCTGGTTGGCAGCTTCGGCAGCCTCTTTTGCCTCTATCAGTTCACTGTGCTGCTGTTTAAGCTCGTCCGCCTGGCGTTCAAGTACATTTCTTCTGGTCACCTGTTGGTAGAAGGTGGACAAGAGCAGAGCCAGTAACAGCAGACTCAATGAAAAAGCAGTTATGAAATACCTGTGTTCATAAAGAAAGAAATCGGAGTGGCTTCTGATGGTAAGGAAGGCATTGAGTTCTTCAGTCACAGGATGAATAACCGGGATGACGGTTATTACGGAATCCTTCGAAGAAGCATAGAGTGATGATGCTTGGCCGTTGAGTGCAATGGCCAGAATTTTCTCGTGAATATCCCTTGAAAGTTTAAACTTGTTGAAATTTTCTCCACTGTTTTTTTCCAGTTCCGCAAGTACTGTTTTGTCATTGTAAAAGATGTCGCTTTTGGAGTCAGTGAAGCAATGGTCTTGGCTGTCGGGGAGCTCTTCGTGGAAGGGGATAGGTTCTTTGACATGGAAATTGGAGAGCACGCAGTATTGGTTCATGGTGGCAGAGGCGATGGCTGCCGGGCCAAAGGAAAATTCCACACTACCGAGATGTTCTTTGTTCGTACCTTTTATTGGAAAAATAAATCGGTAGCTGCCGTACGTCTTTCCTTTCTCAAAACCGGAAATGGCTCCATGTTCACGATTGACAAATTCAACAGTTTTTCTTACCTCAGACAAGTCGTCGCCAAATTTTGCAGGGGTATGAACGCGTAAAAATGATTCGTTATTTGGAAGATGGAAGTGAAGCTGCCTTAACTGTACAGTTCTCTTTAATTCCTGGTATCGTGACAGGACATTTTCCAGCAACTCCTGACGAAGGAGATTCTTTTTTTCTTCGTCTGCGTTGTGGAGGTTCCGGTAGAGTTCTGTGATGTTGAATCTTGTGAGGAACTCAAGGAAAAGAGCGCCCGATAATTGCTTGTGCTGGGTGAGAACCGTGTTGTATGCTAATTGATATCTTTCTGTCAGAAGTACCAAGTGTTGTCTGCGACTCTCTTGAGCTCTACTTTTTAAAAACAAGAAGATCGCAGCTGTCAGCAATAGAAAAAGTGCGAGGAGAACAACAAGCAGCCGCTTGTTTGTCTTGGGGAGTATTGTCATGGTTGATAAACTCGAACCTGATTTCTGCCACCTTCTTTGGCACTATAGAGTACTTTGTCTGCAAGTGTAAGTAGTCGTCCGCAATTTTCCGGGTTGTGGTGGCGCATGGACGCAATGCCTATGCTTACCTTCACCGTCGTCTGGATATCCCCGGAAGAAATAATTTCCTGAGTCATCCGTAAGCGGATTTTTTCTCCAACCTGCATAGCACCTTCGATATTGGTTTCCGGGAGCAGAATGAGAAATTCTTCTCCACCAAAACGGAATGCATAGTCAGAGCTACGGATAACATCTTGAATAATTAAAGAAAATGTTTTGAGTACGATGTCGCCAAAATCATGGCCATACTGATCGTTCACCTGTTTGAAGTGGTCAAGATCCAGCATCAGGCAGGAAAGATCATTGTCATGGCGTAAGCTTCGCTGGAACTCCTGTGACAAAATGGTGTTCAGGTGCCGACGATTATAAAGGCCGGTGAGTTCATCTGTAATGGAAAGCTGTTTGAATATCTTTTGCTGCTTGACAACTTCATCAAGTGCTTTGATAAGTTCCTGCTCTTTTCTTCGTAGTCTGAGGTGGGTGTTGATACGAGTAAGCACTTCTATGCGCTGAAAAGGCTTGGTGATATAATCGACTCCTCCAGCCTCAAAACCGGATATTTTATCTTCAATGGCATCAAGGGCGCTTATGAAAATAATTGGGATTTCAGCCGTTTCCTCTTGTTCTTTTATCAGATGGCAGGTCTCGAAGCCGTCGATTCCCGGCATCATTACGTCGAGCAGGATGATATCGGGTATGAATGTTTTTAAAACCTCGAGGGCGCGTTCTCCACTTTCGGCTATACGAATCCCAAAACGATGTTCTTTTAAAAATGAGAGGAGTACTTTCAGGTTGGCGGGTTGGTCGTCAACAACGAGAATGGTACCTTGGTTTGGAGTGATCTTTTGATTTTCCGGAAATGTGCTGGTTCCCATGGTATGTAGAATAAGGTAGTTACATTTTTTTTCTTCAGTATGTACGAGATCAAGTAGCTGGCATACTGAAGAGTCGTGAATTAGTAGCGCTGACAGGCGGTCGCTTCTAACGTTATCATAGATATAAGGCTAAATACAAGGCGGTGAGTGTGCGGTTACGAAATCCTTGGAAGGAAATTTGAAACTATTCCAATATTTCAGGAGCAGGATATTTCTTTTGGTTCAGTTTCATTTTTTCTTTGGCACAAATCAGGGGATCGAGATCAAATGCTTCTGCCAGCATGGTAAGATAAATCATCACATCGCCCACTTCCTCTGCTATATGTTTTCGGATGTCATCTTCTACGTCATGGCTTTCTTCCCCTTTCATCCATTGAAAAATCTCAGTGAGTTCAGCTACTTCAACGCTCAGCGCCATGGCAAGGTTTTTGGGAGTATGGAAGGGTCGCCAGTCTCGAATCGACGCAAATGTATGAAGATCTGCTCTTAATTTTTCCATGGTATCGTTGTTTGTATTGGTATTTCCTGTTGAATTCTGGTATTTTTGCAAGTTTGCAAAATAGATATTAGCATTGCAGTTTAAAAGTGCAATGAACATAATGGATTTTTCCTCTTAGCTAATTGAGATATAAATGAAAATTAACTTTCGTACTTCTCTGGTAATTCTTCTTGCCTGTGGCTTTCTTTTTTCCGGATTTTCTGTCGCAAAGGTCAATGATTCGACAGATGGTGATGCTTCGCGAAATAATCTTATTGGATATATGCTGAGTAAGCAATTGCCGGTGATGCACTTTAGCGATAAAGTGATGAATGATGATCTTGCCTTTGCGGCCTTTGACCTGTATCTGAAACAACTTGATTTTCAGAAGCGTTTTCTGTTGCAGTCGGATGTGGATAAACTATCTGTTCTTGCACCTGGTATAGATACAAATCTGTTGAACGGCACCATAGTTTTACCGGAAGTTGGGTTTAAGCTGCTGAATAGGCGGATTGGTGAAGTCGAAAAACTCACGGAAGAGCTTTTGGCGGCCGGATTTGATTACAATCGGGACGAACAGCTGGAAACGGATCCTGAGAAGCTTCAATACGCGACAAGTCTAAAGGATTTGTCCGAACGGTGGCGACGGATTCTTAAAGGTCGAATTATTTCCCGTTATCTTGATCTTGTTGAGGAACGGGAAAAGGCTCAGGAAAAGGGCAAGGATCAAGTGGGGACTGAGCAGGAAAAGCCTAAAAACGACGATGAATTATGGCGTGAAGCTGAGGGAAAAGTTGCTAAACGGAATAAAAACTTTTTCAATCGTATGCATCAGGAAACCCTGCAGGATCATTATGATCGTTATTTTAATGCGGTGACGAGAGCCTTTGATCCCCATACGAATTATATGCCTCCTGCAAATAAGGAAGATTTTGATATTCATATGCGGGGGAGTTTGGAAGGAATCGGAGCAGTTCTTCGTGAAGAAGATGGATATATCAAGGTGTTAAGTATTATACCCGGTTCAGCATCTGCCCGACAGGGGCGTTTGTCAGCCGAGGATATCATCCTAGAAGTGGGTCAGGGTGACAAAGAACCGGTGGAGATCACGGATATGCGTCTACGTGATGCTGTTCGATTGATACGTGGTCCAAAGGGCTCTGTGGTACGTTTGACTGTTAAGAAACCTGATGGGAGCAAAGATGTGATTCCCATCCGGCGTGATGTGGTTCAGATTGAAGAGACATTTGTGAAATCTGCCCTTCTTGAAGGCGACAAGGGTGAGAAAATCGGCTACGTGATGATCCCAAGCTTTTATCGTGATTTTGAGAAAACCCGAAATGGTTCGGGAGCCAGAAACTCTACTAGAGATACAAAACTTGCCATAGAGGATTTAAAGAAACAGGGAATTTCCGGACTTATTCTTGATCTTCGGAATAATGGTGGTGGCTCACTTATCGATGCCGTTGATACCACTGGATTATTCATCGCAAGCGGTCCTGTGGTCCAGGTAAAAGACAGTTATGGGAATAAGCGGATACTCAGCGATAAAGATAAAAGTATTACCTGGGACGGCCCATTAGTTGTGCTTGTCAATCAGTTTTCTGCTTCTGCGTCTGAAATTCTTGCTGCGGCCCTTCAGGATTACGGACGGGCAGTGATTGTTGGCGGAGCGCATACTCACGGGAAGGGAACAGTGCAAACACTGCTTAACATGAATGATAATCTGCCGCTTCTGCGCTTGAAAAGCTATGACGACCTTGGTGCTTTGAAGGTTACTATCCAGAAGTTTTATCGAGTTAATGGCGGTTCTACTCAGTATAAGGGGGTGGAGCCGGATGTTGTTCTGCCGAGTCTCTTTCAGCATCTTAAGTCCGGCGAGCAATATCTTGATAATTCTCTTCCCTGGAGCCATGTAGAGTCGGTCCCTTATGAAAAGTATGGATTATCCGAAGATAAACTTGCTGCTATAATCGAGAAATCAAAAAAACGGGTAGCCGTTGATGAAGGTTTGCAGGCTATTGCAGATGAGGCAGCTAAAGCGGCCGAACGGGCTGAAAAATCCACCATGTCTTTAAGGTTTGCGGATATGCGGGACAAACGAAAGGAAGCTATGGTTGCACGCGATAAGATTGGAATGCATTACCTGAAATATCGCGAAGAGCAGAATGTGGCTCATGGAACAGAACCTGATTTGGCGAAGGAGAAGGAAAAAGACAGGAACAGATGGAAAAAAGAGATTAAGGAAGATCCCTATATCAATGAGTCTCTTCATATCCTTGAGGATTTGCGCTAGAAACATGACTGGAATATTACATCCTATGCTATCCGGCCAAACGGTAACGTGTTTGGCCTCGTGGTTTTAGAAATATCGTAACTGTTCAGGTGGCACCCACATTTAGTCAGGCCGCCGGACTGTAACTGTTTAGGAGTGCTCTATATTCGTTCATTTGAGCCTTCGAAGCGTATTATGATACTCGAGAAGGATCAAATGGGCGAAGATGGGGTGCTCCTGAACAGTTACGAAATATCTTGATTATAATGGACAGAAGTGCTATTTTCTTACGGTTAATGAATAGTCATTCATTAACTGTAAGCGCTGTTTTTAACTAATACTGAGGGTTTAATGGATCTTGCCGAAGCATTTCGTAACTATGAAGATAAAATAGTGGATCGATGGGTTGATTACACATTATCCAGTTACAAATCATCAACCTTTTTTAAGGAATCCCGTGATAAATTTTCCAATCCCGTTGGTGGCAACACTCGCGAGGCATTAGGGGAGTTGTTTAAGCTTCTTGTTAAGAAAGATACTGATCCCAAAGCGTTTGTAGCGCCTCTTGATCAAATCATGCGGATTCGCTCTATACAGGAATTTACCGCTTCTGAAGCAGTCGGCCCCATCCATGCTGTAAAGCATATAACCCGAGAGTTTTTGACACAGGATTCGGAACGTAAGCAGTTTGTCGTGGATTTGTATGACTTTGAGTTTAACGTGGACTTGGCTATACTTGCTGCGTTTGATTTGTATTCACAATGCCGTGAGCGTTTGTATAAGGTTAGAATTAAAGAAATAAAAAGTGGTACCCATATCCTTACGGACAGCAAGTGCCCGTCAAATTTGTTAAAGAAGGACAAGAAGGATCCAGTTGATTTTCCGCTATAGTATTCGGTAGGGAATGTGATTTTCTCAGTCAGAAAAACTAAGAGATAGGAATAACTGGTTTGTAAAAGGATCGTGTAACAATGCTCTTTCATGCCGTGAAGAGTAATTAACAGGCTTTCGTTCTGGTTCGGGGAATTTCCAGAGCTTAGGCCTATACAGTTCAATTTGAAGCGAGGTTAGAAGAAATGAAGTATGCCTTCTCATTCCTGGCAGTCTTAGCACTGATTGTGTTTGCGTGGCTGGGATCCATGATACCGGGTATGCAGTACCTTTTTGGGGTTGCTATTCCGTATGTTGCGATCATGATCTTCCTGGGTGGCTTTGTGTACAGAGTTACGTACTGGGCGAAATCGCCAGTACCTTTCTCCATCCCCACAACCTGTGGTCAGGGAAAGTCTCTGGATTTCATTAAGCAGGATAAGCTCGACTGTCCAACAAAGACGTCAGAGGTTGTTGCCAGGATGTTCCTGGAAATTGTCACGTTCAGGTCTCTGTTTCGGAACACCAAATCCGAGCTGCACGAGGGGCCAAAGATCACTTATGAATCATCCAGGTGGCTCTGGCTAGCTGCTCTGCTTTTTCACTATTCTTTCTTGGTAATAGTGATCAGGCATATGCGTTTGTTCCTGGATCCTGTTCCTCAGTGTCTCCAGTTCCTGAGTTTTCTGGATGCGGGTGCCATGCTTCAGGTTGGTGCCCCCTTGCTTTATATTTCAGATCTTGCGCTTTTGGGCGGCTTGTTTTTCCTCTTCGGTCGTCGCCTTGTGAATCGTAACGTTCGTTATATTTCACTTGCCAATGATTACTTCCCATTGTTTTTGATTTTTGCCATAGTTACTACAGGGATGCTTATGCGGCATCTCCTGCGTACTGACATTGACATAGTGGCAATCAAGCAGTTGCTTGTAGGGTTGGTAACTTTGTCACCCGTAATCAGTGGCCAGATAGGTTCCATTTTTTATATTCATCTCTTTCTGGTTTCTGCACTTCTTATCTACTTCCCATTCAGTAAACTGATGCATATGGGAGGCGTTTTTATGAGTCCCACCAGGAATATGGCAAATGACAGTCGTATGAAACGTCACATTAATCCCTGGAATGATCCTAATATCAAACCCCATTCCTATGCGGGGTATGAGGATGAGTTTAGAGAATTTATGGTAGATGCCGGTATCCCTGTTGAGAAAGAGCTTCCTCCCAAAAAAGAAGAGAAATAACAGGAAAGGTAGATCCAAATTTTATAAGGATAGAGAATAATGGCACTTGCAAAATTAGAACAATTATCAAAAAGCGTAGTGCAGGGTCCGTCTTTGGTAACAGGAGCAGTACCAACCAAAGACTGGATGGATACCCCGGCTATATTTAAAGAGGGGAACTTTGCCTACCCTGCAAAAAAGGAAAAGGTCGAATATCTTGATAGTCA
>CAMZKT010000103.1 GCA_947311435.1 uncultured Desulfocapsa sp.
CTTAAAGCCCGGAACTAAGCATGTAGATACGAAAGGGGAGCATTTTTGGACGCGGGTTCGACTCCCGCCGCCTCCACCATTTGAAAAGAACCACCCCGTCTCTTCAGAGAGAAATTCTGGATAGACGGGTTGTCTCTTTCCCTTGTATTCAAAGAATTTTATCCAGATTCAATATCCCCATAGAAGACTTCTTTTAACCCAACCGGTCAAGCCAGATTCATGTCTCACTTTAGCCCAGCCTTTATCTTGCGCGAGGGTGCTGAAAACTACCCCATAATATGCTCTACCGATCACTTTATATTTGGTACCTGGACCGCTGCGAATGTTGATCTTTTTTTTCTTCCCTTTATTTACCTTTACAACCATATGTGGCTTGGATGTCATGTATTTATTATAAATCCACCCCGTATCATTCTCAAAGTCCTTTACCTTAACCCAACTCCCCTTTCTGGTTAAAACCTTCAGTGGAAAACCATCTCCATATGCCCACTTTGGAGAATATTTAGTGCTGGGCCCAGAGCGAAGTTGTACTTTTTCCCCTTTGACGCTCATCATTTTTGCAAAAGCTGGATTAAAAATGAAACAGCTCAAAAATATGATGAATATGATTCCTTTGAATTTTACTGATATAGACATTGTGAAGAGGTTCCTTTTTGCTATTGTAAGAAGTTTTTTTTGCATCCCAAGAATGTGTAAAAATAACTCAAATCGAGGTCCAGTTCCAGAGAATACTTACTTCAGGGACGTTTCATTTTATTTTATTGTGGCTATTGATCATAGTGAGCTGATTGCGTTCGTGGTAACTTCTGATTTGCCGTGAGGGGTGCATTGGCTAAAGTTAACTGGATTGCACCAAAGTGACATGCCTCCCTCATGCAACGCATACACATTATGCATTCTGTACTACCAACATTCTTATTAAACTGAATACCCATTGGGCACACTTCTGCACATTTCCCACAATCTATACAGTTTGACTGAATAATGTCCAATTTAATAAGAGAAAGCTTGTTGAAAAAACCGTAAAATGCACCTAAAGGACAGGTGGTTTTACAAAACGGACGTGAGGTGGGTACACTCCAAAAAACAAAAAATAGCATCCAAAAAACTTTGTTATAAAACAAATAACCAAGAGTCGCCTTCAGATCCGGTTGGAGGATAATCATTGGTAGTCCTGCTTCAAGGGTACCTGCCGGACAGACATATTTGCAGAACCATGGTTTCCCCATCCCCCAGTCGTTTGTCAGCAGTAGAGGTAATAATATTACAAACCCAAAGAACATAAAATATTTTATATACCGTAAAAACGAGTAAACCTCTCTTTTTTTCCAAATGGAATTTTATGGAGAAGCTCCTGGATCAGGCCAAAGGGACAGAGCCAACCGCAGGTCATTCTGCCAGAGACTGTAGCGATTAGACCTATGCTCCCAATCACATATGAACCGAAAAAATAGGAACCTGTATCAATAGAGAAGCGAACACTTAGTAGTAATTGTTGAATTGCCCCAATTGGACAATATGTAGTAGAAGCTGGACAAGAGTAACAGTTCAATCCTGGTGAGCAGATAACTTTGAGCTTTCCTTGGTAGATATTTTTGCTTATGGGAAATAGCAAAAAACTGTTGCTGAAAACGGTAGCTAAAAGTTGGATACATTTACGTAACGCTTCCATAGTTACCACACTAATGTCGTTGTTGAATAATTAACCAGATAAGTCATCGTACATTCATTCATTATCGGATGAATGAATATATTGTATGTCCTAGTTCCATTTTTCATTGTCCTTATCGATCCCTCACTATGGTAAGTACGTTTTTATTGACACCGGACTGGTTTGAGGCTGCTTACTGACGTAAGCTACTGAAATGTTAACCTATTCCTATGCAATCCAGACAGATGTTCCAAGCCTGTTCAAGAACCCTTGTCGGTTCTCCTACATTCACTCCGAAGAGAAAGAGTCCTAGAAAAAATAACAATGTTATCATTGTTGAAAAGGATATTTTAGTTTGTTTATTATTGTTATTCATCTTTCTCCATATTTGTAGCAGTTTTTACTTTGACTGGTTTGGCTTTATCACCTCTGTGGAAGTACTTTTTCTGTTTATTCCTCAGGACTTGTAAGTAGCTCAATAGACATAATTACCCAGCTTAAGGGATGTTTTTAATTCATCTCACCTTTCGCGTACACCGGTAAAATACTATCAAAAAGCACCCTCCCCTACCGAAAGCATCCTTATGTGTTAAAATGCTATTGGTTTGGTTCGCCTGTTGTCCATTTTATCGAAAATATTTTCAAGGCCCATAGTGTTTCCATTTCCGTAGATACCATGCCTATAGGTGTACATAAGTGGAAACAATTGCAAACCTAGTTTCAAAGGTAAAATCTACAGTTAACCTTTATTTGGTCTATGGAGTGCAAACCGAACCATTACTCTCCACTAGTGATTAGTTCAATAACTCTCTCAAGATCATCCAGTGAATAATATTCAATTTCGAGTTTTCCACGGCTCCCATTTTGAATAAGGTTCACTTTTGAATGGAGTTTGTTTGTTACTCTATTTACAAGCGATGTTGAAAAGGAGTCAGGGAGTTTTGGAGATTGCTTTTGTTGAACATTCTTGTTGATAGTTTGTTCTTGTTTCATCCGTGAAGTGAGCTTCTCTGCTTGGCGGACAGACATGCCCTTCTTTACAATTTGATCTCTGGCCATTTTCATCGCCATTGGGTCATCTGATAGGCGTAATATGGCACGGGCGTGTCCTTCTGTTAAGGCCTTGTTGGCGATATCATCCTGTATGAAATCAGGGAGTTGAAGGAGTCTGAGCCGGTTTGTCACTGTGGAACGTTTTTTGCCCACTTTCTCTGCTGCCTGTTCCTGTGTATAATCAAAAACTTTGATAAGTTTTTCATATGCTTTAGCTTCTTCAATGGGGTTCAGATCTTGTCGCTGAACGTTTTCAATCAGTGCGAGTTCTAGTAACTCATCATCGCCGTTTACTTCTCGTGTAACAACCGGTACTGTTTCGAGGTTTATGAGTTGCGATGCGCGAAGTCTTCTTTCACCTGCAATTAATCCATAGGTTCCATCATCGTTTGGCACAACCACGAGTGGTTGAATAACCCCCTTCTCCTTAATCGAATCTGCTAATTCCCTGAGACTTGTTTCGTCAAAATGGCTACGTGGTTGATACTGGTTTGGGATTATTTTTTCTATATCACAGAGGAAAAACTTTTCGTCTTCCTCTTCCTGATTAAAGAGGAGGTCAACTCCCCTGCCTAGTCCTTGCATTTTTGCCATTTTATATCCTTATTTTTGTCGTCGCATAAATTCATTTGCCAGTTTGATGTATGCCTGGGCACCTGTAGATTTGACATCATATTCAATTACTGATTGACCATGACTTGGACATTCACTCAATCGTACATTACGCGGGATGACCGTCTTGAAGACCTGGTCTTTAAAATGTTTCTTGATTTCCTTTTCCACCTGAAAGGTAAGGCGGTTTCTTTTATCAAACATTGTTAGAAGGAGCCCCTCAATAAAGAGGTTTTTATTAAGAGATTTTTTAACAGAACGGATTGTTTTTATTAGCTGGGCAAGGCCCTCCATGGCAAAATATTCGCATTGCATTGGGATAAGCACTGAGTCCGATGCGGTAAGGCTGTTAATAGTGAGCAAACCAAGGGAAGGAGGACAATCTATTATGATAAAGTCGAAATCCTCTCTGATGGGGGCCAACATTTTTTTGAGGACGTATTCTCGGTTTTTGACTGGGAAAAGTTCCATTTCTGCTGCCGCAAGGTCAATCCCAGAGGGAACCAGGGAGAGCCTTGCCTTTTTATTCGGGATAAGTAGCGCATCCTGTAGAGGGATTTTCCGCGTGTAACAGTGGTACAGTTGATGGGTGTAGTCGCCCTGATGAATACCGACTCCTGATGAGGCATTCCCTTGAGGGTCAGAATCGACAAGAAGAACTTTTTTTTTCTTGCGAGCCAAGGCCGCGGAAAGGCTAACAGCAGATGTGGTTTTACCAACGCCACCTTTCTGATTGGCAATCGCAATCACTTTTCCAATACTCATAACAATTATCCTCAAGTAAATAAACTGAATTGACACCTTTTCTCCCTTTGTATCGTATTTTGATCATAACTACAACATTCTTTAGATATAACCTTCGTATTCGTTTCTTTTTTTAAGTATCGATGGCGAAATATCCCGTTCCATCCCCATAATCAGGATTTTCCCAGTTTGGCTGTTTTTTTTTCGATACTCCATCTAACGGGAACAGTTCTTGGTGGCTCCTTATAATGTTTTGATACATTGAGCATCCCAGGACTCCTCGGAGTCTCGAATATCCCTTACCTGCTTTTTATTGTTGCTTTCATGGAGCAAGGCACTAAGTTGGTCGGATGGAGTGAATATTGTTTTGTGAATGTTTCACGTGAAACATTGAAAGAGGATGTTTGATGGATACAGATTTCTTGATTATTGGAAGTGGGATTGCCGGTCTTTCGTATGCGTTGAAGTGCGCGGAGTTGGGTCGAGTGGTAGTGGTTACCAAGAAACAGCAAGTCGACACAGCTACAAACCTTGCACAGGGGGGGATTGCGGCGGTTCTTGAAGGCACAGATAGCTACGATTCGCATGTTCAGGACACCCTCTTGGCAGGGGATGGTCTGTGTGATAAAGATGTCGTTCGTGCGGTTGTGGAGGGAGGGCCAGATAGGGTGGAAGAGCTGGTGGGCCTGGGGGTTGAATTTGTGCGGGATAGTGCATCTAAATCTGGGTATTCCCTTGGGCGTGAGGGGGGGCATAGTCATAGGCGGGTTGCCCATTCCTATGATTTGACGGGCCGAGAGATTGAACGTGCCTTGATTGAAAAGGTTCGAGGCCATAGTAGCATACAAATGTGCGAAGAACATGTTGCCATAGATTTGCTCATGGTGGACGGTGAGATTGATGGCTGGTCATCTGGGGAGCATAAGAGATGTGTTGGCGCTTATGTGATGGAGGGGGAAGAGGTGAAGGTATATAGAGCGAAAGTGACTGCTCTTTGTACCGGTGGAGTTGGAAAGGTCTACTTATTTACAACAAATCCCGACATCGCGACGGGGGATGGTATTGCCATGGCGTTCAGGGCAGGCGCTGTGGTACAAAACATGGAGTTTGTACAATTTCATCCAACGTGTCTCTATCACAGGCTGGAAAAAAACTTTCTTATCTCTGAAGCAGTACGAGGGGAGGGGGGTGTCTTGGTTGGGGCAGATGGGGTGCCTTTTATGGGGAAGTATGATGAACGAAAAGATTTGGCCACAAGAGATACTGTTGCGCGGGCCATCGATCATGAGCTCAAGGAGACTGGTGAGGATTCAGTGTTTTTGGATATTAGCCATCGTGACTCAGAATATCTCAAGGAACGTTTCCCAACAATTTATCAAAAATGTCTTGCGAGGGGGATAGATATCACCAAAGAAAAAATACCAGTTGTTCCAGCAGCCCATTATATGTGCGGTGGGGTGAAAACAGATATGTTTGGAAGAAGTTCTGTTCCTGGTTTACTGGTACTTGGTGAAACTGCTTGCACAGGCCTTCATGGTGGGAATAGGTTGGCGAGTAATAGTTTACTCGAGGCTGTAGTCTTTGCAGATAGCGCCGCAAGATATTGCGCTAAGATTTGGCCGGCCCTGGAAAAGAAAAGACATCAGAGAGTAGACGAATGGATTAGTGGAGATGCAAGGAAACTCAGTGAAGAGGTGTTGATTAATCATAATTGGCGCTCTATCAGAAGACTGATGTGGAATTATGTTGGAATAGTAAGGACAACGGAACGTCTGGAACTTGCTAAAAAACGTATGGAGGTTATATATAATGAAATTAATCACCATTATAAAAAATATTTAATCACTCATAACATGGTGGAATTACGTAATATATCTCTTGTAGCGCTTTTGATTATTCAGTCTGCGTTACAGCGGAAAGAGTCCAGAGGATTACATTATTTGATAGATTGTCCAGAAAAATCGACCAGAACTACTCAAACACTTTTTCGCAGAAAGTCATCTTGGGTAACTTGGGAAATAGAAATGATAAAGGAGAAATGAATGGGGAAGCAATTAGTAATTTCAGTAATGTCCAAAGATCGTCCGGGTATTATAGCAGATATTACATCGGTAATTTATGATATTGGTGGGGACCTTGCGGATCTCAATCAGACTGTATTGGGCGGGTATTTTACGATGCTGCTAATAGCAGAGTTTGAGCATAATGTTGGAGCCAAAGAGCTCGTTTCGGCTTTTTCCCTTATACAATCCGAGACAAAAATTGAAGTAATTGTCAAGGAGATGGAGACTAAATTAGAAATAGAACGAAACTGTCCGCCCAGGGAGACGTATCTTGTAACAGCTCAGTCTGTGAACAGGACAGGGTTGGTGAAAACCATAGGGGACTTATTCTATTCTTTTAATATCAACGTGATAGATTTAGTAACAACACGAGAGAGTGAAAAGTACACGATGATTTTTCAGGTGGATTTAACAAGTGTGCCAGCCATTGAAGATTTCAGATCTGCGCTGAATGAACTTGCCGATCAAGAAGATGTGAATATTGTACTGCAACATAATGATATTTTTATGGTTACCAATGAAATAATATCTCCGTCATTTATCTGAATGTAGGATCGATGGTAGGGGTGTGTTGCTAACATATAGGAATTACAATGGATAATATTTACTTGTTTAGGGAGAAGGTATGCTTCGTTCGGATCAAATAATGGCAACTGTTGAGATGGTTCAGAAAGAAAATCTTGATGTAAGAACTGTAACAATGGGAATTAATCTACTGGATTGTCGTAGAGGTACGGCGCAAGAAACCTGTATCGCTGTAGAAAACAAGATTTCGTCATATGCGGATAATTTTGTTAAACAATGTGATTCGGTGGCCATGAAATATGGAATTCCCGTGGTCAACAAGCGAATTTCTGTTACCCCGGCAGCTTTTGTTGGGGCAGGTTTCGATCGGAGTGAATTTATACTCCTTGCCATGAGTCTCGACAGGGCGGCAAGACAGGCTGGAGTCGATATCCTGGGTGGATATACAGCGCAGGTGGAGAAGGGGATGACAAAAAGTGATCGAGCCTTTATTGATTCGATTCCTGAGGCATTGTCTACAACAGAAAGAGTGTGTGCCTCAATAAACGTGGGTTCAAGTAACAAAGGCATCAATATGGATGCTGTTGCAATGGTAGGAAGAACGATTAAGGCTCTGGCTGAGGAAACTGCTGACAGTGGGGGCTTTGGTGCAGCCAAATTTGTAGTTTTCTGTAACCAACCAGGGGATAATCCATTTATGGCTGGGGCAATTCATGGTGTTGAAGAAGCAGATGTTGTTTTAAATGTTGGAGTCTCCGGGCCTGGAGTAATCGCAAGGTCTCTTGAAAGAACTATCGAAC
Source organism: uncultured Desulfocapsa sp. (assembly GCA_947311435.1). GTDB lineage: Bacteria > Desulfobacterota > Desulfobulbia > Desulfobulbales > Desulfocapsaceae > Desulfocapsa. The sequence continues at coordinate 7,449 of CAMZKT010000103.1, forward strand.
TGAAAGGAAAGGAAAATCTAAAACTTGATGACATCGCTGAGGAAATAAAACAGATCACCTTTAGAGTTACTCGTTGTGGGGAGCTTATTGGCCGGCAGGTTTCAAAGCAGTTGGGTGTAGAATTTGGTGTGGTCGATTTATCTCTTGCACCGACTCCCAAGATAGGCGATTCGGTGGGGGAGATTTTGAAGATATTAGGCGTTGACGCCGTTGGAGCACCTGGCTCAACAGCTATTGTCGCATTGTTAAATGATGCCGTTAAAAAGGGCGGTATTTTTGCTTCAAAGGCGGTGGGTGGGTTGAGCGGAGCATTTATCCCGGTAATGGAGGATGCGGTACTTGCGGAGGCTGTTCGGGATGGAGAGCTCAACCTTGAAAAACTAGAAGCTATGACTTGTGTTTGCTCCGTAGGATTGGATATGGTGCCGATACCTGGGGACATAGATGCAACGACTATTGCAGCCATAATAGCCGATGAAATGGCGATAGGAATGATAAACAATAAAACAACAGCGGCACGGATCATACCTGTACCTGGAAAAGGTGTAGGGGATGTTGTGAGTTTTGGTGGTCTTTTTGGAGCAAGCCCTCTTATGGAGGTAAGAAATGTGAATAAATCAGGACGTTTTATAGCATGGGGAGGGAGAATTCCAGCTCCAATTCATAGTTTTAAAAACTGATTTCCTTCATATTTGTATTGTGTTTTTTAGTTGTTAAAAACCAAAAAAGCCACATAAGCGGGGCTTATGTGGCTTTTTACGTATGGCGTCCCCAGTCGGATTTGAACCGGCGTTGCTGGGATGAAAACCCAGTGTCCTGGACCTGACTAGACGATGGGGACAAAATACTTATTTGAACTTTATGGTGGGTCGTGTGCGACTCGAACGCACGACTCTCTGCTTAAAAGGCAGATACTCTACCGACTGAGTTAACGACCCTTGAA
>CAMZKT010000104.1 GCA_947311435.1 uncultured Desulfocapsa sp.
GCCTTCTAACATAATAACCTTGTCCTTAGTACTGATCAACTACGTGATCGTGCTTTTTTTTGATGTGCAGGCAACATTCTCGCCGTAACACCGGGGAGAATAAGCCATATTGCATCGTGACCCGTAAATTTATCACCTACACAATTCATACGTAAATGCATTATACATGATTATTTATTAAAACACCAGAAGTAATCCAACACTTTTTAAATTTTATTTACTGTCTAGTAAATACAACTCCCAACCTTCAATCAATGTTAATAATTCAAAATATTCAATTGAAGTAAAGAAATATTTGCTTTTATTTCTTCTGTTACAACAACCTTACCAGTGAGGGCTCGTAGCCTTCCGGAACCTCGAACCCTAAAAGAGTAATTATTGTTGCAGCAACATTGGCAAGCCCTGCTTTTTCAATATCCCGTAATACAAAAGTGTTACTGTTGGAAAAATCCTTCAAAATAAAGGGAACCGGGTTTTTAGTATGAGCAACCATTGCTGTACGCTCCCCGTTCTTTTCTGTCCACATACAGTCTGCATTACCATGATCTGCTGTTATAACAGCAATGCCACCAGCTTTTTCCAGTACCGGTAATACTCTTTTTAGCATCAAGTCAACAGTTTCCATAGCTATGCGCACTGAAATTGGCACTCCTGTATGTCCGACCATATCACCATTAGCAAAATTGAGGCGAATAAATTTATATTTATTACAGCGTATCGCTTCAATGACGCTGTCTGTAATCTCTGCGGCTTTCATCCAGGGGCGTAGATCGAAGGTTATTTTATCAGATATTATCTCAACATACTTTTCAAGGTCCTGATTGATATAACCGGATTTATTTCCATTCCAGAAATAAGTAACATGACCAAATTTCTGTGTTTCTGAAATTGCATAAGATGTTATCCCAGCTGCACAGAGGTACTCTCCCATTGTCCTGTCGATAACCGGAGGGTCTACCAGATAGTTTTGGGGAATCATAGCGTCCCCATCATATTGCATCATTCCCGCAAAAAATACATCGGGGTGACGTTGCCGATCAAAGGCATCAAAATTTTCGTCATCAAAAGCTTGTGATAATTCTATTGCCCTGTCGCCACGAAAATTAAACAGAATTACACAATCGCCATCTTCTATACACCCTACTGGTTTCCCGTCGCGTACAACAACAAAGCTATCCATGTACTGATCGGTCATGTTCTGGTCTTCATCATAGTATGTCTGGATTGCTACACAGGCTGAGGAAAATGTTCTCCCCACTCCAAGCACATGGGCCTTCCATCCTTTTTCAACCAGCCTCCAATCGGCGCCATAGCGATCCATGGTCACCTTCATTCGTCCGCCTCCAGACGCGACACAGTATTCCCTACCTTCAACGGACATTTGGGAAAGTTTTTCTTCAAGCGGCTCAAAATATTTCAATGCGCTTTTGGGAGAAACATCTCTTCCATCGAGAAGTCCATGAACTTTTACTTTCTGGACGCCTTCTTTTACACATTGCTCCAGCATTATATTAAGGTGATCGATATGGCTATGAACATTCCCGTCAGACACAAGTCCAATAAAATGCAAGGTTCCACCGACTGCTGTTCGTTTTCTCACCTCCTGCCATGATTCACCCTCAAACAGCCCACCAGAATGAAGTGCCTCATTTACCAATTTGGCCCCCTGAGAAAAAATCCTCCCAGCACCTAGTGCATTGTGCCCTACCTCGGAATTCCCCATATCACCATCTGTTGGTAGTCCAACAGCTTTTCCATGCGCTTTGAGAGTGGTGACAAGTTTTCCTTGAAGCAAAGCATCAAGCGTGGGTGTATGGGCCATATGTACACCATCACTTTCATCCTGCGGGCCAATCCCCACCCCGTCCATAATCACCGTAAGAACGGGACCTGAGAACTCATGATAATCAGACAATGGGTGTAATCTTAACTCAGCCATATACCCTCTCTCTATAGTTTGATAGTTTCCACGCCACTTTCCCCTCTCTGGAAGGGGATCATTAAGACAGTAGATTCTAGGGGCGTGTCTATTTTTGGTTATTTAGTGCCAGAACGGAAAGTCATTTTTAGCCTCCGACCTTGGCGTTTTAGGATTTCCGTAAGTACAACTTCAGGTAGAGAATGGTTCTCGTTACTGTCTGGAATATCTCAAAAACAAAATTTTCCTGATTTTGGACGGACTGCACCACTTGCTTATCATTCCAGGGTACACAATAATCAAGTTCTCAATTGAAAACACAATGGCAATGGAAGACAGGCTACCGCCATTTGCAGATTGCATTGTCGTACGTACCCTCTTGAGGAAAGCGGTTATTACTCAACCTCTCGCTCGGTTGATTCATAAGAGTTTACGATAACGACAAAAAGATTATCCTCTTTAAAAAAGACCTGTTGCAGGTCATAATCCTTATCCGGCATAAGCTCAAGCGTTACCTGGAGAAAATCTCTATCATCAACCTGTTCCACACGCAGATGTTTGATATATTGGCCATCAATCACCTGTTCTTTTATTACCTTATCCCCTAGCCGCACAGCTTCAAATTCACAGATAACACGAGGAGGGGTTTCTTCCTGTCCCCTTACCACAGGCGGGTAAAACCCGTTCAGTTTAAAGAGAACCATTTCCCCCTTGTTCGATGTATTCTCAAAAGAAACATCGACAAGAAGAGCATCGGTTCCAGGGAGACTGGCTTTGACAGACCCGGGCTTACCCTCTTCCTTAAAAGAGTGTTCTGTTTTCGATATGACGTCAACGACAGGTTCAGTCTTCTGTTTAACGTTTGTACCTTCGATCATTGTGCTGACGATTTCTTCAACAGGTGCTGGTGGTATGGCATGTTCCTGCTCCACCGCTTCTGATTGATTAATGCGCTCAAGTGGTGAGTGCCCAGGATACAACTGAATTGTTAGAATGTTATTTACTTCATCAAATGTGCGATCAAAATCGATCACTTCGTTACCAGTAAGATCAATCACCACTCGCGTTTTATTTTCATAACGACCAAAGCGAATTTTACTGATCAAGGCACCATCGGCATGAATAACAGAAGGCACAGTGTTCTTTAAACCAGTCCCCTTAAAATCAAACACCACACGGGGTTTTTCTCCAGGAAGAGCAAAGGCTTTGGGCAGCCATGGGCCGTTCAGATGAAAAACAACAGATTCACTTTTATTGTTTTTACCTTGAAAAACTACTTTCTCAATAAGGCCGTCAGAGGCATAAAGATTCGTGACTGAGACGCACAGGAAGAATACTATTATACAGAAAGAACTCATTTTACGTGCCAACATAAGAGATACCAGGATAAACTGTTTTTTAGTTTTGTAACGCCTCAGATAGTTTCTTGATTACATCATCCTCTCTTGTAAAGTCAACTAATTTTCAGTAAATGGAGGACTAAGAGGCGGAGGGTTTATCACCCCACAAAAGATTCACCATATTATACAATATTTATTATAGGCGAGCAGACTCCCAGATGAAAGACAAACTTGAGCAATATGAAATTCTTCCCTTTGTGAACAAACCCGGAAGCTACCTTGGCCATGAATACAACAGCATAAAAAAAGAGTGGGACCAGACAAACCTGCACTGTGCCCTTATTTTTCCCGATCTGTATGAAATAGGAATGTCCCATCAGGGTTTACAGATTTTATATCATATTTTAAATGGTCAAGACAATATCCTCGCCGAACGCTGTTACTGTCCTGCGACAGACATGGAAGAACTCCTGCGCGCCAACCATTTGTCCCTTTGTTCTATTGAAAACAAACGCCCCCTCGTCGATTTTGATTTTCTCGGCTTCACTCTTCCCTACGAGCTTTGCTACACAAATATTCTTACTATTCTTGATTTAGCAGGAATTCCCTTTCGTGCAAAAGATCGTAAAGAGGGAATGCCGATTATTCTTGGGGGCGGCTCCTGCAGCCTCAACCCGGAACCAGTCGCAGATTTTTTTGATGCCATTTTGCTTGGTGATGGAGAAGAAGCCTGCCTTGAAATTGCTGAGTCCATTCGACTTGCCAAGAGCAATTCCCTTACACGCAATGAAACATTAATGAAACTGGCCGGAATTCCCGGTGTATACATCCCGTCTCTTTTTTCCCCCTCTTACGGTACGGATGGCCGTATTACTCAAATCCGATCATTACAACCGGGATCCCCCAAGGTAACAAAACGTGTTCTCAGCGACCTTTCGGCACTCGACCACCTCCTCCACCCCCTGGTTCCCAACTCGCGCATTGTGCACGACCGCTTAGGTGTGGAAGTTGCAAGAGGATGTACCAGAGGGTGTCGATTCTGTCAGGCCGGAATAATTTACCGTCCCGTCCGGGAGCGCAGCCCCGAACAGGTCTTTGAACTTGCAAAAACAGCAATCGACAACTCCGGCTTTGATGAGCTTGCTCTTCTTTCTCTTTCCACTGGTGACTATTCCTGTATAGGAACGGTACTCCCCCGGTTAATGGATCGTTTTGCCAGGGAGGCCATATCCATTTCCATGCCATCCATGCGTGTGGGGACACTCACTGAAGACCTTATGGATCAGATCAAACGTGTTCGTAAAACCGGTTTCACCCTTGCACCGGAGGCTGGAAGCGAACGGTTGCGCAGGGCAATTAACAAAGGGATCACCGAAGAAAACCTGTTGGAAACCAGTAGAGATGCCTTTCGTCTCGGCTGGAAAGTTATGAAACTCTACTTTATGATCGGTCTTCCTGGGGAAACAGATGAAGACATCGAAGCCATTGCAGAGCTTGCGAAAAAGACCAAACAGGTTGGGAATGAATCGGGTGGACGAGGACGCCAGCAAATCAATGTCAGCGTAGGTACCTTTGTCCCCAAACCCCACACTCCTTTCCAGTGGAGCCGTCAAATATCCATGGATGAAAGTCAGGAAAAAATCAGGCTCTTAAAAAAAACACTGCCAAGAAAAGGGATCAATCTAAAATGGCACGACCCTGCACAGAGTTTTCTGGAAGGTGTCTTCTCCCGTGGTGACCGTCGATTATCGGAGTTGCTTGAACGAGTCTGGCACAAAGGGGCTCGACTTGATGGCTGGTCAGAGAACTTTGATCTTGCACGCTGGAAGATAGCAGCAGAAGAGTGTTCTCTCAACCTTGAAGAATATCTCAGGGAGCGTGATACTGAGGAGATTCTTCCCTGGCAGCATTTGAGCTCTGGAGTGGATGAGTCTTTTTTAAAAGAAGAACTTCAAAAATCATATACTGAAACTTATACGCCGGATTGCAGATATCACGACTGCCAGAAATGTGGCTTGTGTGATTTCGACACCATTAAACCCATCGTGATTGACAGGAAACGTGGTCTTGGCGAGGAATCTTCAAAATCGGGAAGTGAAGCTATAAGGAAAAACGCTACTCCACAAACAGGTGATGAAACATCCCATTTCCACTATGTGGTCAATTATTCACGAACAGGTGATATTTGTTATCTCGGCCACCTTGAAATTTTACAAATTGTATTCCGCATTCTACGGCGTGCCGGAATAAACACCCATTTTTCTCAAGGATTTAATCCATCCCCCAAAATATCCTTTGGCCCAGCCCTGCCCGTTGGTACCCAAAGCCTTGCTGAATACTTTGTCATGGATCTTCCCCAACCGCTCGAGGATCTCGAAGAAGCACGAGCAGACCTCAACAAACAAACCCCACCCGGTCTCGAGATTGTATCTCTTTCACTTGGCAATGGCTCTGTACCGCAAAGCACCATTAATTCCTATACGCTAACCTTGAAGCATCCCCTCACACAGGATGAACTCGACAGGATCAGTCACTTTTTAAAACAGGACGAATTTCTTGTTTCACGTATCCGAAAACGAAAAGTGAAGGAGGTTAATATACGTCCCCTGGTGGCTGCGATTGAGGTGGTGAATGGAAAGTATATACATATGGAACTTATCAGTATCGCAAGTACAGCCGGTGTAAAACCTCTTGAGGCAATGGCTGCGATCCTGAACAAAAAGCCCAAAGAACTTCTGACTGCGATTGTCTTGAAGACAGGGTGGAAGGATCTGAAGTAAATCTGTTGATTCACACAAAGCCTTTGTGGTAAAGAGGAATGAATTCCATAGAACTTCAATCCTTCGATAACAAAACAGCATTTTTTGTAAATCCATACAAGATGAACTCATAAAAAGGGAGCACAACATGAAGACAAAAAAAATACTACTACGCGACGACGAAATGCCCACTCGCTGGTACAATGTTATGCCTGATATTCCCAACGGGTTACTCCCTGCGCTTGATCCTGAAACCAAAGAACCCATGGGACCTGAAAAACTTGGTGCTATCTTTCCCATGGCACTTCTTGAGCAGGAGATGTCACAGGAGCGGTTTATTGACATCCCCGAGGACGTTCAGGATGTTCTAAAAATCTGGCGTCCTTCGCCGTTGGTTCGAGCATACAATCTTGAAAAGGTTCTCGGCACCAAATCCAGGATTTATTTTAAAAATGAGGGTGTTTCTCCCGTTGGATCGCACAAAGCGAACTCTGCAGTACCCCAAGCCTATTTTAATGCCAAAGAGGGGATTAAACGCTTGGCCACCGAAACAGGTGCCGGGCAATGGGGTAGTGCGCTGTCCTTTGCCGCCCAGAAATTTGGCCTTGAATGCATGGTATACATGGTACGCATTTCCTTTGATCAGAAACCATATCGCAAATCCATGATGCATACCTTTGGAGCTTCCATAGCAGCAAGTCCCAGTGTCAAGACGCATATTGGCCGTCATATCCGAGAGCAATACCCGGACACTGCTGGATCTTTGGGAATTGCAATTTCGGAGGCAATAGAGGATGCTGCCGGTCGAGATGACACAAATTACGCTCTGGGTTCGGTTTTAAATCATGTCGTCCTCCACCAATCCATTATTGGACTGGAAGCAATAAAACAAATGGAAATTGCCAACGATTATCCTGATGTTATTGTTGGTTGCTGCGGTGGTGGGTCAAACTTTGCGGGTCTTGCTGCCCCTTATTTACCAGAGTACCTTAATGGAAAGAACATTCGCTTCGTTGGTGTTGAGCCAGCCTCCTGCCCATCTCTTACCATGGGCAAACTGGCCTATGACTTTGGAGACGTGGCACAAACCACCCCTCTTCTGCATATGCACACTCTTGGGCATGATTTCATTCCACCAGGAATCCATGCCGGCGGCCTGCGTTACCATGGCATGGCTCCCATTGTGTCAGCCATGGTTCGTGAAAACATTATTAATCCAGTTAAAGTTCACCAACTGGAATGTTTTGAAGCAGGTGTACTCTTTGCGAGGACTGAGGGTATAATCCCTGCTCCTGAAACCTGCCATGCAATTCGTGGTACTATCATAGAGGCCACACGAGAGATTGACAAACCTCAAACCATCCTGTTTAACTTTTCAGGGCACGGACTCATCGATATGGCATCCTATGATAAATATTTTTCAGGGGATCTCCATAATTATGATTATCCTAAAGAAGCAGTAGAAGCTTCCATGGCTAATCTTCCAAAAATATAACTCACACCTTCCTTATGAGTGCAGCTCAACTGCATAAACTGTTTCGGCACTTCCCTTCAGCCACTCTTGCCGGAGCAGTTTCACTTCTGCTGTTGTCTCTTGTCACCATGGCTCCCTGTCAGGCAGGAGAACTCCACGAGCTTAATGGTCTTATTTCCAATGGCGGCTATGCCCTCAAAAAAAATGGCCAAACTGTTTTTTCAAAAAATCTCAAAACCCGCTTCGTTCCGGCATCAACCATCAAGCTGTTGACTTCTCTTGCGGCAATAAAAATACTTGGCCCGCAGTATCGTTTTCACACCAGAATTTATTATGACAGAGAACACAAAACACTTTACATTAAAGGATCAGGAGACCCTTTTCTTGTCTCAGAAAAGGTGGATGAAATCGCCGCTGCCATTGCCGGAAAAGGAATAGAGGAGATTCAGGACATCGTCCTTGATGACTCCACATTTTCTCTGGAACACAAAGAAACCAACGGGGCAGACCAGACAACAAATCCCTACAATGCAAATTGTTCTGCACTTGCTGTAAACTTCAACGCCCTGCCCATTAGTGTCATCCAAGGCGCAAAAGTTACATCTCCAGAACAACAAACTCCCTATTTATCAATCATGGGACAAATAGGGACAGATCTATCAAGCGGATACCATCGGGTAAACATCGATGCCTACCCCAGGTGCAGTTCTCTCCCTAACGGCCTTCTTTACAGCGGTCAACTCTTCTCTGCGCTGCTGGCTCGTCATGGTGTCTCAGTAAACGGCGCAATCAAAAAAGGAATGGTTCCACCGTTTATCCCACTGCTGCACCACTATATTGCAAAGGAAACCGTGCAGGATCTGGTCAAGGCCACTCTTCGTTCTTCAAACAATTTCATGGCAAACCAACTTTTTCTGGCCGTTGGAGTAAAGCAATATGGATTCCCGGCAACATGGAGAAAGTCCCGGAGGGCTATAAATAATTTTATCAAGACAACCTTGGAGCTGGATGAAAACGACATACGTATTGATGAAGGATCCGGCCTATCCACAAAGAACGCAATCAGTCCCAAAGCGATGCTTAAAATATTGGAACATTTCAAGCCTTTTGCGAATCTGGTTCCCGTCAAATATGGGGTGCGGATGAAATCTGGTACCTTACGGGATTCAGGAGTGTTTGCCTATGCAGGCTACATCACAAAAGGGGAACAACTAAACCCCTTTGTGATCCTGCTCAATCAAAAAAGAAATGGCAGAGATAAAATCCTGAAAGTTCTGTATAGACAATAAGCCAGAGTGAACCTGTTACTTCCTGCCTTTTTTATCACGGATGAAAAGTTGAATAGGTATTTTATCCAGCCCAAGCCCATCACGAAACCTGTTTTTCAGGTACCGTTCGTAGGAAAAATGAACTCCCTTTGAACTATTACTCATAATAACAAATTTTGGCGGACTGCTTCCCACCTGAGAGGTATAATAAAACTTGAGACGCTTATTCTTATAGATCGGAGGTGAATGATCATCCACAGCATCCTGGAGAAGCCGGTTGAGAGCCGAAGTCGGGAAGACAGAAGTAAATTGCCTGTAAACTGATCCAATGGTCGGGAAAAGTCGCTTGACACCATATCCGGTAAGAGCAGAAGCAGTAAGAAGCGGTGCAAAACCGACAAAGGGAACTGCCAGTGCAATTTCTCCCATTATCTGTTTCTGCCGTTCCTTATCATCCTTTACCAGATCCCATTTATTCACCACCAGAATCAATCCTCTCCCCTGATCCTGCGTATATCCGATCACCTTAGTATCCTGCTCGGTAATACCTTCTTCCGCATCAATAAGAACAATTGCAATATCGCATTTTTCCAGTGCGGCCAACGCCTTCAGTATGGAAAACTTTTCAAGTTTTTCTGTGGTTTTCCCCTTTCTTCTGATACCCGCTGTATCAATGAGTAAATAGCTGTATTTCCCGTGAGTGAGCAATGTATCCACCGAATCCCGGGTAGTGCCAGACACCTCGGAGACAACCATTCGATCATGTCCGAGAATCTGATTAATCATGGAGGATTTACCAACATTTGGACGCCCGAAAAATGCCACCTTTACAGTACCATCCGGCAGGTCGAGTTTGTCTTCATTATCAAGGAGACGTTCGGACAGGGCATCCATGAGAGTATTGAAGCCATACTTGTGTTCGGCAGATACTGCCCACAGCTCTTCAACTCCCAGTTCATAAAACTGGGACATCTGTTCCAGTTCCTGTTCCGGCCCGTCAATTTTATTTACCACATAGAAAATTGTCTTGTCGGTACGACGAAGGAGATTAGCAACCTCCTTATCAGCCGGCGTTACTCCCTCGCGTCCATCAAGCAGGAAGAGGATTATATCGGCTTCCTGAATTGCAGAGAGTGCCTGGTTACGGATATGTCCATCCATAATATCACTTCCAGATTCGTCAATCCCCCCCGTATCAACAAGCATAAAAAGATTATCGTTCCACATCACCTTTTCATAATGGCGATCCCTGGTAACTCCTGGAGTTGGGTCGACAAGTGCTTTTCTTGAGCGGGTTATACGGTTAAAAAGTGTGGATTTTCCGACATTTGGTCGACCAACAAGGGCGACGATGGAATGAGTTTGGATGGGCATAGTTGATCAACTTTTAATATCTGCTATAAATTTATTGGAAGATTCGATGGCGGTGTTCATGGATCGAATTAACTCACCAATCTGTCCTTCAAGATTGGTGAATTCGGACTGCAAAGAACCGATTGCCTGTGCGTTCAGGTTGTGTTTTAAGAAGAGAACATTATCATGAAAGATCCTCAACACAGGCTCCATGCTCTTTTCTGCTGTCTTCATGGAGGTAATCATCTTAGTATATTTCGCTCTGGTGGTACGTAACTGCTCCTCACTGGATCGTTTGAGTGCTTTGTTCTCATATTGTTTCAATTCATTCTTCCATTCTTTGAAAAGTGCCCCTGCGACAGACTCTATCTTATCTATTCGACTGGAAACCTCGTTAGCAGCACTCCTGCTTTGTTCATATTCTGAATTGAGTTTGTCGTAGGCTTTTTTAAGGTCGGTTTCTTCAAGTTGTACCACAGAATCAAACTGCTCAAGGGCAGATAAAAACTGTTTCTGGGCTGCCGCTTGAGAATCACGACCATCCTCCACACGATCCACCAGAATGTCTCTCTTATGGATTCCGACTTTTTCCATGGCGCCATAATATGTACTCGAACAAGCACTAATAAAACCAAACAAAAACACACATGCACCCAAAATAAGGATATAGTTGGAACGAATTTTCATGTAATTAACCTCTCTTGAATAAATAGATAAAATGTAACGGCCTAAAGCTTATCGTTTTGTAACTATTCAGGTGAAATTGCAAAATCAGCAAAAACATCGAACTGTAACTGTTCAGCACGGCCAGGTTGGATAGAGCATCACATGCACCATGCAAAGACGTACCTACAAAAAGATAAGGTACCCTGTAATCAGCTACAATTCCACCTGTTTGCAATAGGAAATCACTTAAATTGATAATCAACACCAATCATTCACAGCTGTGTTGAAGATCGTTTCTTTCATGTTTATAGGAGCAATAAGACCTACAACGACATTAGAGACTCCCTACTCGTCAAGCATAGAAAGTTGGAGGGTCAAATCCATATTCTCCCCATCTCTGAGAATTCCGACACTAATAGTATCTCCTATGCTATATCGCTCAAGTTCTGTTCTAATATCATCGTAGGACTGTACATCTCTGCTGGAAATAGATGTTATAATATCGCCTAACACAATTTCATTGGCAAACTGCTGTGTTGGACGAATACCAGCTTTATGAGCGGGACCACCCGGTTGAACACCAAGGACAAGCACCCCATTAACGCCCAATCGTTTTACTAGACGTGCATCGGCAAGTGTCACTCCAATTCCAGGCCGAATAAGTTTCCCATTTTTAATCAACTGAGGAATAACTCTGTTAATCTCGCCTACCGGAACCGCAAAACCAACACCTGCATAGGTGCCGGATGGAGAATATATCGCAGTATTAACACCAATTAACCGGCCGGCACTATCAAGTAGAGGGCCACCTGAATTACCTGGATTAATGGCGGCATCAGTCTGAATCATATTCCTTATTTTTCGGCCGGTTATTGCCTTTATTTCCCTTCCCAGTGCAGAAATAATACCCGCTGTTATGGTTTGATCGAGACCAAAGGGATTGCCAACCGCAAAGACTTTCTGCCCCACCTGAAGATTCTCAGATTCACCGACAGGTATTGGCCTTAGGAGGTGCAAGGGAGCATCAATCTGCAACACAGCAAGATCTTTATCCGGCGCAACTCCCACCAGTACGGCCTTCCATGTACTATGATCTGCCATGGTTACTTCTATGCGATTTGCATCACTTATAACATGATAGTTAGTGACAACCCTCCCCTTTTTGTCCCAAATAAAGCCAGACCCTGTTCCCCGTGGAATCTCAACAGCGTTCAGTGAAAACATGTTTCTTCGCAAAGCAGTCGTGGTAATATACACAACAGACGGGGAAACAGCCTTGAACAGCTCTATGGTATTTTGCTCATCCTGAGCCAAATCACCCCTTGCAGTAACTGCACGTGGAACGGCTGATGAGTCAAAAAGACCATTTTTCAGTGGCTTAAAGAACAACAAAAAAGCGAACAGCAAAAGAATTATAACGGCCAGTGGAGAGACCTTACCAGTCGGAGACTTAAACATTTTTTCCTGTTTTTGTTTTTTTTAACGTCGCAGATAAAACACGATATGGTTGAAGATTGATGACATCGTAAAAACTCTTTTCGTTGCTGTATTTTTGTTTCATTGCGACATACCCTGGTACGCCGAAATCAAACAAAAAATACGCACCTCGCATCTGAAGTTTTTTACTTACCCATCTCTCAATTGACCTTTTAACGAGTTTATCAAAGATTGAGAAAAAACTTCGCAATCATAAAATAAGTAAGAACTCCAAGAATATCAATGGCAGTTGTAACAAATGGCCCTGTTGCGATTGCGGCATCAACTTCAAACCGTTTCAGAATAAGCGGTATGATTGTCCCTATTGTAGCAGCCATTGCCATGGAAAAGAAGATGGAAAGCCCCACTACCACTCCTAGCAATCTGGGTTCTGCATAACCAAAGTAGGCAAGAACCCCAAGAAAGCTACCGTAAAGTACCCCAAGAATTAGCCCAACCCTCATTTCTTTGAAAATAATTTTCCTGAAATCAGCCATGTTAATGCGTCCGGTGGCAATACCGCGTACAACAATGGTGGAAGATTGGGTAGCTATATTCCCGCCCATCCCCATGATAATTGGGATAAATGACGCCAGGGCAAGTACCTGGGAAAGTTCCTGTTCAAAGGCGCCAATAATAAAAAGAGCCATGATACCACCGAGCCAGGAAGCAAATAACCAGGGTGCCCGTAGAATCACATTCTCTGTGGTTGATTTTAAAAGGATCTCACGGTCTTTACCAGCGCCTGCCATTTGCAGAAAAGCCTCGGTTGCCTCTTCACGCATAACATCTATAATGTCATCCACGGTAACAATACCAACAAGACGGTAGCCGGCATCTACAACTGGTACGGCAAGAAGATTGTATTGAGAAATAACATGGGCAACTTCCTCCTGATCTGTGTCTGTTGTTACGGACATGACATTATCCCGCATGATATTCTTCAATTGCCTGTGTGGTGGATTGGTAAGTAATTCCCTCAGCGAAACAACACCTGCCAGTTTTCCATCGCCAAACGTGATATACAGATAAAAAACCATCTCTTTCTCTTCGCTGCGTTTTTGTACTTTAGCGATGGCTTCACCAACACTTAGTTCTTCGTCAAGGTACATAAAGTCTGGAGACATCAACCCGCAGGCAGTTTCAGGATGGTACTGAAGAAGCTCATCGACTTCTTCCCGATCTTCCTGTTCCATTTTAGCACGAATTTCTGATGCAAAGTTATCAGGCAGAGCCTCAATAAGATCTGCGGCATCATCCGATGCCATTTTACTGATAATATCTGCCATGAATTTGGGTGTAAGATCCTTTACCAGGGGAACCATAGCAGATTCATCGAGCTCACTTAAAAACTCTCCCACATGGTCTGTCTGAGCGAGGATATTAAAAACCTCCTCTCTTTCATTTTCTGAGAGATGGCGAAAAACCCACGCCATGTCAGCAGGATGGGTTTTATTAATAAGCTTAAGAAGATTATCAGAGGCATTTCGATGGTTCAGCCTGCGGATCATATCAAGGAGTAACTTTCCTTCGGTTCCAACAAGTTCTTTTTTTTCACTAGTTTTCATAACACTCATACCTTAACAGGGCTTTTGGATTGCATTCAATTTGAAACCACACAAGCTTGACTTGCTCTTACATAAACGGTACATGATACATTCAATTCAGTGGTTCCGTCAATTTGATTTCATCTATTAAAGTACTTTCCTGCCTTAAATGTTCATGAAAAATCCAGACAGTCACATATCACATGATCAAAAAGAATTAAAGACACTTTTCCTAAAGGCCTGCACCCTTCAGGAGGCTGGGAAATGTCATGATGCATTGTATATTTACAAAAACCTGTTGGCAGACATCCCACAATCTGCTCTTCTCCACTTTAATTGCGGACTGGCACATTTTGAACTGAACAATTTTCAAAAAGCAGAATCACATTATGAGCAGGCCATACGCACTTCACCAGACGACCCTGACATCCATTATAATCGAGGGTTGAACTATAGACGATTACTCCGCTTTGAAGATGCCATAGTATCCTTTGAAAAAGCTTTTTCATGTGGAGACACAAGTATTGACACCTTGTACAATTTGGCACTTAGCCATCAGGATTTCGAGGCCTATTCCGAAGCTGCCCGCCTCTATTCGATTATCCTTTCCCGGGATCCATCACACCAGCCAAGCCTGAACAATTTTGCCTACCTGTGTCATAAAAGAGGAGAGACGAAAAAGGCTGAAGAACTCTATGCAAGATTGCTTCAACTCAACCCTCACCACCAGGCGGCACAGCACATGCTGTCCTCTCTCAAGGGTGCGACTCCAGACAGTGCTCCTCTTGAATATGTTGAAGCGATTTTCGACAACTATGCCAGTACCTTTGAGAGCAGTCTCGTTGAAAAACTCCTCTATACCACACCTCAGATCTTATATGATTTTTACCGCACATACACGCAGGACAAGGCCCGGGGGAAAACCTGCCTTGATCTTGGCTGCGGCACAGGGCTTGCGGGAGAACATTTCAAACAGAGTTGCAGCAGACTTGTAGGGGTTGATGTTTCCCAGAAGATGCTTGATGTTGCAAAACAGAAAAACATCTATGACAGTCTAGTCAAGAACGATATTATCTGTTTTACACAAAAACACAGACAGCAATACGATCTCATTGTTGCTG
Organism: uncultured Desulfocapsa sp.; assembly: GCA_947311435.1. Taxonomy (GTDB): domain Bacteria; phylum Desulfobacterota; class Desulfobulbia; order Desulfobulbales; family Desulfocapsaceae; genus Desulfocapsa. Next base: position 14,923 of record CAMZKT010000104.1, read on the forward strand.
CAGATGTTTTCACCTATCTGGGGAGTCTTGAAGATGTTTTCGCGGCATGCTACAGCAAAGTCAAGCATACCGGTCTTTTGATTTTTTCTGTCGAAACAGTTGAGGAAGGTCATGGCAACAATGCCAGTACTGCAAAGAAGGCCTACGTTTTAAAACAAAGCGGACGTTTTGGCCATTCAGTCGATTATATCAGGACATTGTGCCACCATACAGGATGGCGACTTGAAGATTATACGACTACGAACTTACGCAAGGATAAAGATGAGTGGATCGCAGGCCATTTATTTATTCTACAAAGATGATGGTGGCGTAAAAACTCTTCACCTGTTTTGTTCCTGTATTATTTGTTAAATTACGACGCCAATATGTGGAATTACCTATTCGCTTACATTTCTGAATTCATTTCGACTAAGCAGGATCCCCCCGGTATAGAAATATCCCTGCTCTCCCCTCTTAGCATAGGGTGGGAGGGGCTTTTTGGCCATATCACAGAAATGATGTGCTTTTTCCCAGCTTCCCAAATCCCATGCTGCAAGAGCTGCCAGCAACCATGCTTCCCCCTTTATCTTTTCCTGTGACCTGGCCTGTTTTCCTTTTTGCTTGCACGAAAAAGACGTTGCTGCTGATACAAACGAACCCATACTATCTTTTTGTTTGCCAGCTCGAAGTTGCGTATATCCAAGAAGAGGATAATTGTCTGCACATGCTTCTTTTTCAAGCAGTTCAGTGACTGTTTCAATAGCCTCCTCAGAACGATTGCTTTTCTCAAAGAGCATTGCCAGTTGCTTCTTTACGGCCACATTCTCGGCCTGTTGGAGACAGCGAGCCGCAGACAGGGGTACATTCAGGTAGATATAAATATCTTTAATGTGTAACAGACAAAAGTCAAAATTTACTTGAGGATTCCTCAATACTTACTTCAAATACCTTGAACTGCCAGTCAATACCCCACAAACCATCAAAAAGAGTTACTCCTTTGCACGAGCCAGCAGATTACCAGCCCTACGGACAAGGAAACAAGGCCAACCGTTCGTAAATGCTCAGCCTTCATTTCACTGAGTTTTCGCAGCCACTCCCGCATTGATTCCGGAAAAACCACATAGGGCATTCCCTCAAGAATCAATACCATCCCAACCAGTAACAATAAAGTTTTCATAATGTATTCCCTGCCTGTTATTTAATAACCGAGTTAAGAGAGTGGCCTGAACTCTTGCTATTTCGCAGGACACTTACTACTATTAAAAAAAATTTCCCCTTTAATCCTATCAGGTAGAAACAATATAAAAATGAACGACAAAAAACAATCAAAATACAGTGAAGCTGGCGTGGACATAGACAAGGGAAACGCGTTTGTCCACGGAATAAAAGATATCGTCTCTTCCACCCATCAACCTGGCGTATTAAATGACATCGGTGGTTTTTCGAGCCTTTTTGCCATCAATACCGACAAATATAAACAACCCGTCCTTGTGACATCCACAGATGGCGTAGGAACAAAACTGGAAATAGCCAAACGATGTAAAAGGCATGACACCATAGGAATAGACCTGGTCGCAATGTGCGTTAATGATATCATTGTCGGTGGTGCAAAGCCCCTCTGCTTCCTTGATTATTATTCTGTCGGAAAACTTAATATTGATATTGCAACAGAAGTCGTCAAAGGAATTGCCGAAGGTTGCATCCAATCTCAATGCTCGCTTGTTGGTGGCGAAACTGCTGAAATGCCTGGTCTGTACAAAACTGGAGATTATGATCTTGCAGGATTTGTGGTTGGTATTGGTGATAGAGATGAACTTATTGACGGGTCTGAAATCAGCGTTGGAGACAAGATTATAGGCCTTGGATCATCCGGACTTCATTCCAACGGTTTTTCACTGGTTCGCAAAGTGTGCTTCACAGACAATGATTATAACGTGGATCAATATATGGAAGAACTGGGATGCACACTTGGCGAAGAGCTCTTGAAGCCAACAAAAATATATGTCCAATCGGTACTTTCAGTACTGAAAAGTTTTAAGTTAAATGGGATTGTACACAATACTGGTGGTGGGTTTATTGATAACATCCCACGTATCCTCCCTGCAGGATGCAAGGCAGATATTTTCACCAGTCGTTGGGTTACTCCTCCCGTCTTCAATTTCCTTGCCAAAGAAGGGAATATCCCCCGTGAAGAAATGTATCGCACATTTAACATGGGAATAGGCCTGCTTGTGGCTGTGGATGAAGAACATGTTGACGATATCATCCATCTTTTCAAAGCCCATGGTGAAGAAGCGTTTCTCATTGGTGAAATCAGCACACAGGAGGAAGGTGAAGAACAGGTTCATTTATGTTATGAACGCCGTAAAATAAAAACAGATGAATAGCTGTTTTTACATATCCACTCACAGGGACAAACAACTTCTATTCGAGAACCCCGGAATGTATAACTGCGTTTACAGCCCATTGCGTCTTCTGCTTCAGGAATATCCGGCTTGGCGTGAGCTCACCAAGGTACGCAACTCTATAAACGGCAGGCTCAAACATCTGTCAAGCAAAAATTCACTGCACTTGGGTTGTTACTGAACCTGAAAAAAGCATCAAACATCAACGCCAATGGGAAGAGAGTAAGGCAAGGTTACCTGAGGAAATTGAACATTTTGAACATCAGTTAGAAGACGTGAAAAAAGTGCTAAAAGAAACATCCAGGCACATCTGTTGTCAGTCGCTTTATTTTAAAAAATACCGGCATGTTTTGGTCTGATTATTCAACCGGTTAAATTTTAGGATTGGAATGATAAGCAGGTAATTGGTTTCGGAGTGTTTTTTATTCGCTGCTCTCCTTATGCCTTAAAAAACCTTGGGGTTTGGAGCAAAGCCCCAATCTTGTAAACAGGGCGAAGCCCTCACGATAATCTTTTAAACCGGCAATTTCCTAAAATATGACGTATTTTAATGTGGACAAAGTCCGGTGAAATAAACAGCATACACGACAACACTATACCTCCAGAAAAGCATGAATTCATGAACGTCCCCCTCTAACTCGCTGAAAAAAAGTCTGTCGAAAAAATAAGCAGAGAAAACGAAGCAGTAACAATTCACTCCGCCCCTGTTTGTACATGCTGTCCATTAATCAGTGAAATAAATACCGGCATCCTGATCTTTTTTCTCAGAGTCTTTTCTCGCCATTTTTCATCACTGACAAAAATCAAGTTGCCGCCGCTGATCATCCGATTCATGGCAAGATGTTGACTCGATAATTTTTCCATGGGGACAACAACCAGGGAAACGGGCTGGTGTTTTTCAATAAACCCTCGTGCCTTGATTACAGAGGCGACCATGGAAACCGGGCATTGCTCGGAAACAAAAGAAATGAGTCTGCTGCCTTTAATATCGGCAAATTTTTCCGCTGTGTCTTTTCCTGGAGCCAGGATCCGCAGGTCATCGGGCAAGGTAAATGTATCCAGTGCCGCTCCCGGGCAGTAGGCAATATCGGCAAAATTTTCCATGATAAAGGAGGCAAGGGTCACCATGCCTCTTTTGTAATAAAGCCCGACACAGTAATTCAATACCTCCTGTTTCGGGATATACGGATCAAGAACAACGAGCCAATCGGCCACATTGGCAACAACCTCTTGCCGATATTTTTGAGCGATGTTTGTGGTCGGAGTTCCGGCAACATGATAGCTGACATACTCAAGCATCATAAACGACTGACTTATCAGTCGCCGGATCATGTCGCTGTGCCGAAGGTTCTGGTAATTTTCTTTTACGAATCCATGAAATGCTTTTTCTTTACTGTACAGCTCTTCAAGGGTATGAATGGATGAACTGGAATCAAGCAGTTGTTTTGCCCGGAGCATGAGGGAGGCAAAGGTGTCCTGTTCCGGTGCCGCCCCTTTGTCCTTTAACCGTGCATAAAAATAATCATTCTCTGCGCTATTGGTAAACACAGGCGGCTCGGCAGGTGTTGTAATCCTGACAGTGAAATCTTCATCTGTAATGATGAACGGATAACTTTGCCCTGTCGAGAAAACAAGAAGGGCAAGCCCCCGGTAGGGGGTATCTATTGCACGGCTGGAGTCTCCCTTTAGCTCCCCTGTGAAGATTCGCTTTTCGGCAAGGCCGTCAAAGCCGACCAGTTCCACATTCACATCTGTTTGCGAATGCAGTATCAGGGAGGCGTGCGCGGTTCCGTATATAGCAGGGATAAACCACGATAGCACCAGCAATACAGTGAAGAAAATTTTCATACCAGCAAACCTTTCCCAAAAAAAATGTTCACGGAAAAAATAACACCATCCTGCCGTACGGCAGGATGGTGTTTAATCCTTAAGACAACGGACACTAAAACCGTTCGCACGGTTGTTGCTGTTCATGTTGGCGTTGCCGCTGTTGAAGTTCAAGTTGCGACTGTTGCTGCCATCCACAGTACTGCTCCAGTAGTTGCCGTTGCTGTCTGCGTTGTTGATGGTACCATTGTTGTGGTTGCGGTACCCCGCCACAACAAGCAGACGGACAAACACTTTACACCTCCACAACCAATCAGGTGGCTGCATCAGTTGTGAAGCAGGAGTTACCAACAAAAACTCCCTTATGCCCGAACCTGAGATCCCGGCGGTTTGTCAAGATTAATATAACGCTCTCGCAAAATAAAGGACTTGCTTATTGTGCGACTCTGGCCATATATTTCTGCCACCCGACGAGCTGAACAGAGACCTCTTCCACTTTACTGTTCAAAAAGACGAACGGCTTGTTTCCTATTACCTGTAAATCCTTTGTCAGGCGGAGTAGTAAACGAATCGTTTCCACATTCTCCCGTGCTTCCCCGATCCGTTTCAGCCTGTTTTTCTTCGTGCTCTTGTTGGCCTTGTAGATATTTATAATCAGCTCCAGAGATTCATTTTTCAATCTTTCTCCAATGGTGTACTTGTACTCCCTTGGAAAGAGTTTCGTCCTTTTGAAAATCTGGATCAGCAGGTCATAAGCGACTTTATAGACAGGCAGGGCTGTGTATAGTGCCATAGCAGGTTGTGGATGTTTGGGGTTACCCTGGTATGTCCGGTATTGAAAGAAAAGAAGAAAAACTGCGGGCACAACCTCTTTCGCGCCCGGATAACCAGCCTGTGACTGTTGCTGTGCCGCAAAATCCCAAGATAAGAATTCATGGTAGAGCGTATCCGGTTAATCTGCTGCTCCTCGATCCGTGCCTCAGTATCAAGCACGTTGTTGATTTCTTCTATCGCCTGAAAAAAATTATTCTTTGTCCGCCTGCCGATATACCTTCTGTGGGGTTTAATAAACTGGCCGAGAAACGGAACACCTTTGCTGCAATGCTGCAGATAAATCTTACCCGGATGCACTTCCAGACCGATTCTATCAAGCTCCGTGCGTACCCTGCCGATCACAGAGCGTAAAGATTTCCGGCTGTGGTGGACAAAACCATATCATCCACATATCTGCCGTAATACTTAACAGCCAGTCGGTGTTTTACAAAATGATCAAAATCATTTAGAAAAATATTACCGAACAGTTGCGATGTCAGATTGCCTATGGGCAGGCCGCAGCCGACTTCCACATGGAAAAGGCTTTTGCTTTTCGGCAGCCCTTTCCATTCGGCCTGGGAGCATTTCACTCTACAGTTGTCAGCGGCATGGGTATGGATTATCCGGTGCAGCAGATAATCAATAAGCTCCCTGGATAATCCACCGTAAGCACTCTTTCTGCCGGATAATATCTTTTGTACCTTTTCCCAGAGGATATCGTGGCGCATATTCCTGAAATAGCCGGTCACATCCAGCTTCAGAATATAGGCATCACGCTGATAATTCCTGGAGCAGGAGCGGATGAATGTATCAATTCGCTTCACTCCATACAGGGTGCCCTTTCCCTTGCGGCAGCTGTAAGTATCATGGATCAATTTCCCTTCAACAATAGGATTAATACAGCCATGCAGCAGGTGATGCACCACCCTGTCCCGAAAATCTGCGGCAAATATCTCCCGTTTAACAGGTTTATTGACGATAAAGGCGATACAGGGTTTTGGTGTATATTGACGTCGTTTGATTTCCCCGGCAAGCTGCAGCAGGTTATGTTCATAGTCGATCTCGAATTTCAGCTGGTTCAGGGTATTGCGCTTGCCTTTACGTGCCCGATAATAGGCTTCGAACAGCCTGAGTGCCAATAGAGAATCACTGCTTCCGGTCATTATCGTTGTGCAGCTCTTTCTGTAAGCCGACAATAAAATTCATTGCCTCCATGGGGGTTTTATGCATCACCTGAAAACCGGCTATCTTTTTTTCCATATCCGTCAGCTTCCGCCCCCCTTGTTTTTGTACAGGTAATACCTCCTTTGCCTGCTCTTCACACCACCGGCTGTATTGGGTTTCTTCAGGCCAGTTGATACCGGCAACGGTGAGCAACTTTTCCGATTCGTCAGGCACACCGCCAAGGGCGACAAGCCGTTTTTTTATCTCCTCAATTATTGTGGCGGGAAAACCGCAGCTGTACACCTGCTCACCAACTGCTTTGATGAATTTCACCTTGATTTTCAGCGGCTTTATATTCTCCGTAAAGAGCATGGCATGCTGGTTGTACAGCTTGTAAAAAATACCCTCTTTATGGAGACAGAGCTGCGTTGTATCAGCTGCCCTGTCTATCTTTTCTCTGGTTTTCATAATTACGATAGAAAAAAAAATTCGACCGCTACGCGGTTAAAATGACAGATTTCACCACACTATATTGCATAAAACGAGATTACAGCAAGTGGCACCCCCTGCACCCGCAGAAAAGACGCGGGATGCAGGGGGAAAGTGACAGAAGTGTCAAATAAATCAAAGTGTCTTAATCCTTAAGACAACGGACACTAAAACCGCTCGCACGGTTGTAGCTGATCATGTAGGCGTCGCCGCTGTCGAAGACCAAGTAGCGACTGAGGCTGCCATCCACAGTACTGCTCCAGTAGTAGCCGAAGCTGTCTGCGTTGACGATGGCACCATCGCTGTGGTGGCGGTACCCCGCTACAACAAGCTTTAAGGGGCTGGCATAAGCTCCTGCAGAATCGTTGCTGCCCCAGGAAGTTCTTTCCGTTTCCCACTCTGTTGCCGTGGGCAAACGAAAA
>CAMZKT010000105.1 GCA_947311435.1 uncultured Desulfocapsa sp.
GGGCTCTGGGGTGCAATGAAAAAATATGGTTTTATCTGTAAAATTAATTAGTTGACTGAAAATAACTTTTTACGAGACCATCAGCTGTGAGCAGTTACATAATAAGAGTAGCAGCCCGCCACCGCGAAAACAACATAATACTTTTCCCTGAATGGGAAGGACTTAGCCTAGCCGGGTTCGTGTAAGGTGCCATGATAAAACAGAATATGGGGAAAACGTTTAAAAAAATTGAACCTGCCATTTTTCTCATACTCTTTTTTCTCCCCCCATTCTTCTTTCCGAAGTATTCATCAGGAACAGTATCTACACCCACTCTCTCTCACACGCTCCGTATCGTCCACAATATACATAATCCTCCATTTAAGTTTTCTGAGTGCGAAGGGGGGTCTGTTGGTTTACTAATGGATTTCTGTAGGTTATGGGGTGAAAAGACAGGGCATTCAATAGAATTTATTGCGGTTCCCTGGGAACAAAGCATACAGATGGTGCGTGAAGGTGTGGCAGATATTCATGCGGGTCTCTTTTACACTGAAGAAAGGGACGGGTTTCTTGACTTTTCCGATGCCATTTTTAATCTGGAATACCAGGTTTTTATTCATAGTTCAATCCTGGATGTGAATAGTCTGCAGGATTTAGTCGGGTTTCGAGTCGGCGTTCCTGAAGGCTTCACCCGGGAGTATATGGAATTGCAAGTTCCCGGCATTGCCCTTGCGGTCTATAAGGATTTTCCCAGTCTGTATGAAGCTGCAATGCGTAATGAAATTCGTGTGTTTATTTCTCCGCAATTCAATTTTTCAGACTTCCTGGGTAAGCAAATAAAAAAAAGCCCTAATTTGCAAAGTTTTTCCCCTGTTTTTCCAGCATACAGCCGTAATTATCGTGGAGCCGTTGCAGAAGGCAGGCGGGTATTACTTGCCGAAATCAATCGGGGGATGGCTCAAATTACACCAGAGGAACGAGCGGTTGTTGAGCATGGATGGTTGTTGCCAGGCGATATACCACTTGATCTGGAGAGTATACGAATAAGTATGGAAAGCAATCGTTATCCTCTAACTTTCATCGATGTTGATGGAGAACCGGGTGGATTTCTAGTCGATCTCTGGCGAGTATGGGCAAGGAAAACCGGTAGAAAAATAGTATTTCTTCCGAGGAGTTGGAAAGAGTCTGTTGATGCTGTTGCCAGTGGTAAAGCTGATATTCATTCGGGCTTGCTGAAAAACGAAGAGAGGTCGAAGTGGATGTTGTTTTCAGAAGCTCTGTATGGTCTTAGCTCACGATTTTACTTTTTTAACGATGTCCCTGCCGTGCAGTCACTTTCTGCACTTGGGGTTAGACAGGTGGGGGTGGTCAGGGGAACATGGTCGTTTGCTTATCTTCGTAAACAGCTTCCTGTTTCGCAGCTGACTATTTTTGATACTCGAGGAGATATGGTCAATGCTTTACGGCATCGGCAGGTTGAACTGGTTTTTGCTGAAGACCTGAATATGGAAACAATTCTCGAACGGCAACGTCTTAGAGGTCGGGTTGTGAGCAGCCATAGAGCCATTGCCGTTGAATCTGTTTTTGCCGGGGTGTCGAAAAAGAATACAGAGCTTATGGATGAGATTCGGATGGGGTTTGATATGATAAGTCGTACTGAGCGTCTGGCAATAGAGCAACGATGGATTAAAGATCCAGACCGCAGGTTTTACAGTGTATCAAAACAAGTGGCTCAATTTGAGGTCAGTGACAGTGAAAAATCCTGGATTGACACTCTCGGCCAGGTTCGCCTTGGGGTTGCTTCTCGTCGGGAGCCACTTGAATATCTGGATGAGAACGGTGAGTACAAAGGGCTTTCATCGGGTTTCATACGACGTTTCTTCCAGCAGCTTGGCATTATAATAGCCCCAGTGAAAAAAACACACTGGCCTGGTATTTTAGCAAAAGTACAGGAAAAAGAGCTTGATGTTTTACCCATGATTGTGCCCACACCGGAACGAAACAGGCACCTTAATTTTACAAAACCCTATCTCGAATTTCCTCTTGCCATTTTTACCCGCAGGAATAGTGGTCTCATAACAGGGCTTGCCGATCTTTCTACCAAACGAATCATGGTTGAAAGAAATGGGCAACTGATAAACACGCTGAGACGTGACTATCCTGAGATCGAATTGGTCGGAGTGTCATCAGAATTGGAAGCTCTTGAGGCTGTTTCCTATGGCCAGGCAGATGGATGTGTCGGAAATCTGGTGACTGGAAGTTATCTGATTGATCACGAAAGCCTCGGAAATGTTAAAGTTGCCGCCCCCACTGATTACAAAACATCATTTTCCATTGGTGTACGGAAAGATTGGCCATTGCTTATCTCTCCATTGAATAGAGCCATTGATAGCTTAACAGCCGCAGAAAAGGCAACTATCCGTGGGGATTGGTTGAAAATCCGTTATGACCAAAAAATGGATTCCCGTACTATTTGGAAAGTTCTGGCTCTAGCTGTTCTGGTTGTCGCACTGTTCTTCTGGAGAAATAGTGAATTGAAGAGAAGGAAAGAACAGTTTGAGGCCAGCGAAAAGCAACTTAAAATGTTGATTAATGCCATGCCAATTGCCATGATCGTTGTGGACTATAATGGTAATATTATTTTCGATAATGCCCAGGCGGGTCGTGAAATGGGGAATAGTAAAAGTATCGTTGGGCGTAATTCGAGAAAATTTTATGAGGCTCCCGATGATCGTCGCCGTATTCTTGCAATGATTGCTGACAAAGGAATAGTGGATGGTGAACTTGTAAGGTATCGTGTTGACTCCGGGGGAGCCATTGACTGTCTCCTGTCCATTATACCAATCCGCTTCGACGGCAGGGATGTGTTGCTTGCCGTGACGGTGAATGTTACTGATCGCGCCAATACAGAAAGGGCTTTGGAAAAAGCGATGAGACAAGCCAGAGAATCGGATCAGCTGAAATCGGCATTTCTTGCCTCCATGTCTCATGAATTACGAACACCGCTTAACTCAATTATCGGGTTCACCGGCATTATGCTTCAACGGTTGGCGGGGCCGTTAAACGCAGAACAAAACAAACAGCTTTCCATGGTACAGAAGAGTGCACAACACTTATTGGCACTTATTAATGATGTATTGGATATCTCCAAAATTGAGGCCGGAGAGTTGGTGGTTGCCTGTGAGGAATTTGAGTATCGGGAGTCGGTCAATAAGGTCGTTGAAACTATGCGACCTCTTGCAGTTAGTAAGGGACTAGCTTTAAGTGTGGATATTTCCCCGGAAGTTGGTCTAATATACAGCGATCAACGACGGGTTGAGCAGGTGTTACTTAATTTGCTGGGGAATGCAGTCAAATTTACAGAGAGTGGTGAAATTTGTGTAAACTGCCGGGTGGAAAACAATTTCCTGGTAAGCGATGTGACTGATACCGGTTCCGGAATAAAAAAGGAGGATATGGTCAAGGTGTTTGAGACCTTTCAACAGATTGATATCGGGCTTAATCGAGTCCATGAAGGGACTGGGCTTGGCTTGTCAATCAGTAAAAAGCTCGTGGAAAAGCTTGGTGGTGTGATACACTTTTCCAGTGAATGGGGAGTGGGAAGTACTTTTACATTCAGCTTGCCAATACAAAGGAAAGGATTCAAGATCCAGGAAAAAGCTTCTATTCTATAGTGAGAAATGTATGAAATCAACGGTACTTATCATCGAAGACAACGAACAAAATATGTACCTGCTGAAATTTCTCCTGGAAAGAAATGGGTACCAAATTATCCAAGCCTTTCACGGTCGTGAGGGGATAGAGAAGGTGAAACAATTAAAGCCGGCACTTATCCTTCTTGACATACAACTTCCTGGCATGAATGGCTATGATGTTGCCCGTGAATTGAAAAAAAGTTCGAATTTCAATATGATCCCCATAGTTGCAGTTACCTCCTATGCCATGCCTGGAGATCGGGAAAAAGCCATGGAGGCCGGTTGTGTCGGGTATATTGAGAAGCCCATTAATCCGGAAACCTTTATTAGTGAATTCGAAAAATTTATTTCAGATTGCTCTTTGGATGGAGAATGTTAATGAGCTCAATTCTCGTTGTAGATGACAACGAACAAAATTTATATATGCTTCAAATTTTGCTCGAAGGTAATGGCCACAGTGTCGTTACGGCTGGTAACGGTGCCGATGCTTTGGAACGAGCCCTTGAAAGCCCCCCTACTCTCATTATCAGCGATATCCTGATGCCTGTGATGGATGGTTTTGCTCTTTGCCGCGAATGGCAGAAGGAAAAGCGTCTCCAGTCCATACCTTTTGTGTTTTATACCGCAACATACACAGGCCCTCAAGATGAGAAGTTGGCCCTCGATCTTGGCGCGGCACGATTTATTGTGAAGCCTGCTGATCCGGTTATCTTTGTGGAAATTATAAGGGATGTTTTTCGTGACTTTAATAACTCAAGGCTACCACCTGTAGTAGATGGCTCATTGATGAATGAGGAAGTATATCTGAAGGAATACAATGAACGACTGATCCATAAACTTGAACAGAAAACCCTGGCCCTCGAAGAAGAAATTGCCGAACGAAAACGTACTGAGAAGCAGTTGAGACATGCCCAAAAAATGGAAGCTATTGGTACTTTAGCCGGGGGAATTGCACATGATTTTAATAATATTCTGACAGCAATTATCGGTTTTAGTGAAATTGCCAAGTCTCAACTAGCTGCCACCGATAAGGTAAGCAAGGATCTGGATATAGTGATAAGTGCCGGACACCGGGCGGCTTCACTTGTTGAACAAATACTGACCTTCAGTCGTCAGGAAGAAGATGACTTCAGCGTGATTGATATCCGCCCTGTTATACGGGAATCACTTGAGCTTTTAAGCTCCATTCTACCACAGACCATTGAGGTGCATACCAGGATGGCTGATGACTGTGGTCTCGTTTTGGCTAATGCAACGCAGATTCAACAGGTGCTTATGAATTTGTGTAATAATGCTACACAGGCTATCGGTGATGCCATTGGGCGTATCGATATTGTGTTGTCTGGAGTAACATTTTCTCGTTCCGATATTCCTGAGGAGACTCCAGAAATAGTTCCTGGCAGGTATCTTCATCTAAAAATAGTGGATAACGGTTGTGGAATGGATGAGGTGTCTCAAACCAGGGTTTTTGAGCCATTTTTCACAACTAAAGCCAAAGGAGAGGGAACCGGCCTTGGTCTGGCTGTGGTTCATGGCATAATAAAACAGCACAAGGGAGCTATTTTTGTCAACAGCAAATCTGGCCATGGCACCGTGTTTCATGTCTATCTGCCTGTGGCTGATAATGCGACTCGTTTGGATATCCCGAATGAACAGATGCACACAGGAGATATGGTAGAGGGAAGTGAAAAGATACTGTTTGTAGATGATGAACCCTATATCTGTGAAATGGTGCAAAGAATGTTAAGTCGTCTTGGCTATACCGTTGTTTCCTTTACCAGTAGTCGTGAGGCGCTGGAGGTGTATACAGCTCAGCCAGATAATTTTGATATAGTGGTGACCGACATGACCATGCCGGAAATGGATGGAATACATCTTGCCGAAAAGATGCTTCTTGTTAACAAAGATTTACCGGTTGTGCTCTGTACCGGATTTGGGGAGTCTGTAAATAGTATGAAATCAAAGTCGGCTGCAATCAGAGCCTGTGTTCGAAAACCGATTATTCATAAAGTTCTGGCACAGTCTGTTCGAAAAGTGCTTGACGAGGATAGACCTTCCTGTCGTGGATGAGGTGGGGGGGATTGTCGTTTAAACCTGATATATGAATATACTTTTATTTGATAATAGCGAATTGAATGATGGTTTGCTTACGTTGGCTGACCGACGGGCAAAACATATTATCAAGGTTTTACACTGTGACTGTGGCGATCATATCCGCATTGGCGAAATAAACGGGAAAGTCGGGACAGGGACTGTTGTGCTAATCAAGAAAAAGTTCCCTTTCCGTGTTGATCTTTTCGTCGACTTGTCCGACCAGCCTGTCCCATCTCCTCCTGTTGACTTAGTTCTTGCGATGCCACGCCCCATAATGTTGAAACGAATTTTAAGTCAGGTAACGGCACTGGGCATTGGTACAATATATTTGATAAATGCTGAAAGGGTCGAAAAAAGTTTTTGGAATGCGGGGATACTTACCGAAGAGGAGTATGTCCCGCACCTGATTCAGGGGCTGGAGCAAGCGGTGGATACACGTCTTCCGCAGATACGGATTTTTCGATATTTTACATTCTTTGTAGAAGAAGTTCTTCCCGGTATTGCCGCGCACTACAGTTCTCTTGTGATTGCACACCCCAGTTCAGAAAAAAGTCTCCTGGAGTGTCTGTCGGGAAAGCGGGGAAGAATACTCTATGCGGTGGGGCCGGAAGGGGGGTGGCTTGAACCGGAGCTTGAAAAATTTCTGGCTGCCGGGATGAATTCATTCTCGATGGGTGCGAGAATCCTGAAGGTGGATACTGCCGTGGTCACTATTCATGGCAGGATTAGTCAGATTTTAGATGACACTTCATAAACCCATGGCCGGAGTGCCTTGTGGAATGTTCTTGACTTTCGTTTTTTCCTTTTATAACCTTCGTTTAGGGGATCGTGTGAAAGTGCCTCTTGGAAATGTTTGTTCAGATGTCTTACTGGTGAAGAGTTGAAAAAAAAACCAGGGAAAGTATTTTGGCAACAGGAAATATCCTCATTGTTGCTCGTATTGTGATCCTTGCTGATGTCTCTGATGTTTTGATGCTAACTTGTTGTCGTAGAGTACTCTTTGCGCACGAGAGGGCCAGGGAGATTATCCCTAAAGAGAAGAGCGGTCATTTGGATTCTCAAGTGGTGTATTCTTTTTTACGATAGAAGCGTGATCGGATTGGTGTAAGACAAACATTTAATGGTTGAGCGTAACTACTCACAGGGGCTACAGGTTTTCGCAGGCAGGCTGGTGCCGTGTATTAGTCATACATAAGCTGGCGTGATCGCGAAAAGATGCTGTGCTCTGTAGGGAGTTACGATTGGATAAATGATAAAAAATTGCAGAAGAAAAGGCCTTTAAAAAGTATGAGGATTCTCATTACACTTATCCTGTTGGTTGTCCTTTTTCCTGTACAGCTTTATGCGGAGTCCCTGGAGTCTCTTTCTGTGACCTACTGTCGGGATGTCCCTCCTTTTCAATACACAGACATAGATGGTCACCCCAATGGCCTTATAATCGATTACTGGAAGTTGTGGGCGGAAAAAACTGGAATAGCAGTGGGGTTTGTTGAAGCTTCCTGGGACCAGACACTCGATCTTGTTAAAAATGGGGAGGTGGATGCTCATGCGGGGCTGTTTTTTAATGAAGAACGTAATGACTATCTTGAATATGGTGCGGTTCTGTCTCGAACCAGCACCAATGTGTTCGTTCATGAATCGCTGCATTTTCCCGAATCTTTAAAAGAACTTTCCGCCTATCGAATTGGGGTGATAGCAAAAGATTTTGTTGAAGGCTATCTGAAAGAAAGAGTAGCTCCGGGTGCCGTGGTTAGTTATCCGGATTACCAATCATTGATGGCCGATTTGAAAAGTGGTGAATTGAAAATATTTGCATCTGACACACCCACAGGTGTATATTATTTGTCGGAAAATTCACTTCTTACAACATTTCGCTATAGACCAAATTCTCCGCTGTACCAGAATGACAGCTTTATAGCCAGTAGTAAGGGAAGAAAAAATCTGGTTGCTGTTATCAATGCCGGAATGGAAAAAATCACTGATGAAGAGCGACGCAAAATTGCCCGGCGCTGGGTTTCAGGGGCGCCAGTGGATGCTTCAGGTGATTTGATTATTGCCATTCCCTGTAACTATAATCCTTTTTCAGTGATGGGTGTTGACGGAGAACTTCGCGGGTATCTTGTGGATCTGTGGAAGCAATGGGCAGTTGTGACGGGGAGAACTATACGTTTTCGACCATCGGTGTGGAGCGAGAGCCTTACTGCTGTTAAATCAGGTGAGGCGGATATTCACTCAGGTTTGTTCAAGTCCGAGAAGCGAAGTGCCTGGTTGTCTTTTTCAAAAGAATTATTCCCAGTAGTGACTTCCGTATATTATAGAACTGGCACAGAGAGTCGAAGTCTGGTACATATGACAGGGGGCAAAGTAGGTGTGATTGCAGGGACGTACCAGGAATCGTATCTCAGGGAAAACTACCCGTTCATCCAGGTGGTCCCTTATCCTGAAGTTGATTCTTCCATCGTTGCCCTACTACAGCAAAAGGTTGATGCGGTCGTCAATGAAAAACCTGAGATGGAGTATGCATTACAACGATTCGGAGTACAGGGAGTTGTATATGAACGTGACGTCATTTCTAGCAACACCGTCCATGCAGCCGTCCTCAAAGGAAAAATAGCATTGCTTACCGAGATAAATGATGGGTTTGATGCTATTCCTTCGGCAACTTATTCCAAGTTAGAAAAACGGTGGTTCAAAGAAAATCGTAATTGGTCGTCTTATATTTACTGGACGATGCTTGCTGCCTTGATGGTTCTCGTACTGGCTGCTGTTGTGTTTGTGAGGAACAGAGTGCTGGGGCATGAAATACGCAAGCGTAAGGAAATCGAGAAGGTTTTATCTCGTGCAAAATCGCAGGCAGAGGCTGCCAGTTTAGCAAAGTCAGAGTTTCTGGCAAACATGAGCCATGAAATACGTACCCCTATGAACGCTATTCTTGGCATGAC
>CAMZKT010000106.1 GCA_947311435.1 uncultured Desulfocapsa sp.
GTCCGCTGGGAAACCCGGGCGGCCTGTTGCATATTGTGAGTTACAATAACAATGGTATACTGCTCACGAAGCTCGGCAATAAGATCCTCCACCGTTGCAGTGGCTATGGGATCAAGTGCTGAACACGGTTCATCCATGAGAATCACCTCAGGACGTACAGCAATAGCCCTTGCAATACAAAGTCTCTGCTGCTGGCCACCCGACAACCCGGTTCCAGGTTGCTCAAGGCGGTCACTCACCTCTTTCCACAAACCGGCTTTTTTCAAAGAACTCTCCACCACTTCGTCAAGCTCGGCACGGGTCGAAGCCAGACCATGAATCCGTGGGCCATAGGCAACATTATCGTAAATGGATTTCGGGAAAGGATTAGGCTTTTGAAACACCATGCCCACCTGGGCACGAAGAGGAACCACATCAACTGATTTATCGTAAATATCAAGACTATCCAGATGGATTTCTCCTGTTACACGACAGGTACTGACAGTATCGTTCATCCGGTTTAAACAGCGCAGAAAAGTAGATTTACCACAACCGGAAGGGCCGATCATAGACAAAACCTCATTACGGCCGATATCAACTGAAACGCTGTTAATAGCCTGTTTATCACCATAGAAGACGTTCACATCACGGCAGGTCATACGTGCCTCATCAACAAACTGTTTTCCAACCGTCTGCCGCTCATCACGATTGGCCTTTGCCTCTGATTTGATGTTTTCCTGCTCCACGCTTTCCGTCCCTATAAAGGATAAACCTTCTGCTTCCAGTGTTGCCGCTGTCATTGATTCCATACTGTTCCCTGTTTGCCGGGGCATTGAATTGCCCCGGCGCGCGATTACATCTGTCTATTTTTTCGTTAACACAAGGTTCTTAGCTGTCTTGATTGCATCTACATATTGCTTGCGCTCTGCTTCAGGCATTGGAATAAGTCCCTTATCAGCAAGATATCCCTCTGCACCCCATGCTTTTTCACTGGAGAACTCACCTAAATATTCAGCCATACCAGGAACGACACCCATATGAGATTTTTTCACGTAAAAGAAGAGTGGTCTGGAAACAGGATATTTCCCTGCTGCAATATTATCAAATGTTGGCGCTTCACCTCCAACCAAAGCCCCCTGGATCTTGTCTGAATTCTGATCGAGGTAACTGTATCCAAAAATACCGAATGCATCTGGATTAGCCTGTAGCTTCTGTACAATCAGATTGTCATTCTCACCAGCTTCAATATAAGCACCATCTTCACGGACAGTATGACAAACCGCTTTAAAATGTTTCTTGTCTTTTTTCTTCAGAGCTTTGATCCAGCCAATTTTTTTACAGCCACCTTCCATGGCAAGTTCAACAAAGGCATCACGAGTTCCTGAAGTAGGAGGAGGCCCCAAAACTTCAATTTTTGTATCAGGAAGAGCAGGGTTTACATCCTTCCAGGTTTTATAGGGGTTTGCGACAAGAGTCTCGCCACCCTTTGGATTAGGAACGTCCTTGGCAAGAGCAAGAAAAATGTCCTTTTTATTGAGATCAATCCGTCCGGCTTTTTTGGAATTGGCTATAACGATACCGTCATAACCGATTTTAACTTCAATAATTTCCTTCACACCATTGCTCTGGCATTTTTCATACTCAGAAAACTTTATTCTACGCGAGGCATTTGTAATGTCGGGAGTTTCAATACCGGCACCAGCGCAAAAAAGTTTCATTCCCCCGCCAGAACCGGTGGACTCAATTTTAGGAGTTTTGAATTTGGTGGTTTTCCCAAACTGCTCGGCAACTGTGGTGGCAAAAGGATACACCGTCGAAGAACCAACAATTGAGATATAATCACGCCCTGATGCAGCCTGGACGTTGGATGTTGCAGCAACTGCAAAGAGCGCTGCGGCTGTAATAAAAACTTTTTTCTTAAACATTTTTTTCTCCTGGAAAAGATTTTTGACTTCAATTTACACAATTAAAAATTCTACCCTCTACCTCAAACTACGCAAGCGAACATACCTGACAATTGTTAGCTTTTGGTTAGACTTTTATTAGAGAATGATTACGCCCCTGAATTTACCAGCGCCGTTCAAATTTTCGCCGCATAAACACCGCAAAAGCATTCATGGAAATGAGAAAGGCAAGAAGAACCATAATTGCAGCGGATGTTCGTTCTACAAAGGCACGCTCAGGTGAGTCTGCCCAAAGATATATTTGTACTGGAAGCACCGTTGACGGATCCGTCACAGAGCCGGGAACATCCACAATAAAAGCGACCATCCCAATCATCAACAATGGTGCGGTTTCTCCGAGCGCCTGAGCCATTCCGATGATCGTCCCGGTCATCATACCCGGCATTGCAAGGGGGAGAATATGATGAGTGATGGCCTGCATTTTTGATGCACCAACACCTAGGGCTGCCTCTCGAATTGAAGGAGGTACAGATTTCAACGACGCCCGTGATGCGATAATTATGGTCGGCAGGGTCATAAGGGTTAATACCAGGCCGCCCACCAGTGGGGCTGAGCGAGGCATTCCAAAAACGTTGAGGAATACCGCCAGTCCGAGCAAACCAAACACTATGGAGGGAACTGCAGCCAGATTGTTAATATTAACCTCAATAAGATCTGTCCACTTGTTTTTTGGCGCAAACTCCTCAAGGTAAACAGCAGTGGCAACCCCAATGGGAAACGAAAGCAGCAACGTAACAGCGAGCGTAAACAAAGAACCCACGGCAGCACCTCTAATGCCAGCAAGCTCAGGCTCCCTTGAATCACCCGCGGTAAAAAAAGTCATGTTAAACTTCTTTTCCAGGCGCCCATCGGCAACAAGCTGATCGATCCAGGACACTTGTTTATCGGTCAAACGCCTGTCACTTTCCGGGACATCCCTGGGTATGTATCCCTTGAGGAACATATCCACCTCATCATCTGCTGGAAGCCAAACCTTCCTTGTAGTACCGATAATGCTGGTATCGCTTGCCACCATGTCCTGCAAAGCGTACGATGCACCCGTACTCGCAAGTTTGTACAGTTTTCGCTTATCCTGTCGTCCTTTCACATTCGGAAAAAGTTCTCTCATGGATGCCTTTACCAAGGCACCATAGTCAGCTGCGGCAAGAGCATCCACATCAAATTTTTCAGCATCAAAGTGTATATCCAACAGGATTTCTGTTTGCTGAAAAGCTGTCCACCCATTGGCAGCAATGGACACAAAAAGCAAACCTAGAAAAGCGACACTGGTAATGATAGCTCCAAGGCCGAAAAGCCGAAAACGTCTTTCCTTCCGATAGCGTTTTGCGAGGCCGCGATTCACCTTATCCATGGTTGATTCTTTTTTATCACTATTCATATTCGTTCCTTGCATCAACTGCAGCAATCTTCCCTGACAACAGGAAAAAATAAGTTCTCGTAAACTCTCACTCGTATTCTTCCCGATATTTACGTACTATGTACAGAGCAACAACATTTAAAACCAGGGTAACAATAAAGAGCAATAGGCCCAATGCAAAAGCTACCAGTGTTTTAGGACTGTCAAATTCCTGATCTCCAACAAGCAGGGTTACAATCTGCACGGTAACCGTGGTTACTGTCTCCAGCGGATTAGCGGTCAGGTTTGCAGAAAGCCCTGCTGCCATAACCACAATCATGGTCTCCCCAATGGCCCTTGAAGCGGCCAATAAGACACCACCAACAATTCCCGGTAATGCCGCTGGAATTATCACATTTTTTATAGTTTCGCTCTTTGTTGCTCCCAATCCATACGAACCATCACGCATGGCCTGAGGGACTGCATTAATAACATCATCGGATAGAGAAGAAACAAAAGGAATAATCATAATGCCCATTACAAGGCCTGCTGCGAGTGCACTTTCGGAAGAAACACTCAGGCCTAACATCTCTCCGCTATTTCGGATAAATGGCGCTACGACAAGGGCTGCAAAGAAGCCGTAAACAACGGTCGGTACTCCCGCCAATACCTCCATGATGGGTTTTGCCCAGGAGCGAACATGAGAGTTGGCATATTCTGAAAGATAAATTGCAGCCATAAGGCCAATGGGTACTGCCACACTAAGCGCGATGCCGGAAATCATAAAAGTACCGGCAAGCACGGGAACTGCACCAAAACTTCCGGAACTACCTGCCTGATCGGCACGCATTGCCATCTGTGGGCTCCACTTCATACCAAAGAGAAAATCGGACACCGGCACATGCTGGAAATACCTGATGGACTCAAACACCACAGAAAGAACAATGCCGATAGTGGTCAAAATAGCTATTGTTGAGCACAGAACAAGTCCAATCTGTACAATTTTTTCAACATGGTTTCTGGCACGCATTTCAGGAGAAATACGCATATAGACCAGGGAAGCCGAGAAAAGAGCCGCTGAAAACATTACAACAGCGAGGGCAATCCTTCCTATCTGTTCCATCCCTCGGTATTGATTCGCTGCTTCCTGTAGAACCGGATTAATATCTCGGGCGGCAACACTACCAGCGACCAGGTTTCGTAGATCATTCACTAACAAGTTTGCCTGATCTGAACTCAATTCCTGCATTGATGCAGGTAAAGTTTTCATGGCAAGACTTGTTAGAATTGTATCAGAACATACCATCCAGAACCCAAAGACCAAAAGGGCTGGCAAAACACACCACACCGCTGTGAGCATTCCATAGTAACCCGGTCGCGAATGAAGTTTTCTTGAACCACCTCCAGTCCCGGACAATGAAAATGCCCTTCGTTTCCCCTGCATATAAGCAAAAGATGCAAGAGCCAATAAAATAAGCAGATAGAAGGAAGAGGACATCATTTTAATTGATCTCCCCACGTACGATTTTACCTTCCACCAGGTAAATAACCTCTTCTGCAATATTTTTCACCCGATCCCCCACTCTTTCCAAATGACGGGATAACAGGTAAAGATTGACCAGGCACTTGGCATGACCTCTTTCCGCATCTAGCCGCGCTATTACCTCTTGATAGACCTCATTTCTGAGTTGATTCACTTCCTCGTCTCTAACAAATATCTCTCTTGCAAGATTGGCGTCTTCGGTCACAAGTGCATCCAGCCCCAATTTGTACATCTGTAAAACCTTGTTAAACATTATCTGATAATCAATAGCATCAGAAAGCTCGGTGTCCTTTCTGATGACTTGTATGCGCTTGGCTATATTTACTGCGATATCCGCTATACGCTCCAACTCATTATTGATCTTTATGATGGCGATTACCAGGCGCAGATCACTGGCCACCGGTTGGTGGAGTGCCAAGATTTTGAGGCACTCCTCTTCAACCTCAATCTCCATTTCATCAACCTTCCAATCTGTGTTAATTATCTCAAGAAGAAGTTCCGAATCCTTATTCTGAACAACCAGGCTGGCCTTTTGTAAACGGTCTTCAACCAAGCTACCTAAAGCCATAAACCGTGTTTTTAAGTTCTCTATTTCCTTATGAAAGGTAAAATGGCGAGTCAAAATAATCTCCTTGTATCCGTATATTGTATTGCGATGGCAACTAATCTCTTTTTCTCTCTACTTACGCTAATTGCGACTTACTAAGTCAAACGCCCAAGTTTATCTTCTCTTTTAAACTCAATCTTTTTTATATTACCGTTAGGTTTGTATTAGGATTACGTTAGGAAGGCAATTTCTCTTGCAAGCTGTAATTTGAAGGGTAGGATTACTCAGGATAAACAGCAGTGTGCCTCCCCTTCTTTTGCCGCGATGTCACACTGTTGTTTCATTTAGATGTTCCTTAATCGCTCGGAATCAAAACAGCACTTCAGGTGCTACGAATAATTTTTTTTTAAAATTAAGGCTTAACAACTTAGCTCTTACGCTTATAACATTTTTACGGAACCATCATGTTATGTACCGTTATAAATAGCAGGAGAATCATATGGGAAAAGCCAACATCCTGGTCGTAGAAGACGACGCGGACATTCAGCAGCTGGTTAGCTACAATCTCATTAAATCCGGATTCAACGTGACCTGCGCAGATTCCGGGGAAGATGCTCTGCAAATTCTCGAAGAAGAGACTGTGGATTTAATTCTACTTGACCTCATGCTTCCCGGAAAAAATGGTATGGAGGTG
The DNA here is from genome assembly GCA_947311435.1 of uncultured Desulfocapsa sp. Lineage (GTDB taxonomy): Bacteria > Desulfobacterota > Desulfobulbia > Desulfobulbales > Desulfocapsaceae > Desulfocapsa. The sequence continues at coordinate 6,064 of CAMZKT010000106.1, forward strand.
TGTGCAATCATCCGCGACAAACAGGACTGTATACAGACACCTATTATCATGCTTACAGCAAAGAGCGAAGAAGATGATATCGTCACCGGTTTAAGTTGCGGTGCCGATGATTATGTCACAAAGCCTTTTAGTCCCCGTGTTCTTGTTGCCCGGGTTCAAGCCCTGTTACGACGAAAACACGAAAATGTTTTGCAGGAAAGCAGGCCAAGCCAGGAAAGTATTCGTATCCACTCCATGGAGATCCATCCGGGACGTCATGAGGTGTTGATTGAAGGAAACCCAATTCATCTCACCGCAACTGAGTTTACCATCCTCGAACAACTTGCAAGTCGGCCTGGATGGGTATACAGTCGTCAGCAGATCATTGATAAAATACGTGGTTACGACTACCTCATTACTTCACGGGCAGTGGATGTCCAAATTTTTGGCTTACGAAAAAAACTGGGTACTATGGGCAGCTGTATAGAAACGGTACGCGGTATCGGATATCGATTTAAAGAATAATACCGAATCCGCCAATTAACACGTTTGCCAGAGGAGCGATGTTCAGTGCCTCTGTGAGTAAGCCTGATCGAACACAGATGAAGTGCTGCTGAACAGTTACACATATTGAAACAATGATGGTGTCGTAAACACTCTTCATCTGCTTCGTTGATACATTTTTTGTAGTGCAGGATTTAGGCAATAAAAAACCATACTCCATACAAACCTCTTAGAACAGATTTCCCATGAATAATAAAAAAATATTTTGGCAGATATTCCCAACAGCACTTGTGATCATCATCGGTTCAATTGTCATTGCCAGCTGGTATGGAACACGGACGATTCAATCATTTTACTACCAGGAAATGCAAAGGGGTGTCCAAGACCGTGCCATACTGCTGCGTCCACATATTAATCAATTACTGGATACTGCCCCCCATCAGCTCCAGAAATTCTGTCGTGAAACCGGCCGGGAAGCCTCCACACGGATCACAGTTATCGATGGAACGGGCACAGTACTAGCCGACTCTAGTGAAGATCCTTCGCACATGGACAAACATAACAACAGACCAGAAATTCAGGAAGCAGCAATGGGGACGACGGGAACAATTCTCAGGTTCAGTAAAACACTTGGGCAAAATATGCTTTATGTAGCAATCCCTCTGAAAGTAGATACACCGCAGAGTGGGGTGCTACGCCTTGCCGTGTCCGGTGCAGCGCTTGAACGTGTCATTTCTTCACACCGGAAAAAATTATTCTTCGGGCTCCTCCTTATTGCTCTGCTTGCCGCTGGCTTATCATACTACCAGGCACGTCGTATCAGCACCCCCCTTGAAGAAATGCGACGTGGAGCAGAACGCCTGGCTGGCGGGGATACGGAACACCCCATTTCAATCAGCGATGGTAATATTCCAAAAGAGCTGAAAGAGTTGTCCAAATCTCTCAATAACATGGCAAAACAACTTAACGGTCGAATTAAAATTATCAGCCAGCAGCGTAATGAGCTCGAAGCGGTCTTCAGCAGCATGACAGATGGAGTGCTGGCCATTGGCCCGGATCATACGATTATTCATATTAATCGTGCCGCTGCCGATCTCTTTCACATCAACCATCAGGCAGTCCAAGGACTGGTATTCGAAAATATTCTTCGTAACAAGGTTTTGCAGGAATTTATCAATGAATCCCTGCGAAGTGATGTCACCATCAAGCAAAGCCTGGTACTTCTTGAAAGCGGACAACAACTGACCCTGCAAGCACACGCACACCCATTAAATGATGGGGAACAGAATCGAATGGGCAGCTTAATCGTCCTTCATAATCAAACCAGAATCAACCAGCTCGAAACCATCAGGCAGGAATTTGTGGCAAATGTTTCCCACGAACTCAAAACACCGATCACTGCTATCAGGGGATATGTTGAAACGCTGCTTGACGGAGCCTTGGAGAACAGGGAAGATGCAGCGAAGTTTCTGACCATTATCCAGCGACAAAGCAGTAGGCTTGATGCCATAGTCGACGATCTATTGACGTTGGCCCGCATTGAAGATACATCAAAAAATGACAAGATGGAACTCCGCCAGGAAGTACTCTACCCCATACTTGAAACAGCAATTCAATCCTGTAGTGTCGCAGCAGAACAAAAAAACATCTGCATTGTTATAGAATGTGATCCGGATATTACAGCACCTGTAAATCTGCCGATGCTTGAACAGGCACTGATCAACTTACTGACCAATGCTGTCAGTTACAGCCCTGAAAACACAACGGTCAATCTGAGCGTAATGCAACAACAGCATCCTAATTACGGTGAAATCATCTGTATCAGTCTACAGGATAAAGGGCCTGGGATCAGCAGCGAACATCAGAAACGAATCTTCGAGCGTTTCTACCGCTGCGACAAGGCAAGAAGCAGAGAAGATGGCGGAACAGGGCTGGGACTTGCCATTGTAAAACATATCGCTGACTGCCACAAAGGCACGGTAGAACTTGTCAGTCAACCGGGAAAAGGGGCAACATTCTCTCTTATCCTGCCAAATGTGTAAAATAGAGGCAGTTCCACATCTTTCCGCGGTCACACTGGGATGAGGTGCCACAGATACTACGCTCCAGCGTGACTGCGAAAATAAAAGGTTTTCCAGCTTGTCGGGTTAGCTTACAAAATTAAATTGTATATCCCCATGAGCGTTATAAATGGAACTTTTTCCATACATTTACTCTGATTCAAAGAGTTTTAGAAATTCACCATAGCCCTCACTCTCAAGCTCGTCTTTTGGAATAAACCGTAATGCCGCAGAGTTAATACAATAACGCAGACCTGTTGATGGCGGGCCATCATCAAAAACATGACCAAGATGAGAGTCGGCTGATTTACTACGAACCTCGGTACGCACAGAAAACAAACCCCGATCTTTCTTTTCTGTGATGTTTTCTTCCTTAATGGGACGATCAAAACTCGGCCACCCGGTTCCTGATTTAAATTTATCCTGAGAACTAAATAAGGGTTCACCAGAGACAATATCAACATAAATCCCCTCGGATTTATTGTCCCAGTATTCGTTGCGAAATGGAGGTTCTGTGCCCTCTTTCTGCGTGACTTTATACTGAAGGTCACTCAACCGGGAACGGATCTCCGTTTCTGTCGGTTTTTTATAAGGAAGTGATCGTTGAGCAAGTTTTGCAGGCCAGATCGTATCCACGAAATATTCTCGTCCCGACCCTTTTTTATATGACGAATAATGAGAGTAATTCTTCCTGAAATAATCCTGATGATACTCCTCTGCCGGATAAAATGGTTGAACGGGTATAATATCAGTTACTATCGGTTTATCGAACATGCCAGACTGTTGGAGGTTTCTTTTTGACGTAAGTGCTGTTTCTTTTTCCTGGTCGTTCTGATAAAAAATAGCTGTCTTGTAATGAGTGCCACGATCCGCAAACTGTCCACCGGAATCCGTTGGATCTATCTGTCGCCAAAACACTTCCACCAGGCTCGCATAACTAATCTGCTGCGGATCATAACGAACCTCAACGGCCTCATAATGTTCTGTCCTCCCACTGCTGACCAGCGAGTAATGTGCATCTTCACGGGAGCCACCACTATATCCTGCCCGCACCTCAATCACTCCTTGAAGCTGTTCAAATGGTGGTTCCATGCACCAAAAACATCCACCTCCGAAAACAGCTGTCTGTTCTTCTGCCATAGCATCACTCCCTTCTAAGATAACCAGTAATAAGCAAACCAGTAAAATTGCTACTGTCTTTTTCGATAGTACCATCCTGTACCTCCAGTATGTGAGAATAATTATTACATGTTAATAAGTATACATCCCCCGTATAAGAAACAAGACTAAAGTCGAGATACCCGATATTTTTTTGGTTTTAAAATAGCACCTGAGGGGCTATAGTGCTCATATGAAAACTACAAACGCATCTAAACGTACTAAATTTATCTTTGTCACAGGTGGGGTTCTTTCTTCCCTTGGAAAGGGACTGGCTGCCGCTGCAATCGGAGCTCTTCTTGAGAGTAGAGGGCTTACTGTTACTTTTCAGAAACTTGATCCCTATATCAACGTTGATCCTGGAACCATGAACCCCTTTCAACATGGAGAGGTTTATGTAACCGATGATGGGGCGGAAACAGACCTGGATATGGGTCATTACGAACGTTATACTAACGCTGTAATGTCCCAGAAAAACAATTATACATCCGGAAGAATATACTATTCGGTTATCAGCAAAGAACGTCGGGGCGAGTACCTTGGTGGCACTGTCCAAGTGATCCCACACA
>CAMZKT010000107.1 GCA_947311435.1 uncultured Desulfocapsa sp.
ATCGCAAACAAAATTTAGCTGTGGCGGGTGCTCAGGAGACATAGGGTTTGAATATAAAAAGAAAAAAGATTTCTCAACTCTCCAGATGAAACTTTTGTCAGAAGCTGAAAGGCGGAGGCGGAAAAAACACCTTGATTCATTTTACAGTAAACTTCGTGACTTTGAGCTGTTTGAGTCTCTTGACGATGGTGCACTGTATGATCTGGCAGAACTTCTGGAGCTTAAGACCTATCCTCAGGCCAAAGTAGTTCTAAAAAAAGGTGAGCCGGGTGCCCACCTTTTTATTCTACTTTCCGGTCAAGTTGGTGTTGTCGGTGATGATGGGTTGCAACTTGCATCAATGGGAAAAGGCGAAATATTTGGTGAGATGAGTCTGCTCTCTGGTGATCCCGTGTCCTGTTCCATACACTCGCTTCAGGAAACAGAGGCGGCACTTTTAAGTATTAAGAATTTTAAATTCGTTCTCAGGAAATATCCTGTTTTACAACTGTTTCTCTTGAAAATGCTGGTGGATCGGGCTCAGGCCATGGCTTTACGCTCAGGTAATATCACCTCTGGAATGTCCGGCGAGTTAGACGAAATCAGTATTGTGGAGCTTTTGCAGCTTATTAATGCAAGCCAGAAAACAGGGAGAATTCTGTTGGTGTTTGATGATGCCAAGGCGGTGGTGCAATTTAATGAGGGTGAATTGATCTGGGTCCGGTACAAAGATTTAAGAAATAAAAAAGCTCTTTTTGCGTTGATGGCAAAAAAAGGTGGTCATTTCAGATATGTAAAAGGCATTCCCCAGGAGTGGGAACTGGCAAAGCCCTTTGGTGAGTTTATGGGGTTGATTTTGGAGGGCGTGCAGTACCTTGATGAACAGGAGTATGGACATCAATAGCCAACTCCTGCTCACAGGGCATCGCATCTTCTCTCGGTCATGTTGGCTTGGACAGCCAGGCTAGAGAACCCGCATGACCAGACTACCAACGCCCTGTTCCACAAGGGAGAGCCTTTGAGCCAGTCCGTAGGAAAGATCCACATCTCTTCCCTCGATATAGGGGCCACGATCCGTAACCACTGCCAGAACCTTTTCCCCGGTTTTTGTATTTTTTAATTCAACTTTGGTTCCGAGCGGCATCTCTTTATGGGCAATAGTTGCAGCGTACATGTCATAAATATCACCGTTTGCCATTGGCTTCCCATGGAAATCCTGGCCGTACCAACTGGCAACAATCGGCTCCTCACCTGTGCTTTCAGGGAGTCGTATTTTTATTTTTTGTCCAATTTGTAAGGTGCGGGGATCGCTGATGTCATTGTCAGCCATGATGTCACGGATATGTACGTGGTACTTTTTAACGGCCAGTCCCCAAAGAGTTTCTCCTGTCTGCAGAGTATGCTCAATGATTTTACCCTTTTGTCCTTCCTGTCCAGAAGAGTCTTCTTGTAAAGCTGCATCTGCTGAGAGAGAAATCGCAGTGCTTGCCGGAAGAATGGGCGGGGCCTGACTCATTGTTTCCGGCTTTTGTTTCTGTTCTGCTTTTTGTAAGGTGTGTTGAAAGGAATTTTCCACTTGAACGATGGCACCTTCCTTTAAAAACCAGTTCCCGTTCCTGTTGGAGCGACCAATTGCATCGGGGTTGTTTCTTCTCAAAGCGCTCCAGCTTGTATTAAATTGTCTGGTTACCTCTGCTATGGTATCGCCTTTCTGTACTTGATATTCAAACATGTCTTACCTCCTCAGCTAGCGTATGCAATTTCTGGGCCATCGTTCCTGGTTGGCTCTGGCGTGATAATCCAGTGGTGTTGTCTTACTGGCGTAGTCGCTCTACTCTTCTTCGTCATAATTTTGACTTTTGTTGAGGGGAAAAGATATGTCGGCACTTTTTTGTTAGATTTTTTAAAAAAACTTCACATATCAAATCACAACACATAGAATATTTGTAGTAGTTAGTTCGTTCAGGTTTGCATTTCCCTCGGTATTGTGCTGAATTAATAAATTCTTCTCAAGGATGTTGTAATGATTGGACAGTTTAAAATAAAACTTAGCCATCTTCTTCATATTGAAAATATCAGTGTGGATAAGAAGCTAAAAGTGTTGATCGTGCTCTTTCTTTTTATTCTCACCATCATGGTGGGGTATACGACATTCACCCTTTTTCAACAGAAGGGTGATGGCTTGAAAATCAATATTGCCGGCCGCCAGCGAATGCTCAGCCAGAAGTACAGTAAGGAATTCTATTTGGCTCAGATACAGTTGCGAGATCATAGGCAATATGACATCTCCCAAATGGAAATGAGTGCGCGACTGTTTGACCTCTCTCTTGCAGCCCTGCGGGACGGGGGAACAACATATCTTGATTTGGGCATGACAAAGCCTGTTGTATTGTCGGCGGCAGGAGATTCCAGGGTGCGGCAGCAACTCGATGAAGCGGGTTCCTTGTGGCTGGAGTTACAGAGTAAGATAAATTCGGTAAAAGGGATGGTTTGCAGCTCGGAACTTCTGCTTGAAATAAATAAACTAAATGTTTCCACATTGAAATCCATGAACAAGGCTGTCGGTATGCTTGCCGATCAATCAGCGGATAAGGTCGGAGTAATGCAGATTGTAGAAGTACTGCTATGGGCTTTTGCTGTTTTTGCCTCTCTGTTGATAGGCTCTATAATTAGAAGTTCCATCACAGATCCGCTGGAACAGGTTTTGGCGACAACCAAAAAAATAACCGATGGTGACCTTAGAGGGGGCGTTGAAACGAGAGCTGTTCCAGAAAATGAACTGGGTGTTTTGCAATCACATGCTTCAGCCATGCGTGTTGCGTTGAGCCGAGTCATTAACAGTGTACAGCATAGCCGTCAAGCTAAGGAGTATCTGCTTTAAATTGCAACCAATCTCCCGTCTTCCAGTATGGTTAATGACCTGCAAAGCACTTCTGGAGAATAATTCTCACGCCCCTTCTTCTTTTCAAGCAAATGCTTTTTACTGCTGAGTAGTAAAAACTCAGCAAGATATGACTCTACCGCGAGCGAGCCATCAACAAAGATTTTTTTCAGATGGTCGACATCGTGCATAAGGGTTTTGAATGCTTTAAAATAGCTGATATTTTTCCTGTGCTGTCGTTTGAGTAACATGCCTGTAAACCATGCTACTCGCCAACATAGAACAATGAGTAACAATTTTGACCAGATGTAACATTCCAACCGATCCTTTTTGACTTTTTTAACTTTGTCTATTTTGCAGAGCGATTTCCAGACCTTAAAAGTCAGTTCTATTTGCCAGCGTAGTGTATAAATCTGCCAGGCCGTCTCTATGCTGATTAACTCTTCGGGAGCAGAGGTTATAAACAAGTTCAAGCCTGCACGGGCTCTATACTCTTTACTTACCTGGCGACCTTTACTTTTCGCCGCTTTTTTAGCTTTCCGCATCCGTTTATTATACACGGATTTGGGCAGCAAATATATGAAAAGACGAGCCTTAAGTTCTTGGTCTTTCCCTATAAAGACAGTCTCTTCGGTTTGTCGAATATTGTGTTTGCGCATGGCTTTGACAATTGCGGAAAAATCCAAGGCAACCATTTTGCCATCTTGTTCCTGGTATACAGTAGCCTGGGTGTTTAATCGACAAAGGAAATGACCTATCCTTTTAACAATGCCCAGAAGCGATTCAAGATGCATGTATGCTAAATCACGAACAATCAAGTCGCCGTCATTGACAACATCCAGGGTTAAAACAGAGTTTTTGGCATCCTGATCGTTAAAAGCGTTAAGGCTCAGGTCTACAATTTTGCCATCCAGGAGATCATATTCAAATTGTATTCTGACGTTGGCTTTGGAACCACTACCGCCACTTCCTGGATAATGTTCGGCAAGAGACTCGTCAACTTGAAAGCAAACAGAATCTTTGATCAAAATTCTTTTAAATTCTAAACAATTACGAAACGATACTTTTTCTGCCAGTTGTTGTCGAAGTAAGTTTTCCAAGGCTGCAGCGAGAAATTGTACGGCATAGGCATTAAATCTATCATCCAGCCCCTGCTTGGAAATATCAACACCATGGTTTTTATTCAGCGCAATAGTGAGATCATTTAAGCTTTCATCATGCAAGCTGTTTGAGTTAAAGATGATCAAACTCAAAAAGGTACAACCGCTTAGCTTGCTTTTCCGTTGTACAAATTTTTTATCTCGAGCCAGTTGCTCGATTTCTTCAGGATCAAAATGGTTTTTGAATTGACCTTGCAATGACCTTTCAAGCTGTTGAATATTCGAAATATTTAATCTCGTAATGGTAAAAAAACAAGTGCGGTAACCAGTGTTTTTTGCTATTATCCCCATTACAATTTAACCTATCCGACAAAATGCTGGCGGGAACAAAGAATTGAGAATTATTCCCGTCGGTTCAACTGGGGGCCATTATGAGGCTGGGGCTGTCGCGTGTCCTGGTAACATATGAAAGACATTGCCTATTTTGGAATGTTGATCTCTTAGCTTGACGGCTATGCCGCAGGCCCCACTCCAATATTAACAAGGGTAAACTCATCCTGGCACCTGAGGTTTTCAACACTCCAGGTAGTGAGACCAATGTGGTAATTAGTAAGTTTTCAATTCTTGACAACACGGGTAATATTCATATTGGTCCATGGTGCATGATTGGAGCTCGTGCAAGAATATATACCCATGACCATTGCCATCAGGGAAGAGTGCCACTGCTTGCTGTACAGGAAAAACACGGTATATTCTGGCAGGATAAATATCTGGGAAAAGATGTATGGATACACGAAAATGCCATAGTCCTTTACCAGGCAAGCATCCTTCCAGACGGATTTATCCTCGGTGCCGGATCTATTCTCACCAAAAACCCGGGTGCATACGAGATATGGGGTGGAGTCCCCGCTCAAAAGATAGGCGACAGAAAGGAACTCTCCCCCGTCCAGATAAAGGCCCTCTTTGAAAAAGATGCCTTCAGCCTGAAAAAGTACCTTCAACTGGACAGCTTAAAAGACACCAGCCTCTGATTTTCCTTTCCCAAAAAGAACCGACGGATTAGATAAGAGTACATGACCGCAGCCACCACTTACAACATCCTCATGTACTCCCACGACACTTACGGCCTTGGGCATATAAGACGATCAATGGCCATTGCCAAGCACCTTTCCGGCAAGGAGGTGAATATTCTGATCCTCACGGGCTCCCCCATAGCTGGACGTTTTGTCCTTCCAGAACAGGTTGATTTTGTTCGTATACCAGGGATGATAAAAAAGACCAATGATGAGTACCAGTCTCTTTCCATTCGCATTGATCCCAGCCAGGCACTCAACATCAGAAAAAGTATTATACTCGCCACCGCAAAAACCTTTAAGCCGGATCTTTTCATAGTTGACAAAGAACCTCTGGGTTTAAAACGTGAAGTACTCCCTACTCTGAACTGGATCCGAAAAGTATTACCTGCAACCCTTACAATCCTTGGACTTCGTGACATTCTTGATGAGTCAGAAGTCGTCTGCAAAGACTGGAAAGACAAAAAAGTCTATGCATACCTGGAAGATCTCTACGATGAAATATGGGTTTACGGGAACCAGGAGATATACGACCCCATCATCGAGTACAGTATCCCGGCTTCCCTTGAACCGAAGATATGTTTCACCGGATATATCCCACGAAAACGCTGGCAGCCTGATATCAGGAAAAAAATTAGAAAACGCTACCGCATCCTTAAAGACGACATCTTTATCCTGGTAACAGCAGGAGGTGGTGGTGATGGTTGTGAACTCCTTGATCACTATCTCACAATGCATGATTTTTTTCCCACATCCCTACCGTTTAAATCTCTTATGATTACCGGGCCATTTATGCCGAAGACAAGCAGAGAGCACCTTAAAAAGAAAGCACAATGCTACGGGATCAGATCACAACCATTTCACCCGCAGATGGAACAACTCATAGCAGCTGCCGACCTGGTCATTTCCATGGGCGGCTACAACACCATTTGTGAAATTCTCAGCCAGCAGACACCAGCCCTGATTATTCCTAGAGAAACGCCGAGAAAAGAACAACTTATTCGTGCTGAAAAATTAACTGAACAAGGCCTCATTGATTTTCTTCCCTGGAAAGAGGTTAGTGCTCAGCTCCTTCGTGACAAAATCGTCACCATTCTCAGTAAAAGCAAGCAGTATAAAGAAAAAATGGCACACTTCAAACTGTCCGGTCTTGATACCATGCGAGACAGGATGGAACATTTCAGAGACCGATCATGACTGCTCCCCAAGCATTACCAACACTTGGCTACATACTTAAAGGCTACCCACGTATTTCTGAAACCTTTATTTCCAACGAGATACTCCTTCTGGAAAAACATGGCTTTCGAATGCGACTGTTTCCCATGCGCCATCCAAGGGAAAACTTCTGTCATGACTCTGTCAGAAAAATCAAAGCTCAGGTCGACTATCTTCCCACAGAACTCCTCCTCGAGTTTCCCAGACTGCTCCAGCCAAATATATTTCTGGCCGTTAAACGACCTGCTCTCTACAAGCATGGCTTAGGGCTCGCCTTTAAGCGTTACAAACGTAGTACAAACCTGGCCACATTAAAGCACCTTCTTCAGGGCGGGTATCTTGCCAATACTCATATTCTTAAAGACTCTGCCCTTCTCCACCTCCATGGGCACTTTGCCCATTCCCCCACATCGGTGACCATGTTCGCAGCACTCCTGTCCGGGAGGTCTTACAGTTTCACAGCACATGCTAAAGATATTTACACCTCAAACCCGGAACAGCTTCGAGAAAAAATGAAACTTGCGGAGTTTGTAATAACCTGTACCGACTATAACCGTAGGTATCTTGAAAAGATCTCAGAGGGAGTCAATACACCAATCCATTGTATCTATCATGGGATCGACCTGAAGCTCTTCTCACCAAACACTCAACATGCAGAATGTACTCCACCATACAAACTCTTAACAGTTGCCCGAATGACTGAGAAAAAAGGTCTCCCAACACTCTATAAAGCTCTTCACATACTTAAAGACCAGGGATTCCCTTTTATTCACACTCTTATCGGAGACGGAGACGATAAAGACAAAATCCACCGCCTTCTAACGGAACTTGAACTCAATGACTGCTGCAAATGTCTTGGCACCAAAACACACAAAGAGGTGCTTACACAGTTTGAAGAAAATGATCTTTTTGTGCTCGCCTGTGAGATTGCTGCCAACGGCGACCGTGATGGAATCCCAAATGTCCTTGTGGAAAGCCTGGCCATGGGTGTTCCGGCTCTCTCAACCGATGTATCAGCCATCCCCGAGATACTTTTGCACAACACAACCGGCATCACAGTTGCCCCCTCCAATCCTGAAACAATGGCTGCCAGGATAAAAATGGCTCTGCAAAACCGGGATCTCAGAAAGACTGTTATCCAGGGTGGAATCGAACATACCCACAAATATTTTGACAATACCACACTCGTTGCACAACTGGGAGACATCTTCAAAAAACACTTAAAAACAAAGAGTTCAATTCCTTCCTCGATATAATATGCGGATCTGCTTTTATGCCCCCTTCAAACCTGTTGGCCACCCCAATCCCTCAGGGGATCTTATTATTGCCACGAGTTTACATGATTTTCTTGTTTCCCGAGGGCATCAGGTCCTCATCCCCAGTACACTCCGCTCAAGATGGATATTCCTGAAGCCCTGGCTCTTTCCGTTAATTATAAAAGAACGGATACTGGCGGATCGTCGGACTCGAGAATTCGCTCCTGATCTCTGGCTGAGCTATCACTGCTATTACAAATCGCCCGACCTCCTTGGCGCTCTTCTTTGTAAAAAAAACAACCTCCCCTATTGCATTTTTCAAGGAATCTACTCGACAAAACAGCGTCGAAGCCTGAAGGCCTTCCCCGGTTTCTATCTTAACCGCCACAGTTTACTCTGTGCAGATCACCTTTTTACCAACAGAAAACTTGATCTGCAAAACTTGAAACGTATTATTCCTCCGGAACATCTTTCATACATTAAACCGGGAATTTCCCCTGACACCTTTTCTTTTGACATGAATAAGAGAAACAAGATGCGAGAAAAATGGAAGATCACCGATGAACCTGTCATTCTTAGTGCCGCCATGTTTCGCCCGGATGTTAAATCTCAGGGGCTCAGCTGGATGATCAAGACCCTGGCAGAGTTATCTCGTGCAGCCCCTCCCTTCAAATTAATTATAGCCGGCGATGGCATTGAGAGGAATCGCCTGATGAACCTTGCCGAACAACACCTTCCCAACAGAGTTATTTTTACTGGTCGGATTAAGAGAGAAAAGATGGCAGCCTTTTACTCAGGAGGAGATATCTTTGCTTTTCCTGGCATCCGGGAATCACTTGGCATGGTTTTCCTTGAAGCCCAATCCTGTGGCTTGCCAGTGGTGGCATTCGATAATGGTGGTATCCCGGAGGTAGTTCAACGTGACGAGACCGGATTCCTCATCCCGCCCTTTAACAGGCAGTCCTTTTGCATGACACTCCAAAGTCTTCTTCTGGACACCAAACTGCGGCAGAAGATGGGGCGCACAGCAGCACAGTTTGTCCGTAAAAACCATAACATTGCACATAATTACCTTCAATTTGAACGGATCCTTTTAAAGTATGCACACGCTCCTGCGAACTAACAGCCACTACAGCTCTCCAAGCATAATTGGTCTGTTGCGACATGGCCAAACCACATGGAACGAAGCCGGTCGAATACAGGGTCAAATGGACTCTGCACTTTCCCGGAAAGGAACCCAACTCGTTCATAAATGGGGGGCTTTTCTTGCCGACTATACAATTGACAGGATCGTAGCCAGTGACCTTGGCAGGGTTCAAGAGACTGTGACATTACTTCGCCCCTATTGCAACTCTTGTCCGGTTGAACTACAAAGGGATTTACGTGAACAATGCTGGGGGAGATGGGAAGGAAATACATTAACAGAACTGCAACACACAGAACAGGAAACACTGTCCAGACAGATTCGTGCCGGATGGAATTTCCGGCCTCCCGGTGGTGAAAGCAGAAAAGAAGTTCTCCATCGTGCCCTGGCAGCTGTGCAAAATATCCTGCGTACATATCCAGGAAAACGAATACTTCTTGTCTCCCACGAAGGAATTATTAAATCGATTATTTACCACCTTGCACAAAGGAACTTTCTCCCGGAAGAAAAAAAAGTTCTACAAAAAAGACAATTACATATCCTCGTGAACTCAAACAATACGCTCTCCCTGGGAGCACTCAATGTCTTTCCACCTTCCATTGCAGAACAGCCATGAAAATAGCCTGTTATTGTCAGCACGTCCTTGGAGTTGGACACTTCCACCGCAGTCTGGAAGTATGCAAGGCTCTTGCCGAAAGGCATAAAACCGTAATGATTCTTGGCGGGCCCAAGCTGACTCTCCCCGACTCAAATGTTCGTTTTATTCAGCTTCCCGGGATTAAAATGGATGCCGACTTCTCTCAGTTACTGCCATGTGAACCCGGACAGAATATCGTTCAGCTTAAACAAAAGCGCCAGAAACAACTCTTTGATTTTTTCCTTTCCTTCCAACCGGATGTTTTTCTTGTTGAACTCTATCCATTTGGACGAAAGGCTTTCCGTTTTGAGCTTGACCCAATACTGAAAGGGATTGACACAGGGGATCTGCCAAACTGTACTCGACTTTGCAGTTTAAGGGACATCCTGGTGGAGAAAAAAGACAGACAGAAATATGAAACACGTGTGCTCAGGGTATTAAACACCTCTTTTGACGGACTGCTTATCCACTCGGACCCGACCTGTATTCCACTTGAAAACACCTTCTCACAAGCCAGTGCCATTACCGTACCCTCCTACTACACTGGCTTTATTGCTCCTTCCCGGCCAGCTCAAGGAGAGGGTCGGCAACTTCGTAAGTCTTTGGGGCTTTGCCCCGGGGATAAACTACTTGTTGCATCCATAGGTGGCGGTAGCGTGGGAGCCGAGCTGTTACACGCAACGGCCAAGGCTGCACTCCTGCTCAAAAATATACCGAACTTGCAGATTCATCTCTTCATGGGAATGTATAGTGACCTTGGACTTTGCAGGGAACTTGAAGGCATCAATGATGAAAACATTACAATTCACTCGTTCACAAGCACTTTCCAGAACTGGCTCGCCGCTGCGGATCTTTCCATCTCCATGGCCGGATACAATACCTGCATGAATCTTCTCAGCAACGGAGTGGCAGCCCTCTTATATCCCTTTGCTCAAAACCGGGAACAGCGCCTGCGTATTTCTTCTCTGTCAACAAACTCCCCATTTGTGTTACTTGAAACGTCAGATTTGGCTGCCGATACTCTTGCAGATAAAATAAAAGCCAACCTTCACCACAATAAACAGGCTAACAGTTTAAACCTGGATGGTGCCTCCAGAAGCCGTAAACTCATCGAAGACTTTAGACTCTGGAACAGGAGAGAAACATGATTTCAGCCCTTTATACAGATCTTCCTGATAACACAAAAGATTTACTAATAGATTCCATCCAGCGGGGACTTGCAAACGGCCACGGGGAAGCAAACATCTTTTTCCGAGCCGATGATATAGGTGTCCCGGATGCACTTTTCAAACAGTTGGTCGCAGAATTTTTAAAAAGTAAGCTCCCACTTTGCCTGGCAGTGGTTCCGACCTGGCTGACAGAACCGCGTTTTGTCTCTCTTAAAAACATCACCAAGGGGAGAAGTTCTCAATGGTGTTGGCGCCAGCACGGATGGTCACACACAAACCATGAGATCTTGGGGAAAAAGCAGGAGTTTGGCTCTGGAAGACCAGTGCCTAAGCAAATTCAAGATTTGAAAGATGGTCGAAACCGTCTGATGGAGATCATGGGCAACTCCTTTTCATCCTTTTTCACTCCCCCCTGGAATCGCTGCTCCCTTGATACGCTTCATGGTCTTCACACATTAGGCTTTCATGCTGTCTCCAGAAGTATGAACGCTCGTCCCTGTTCTCCGCAGGAACTTCCTGATATACCTATAAACATTGACCTTCATACAAGAAAGGAGATTGATCCCACACTCTGTCTACATAATTTTTTACAGGAACTGGAAGAAGGAATCCGTAATGGACTTGCTGGAATTATGATCCATCACCAACGAATGAATCAGCCAAGTTTTGTCTTCCTGGAACTCCTCCTTGGCATTATAAAAA
>CAMZKT010000108.1 GCA_947311435.1 uncultured Desulfocapsa sp.
CTGGGGTGCAATGAAAAAATATGGTTTTATCTGTAAAATTAATTAGTTGACTGAAAATAACTTTTTACGAGACCATCATACATGGGCAGGCTCAACTTTCACTGCTTAAAATGGCCAGTGATGATCCGCTTAGGGAAGAGATCACATTGATACAGGATGCAGGCGCCAGGGCAGCCAGTCTGGTGAGACAGTTGCTGGCATTTAGTCGCAAGCAGATAGTTTGTCACGAAAGGATTAATTTTAGGGATGCAATACTTGAAATACGCAAAATGCTGGATCGTGTGCTGGGAGAAGAGATTGTTCTTGAGCTGTTGTTTGACGAAGATCTTTGGCCGGTTGTTGCCGATCGTGTCCAATTCGAACAAATATTCATGAATCTGGTCGTTAACAGTCGTGATGCCATGCTTAACGGTGGAACTGTGACTATAGAAGCCAGGAACAGTAACCTGGTTCCGGGAAATAAACTGGAGCATTTTCCCAGTATGCCAGGGGAATACGTGCTTCTACGCATATCAGATACTGGTAGTGGAATGAGTCGTGAAACCAGTGAACTTGTTTTTGAGCCATTTTTTACCACCAAAGAGGTTGGTAAAGGAACGGGACTGGGCTTGTCAACGGTGTATGGTATCGTCAAGCAGTACAATGGATGGATTACTGTCTCGAGTGAACTGGGAGTTGGAACTTCTTTCAGTATGTATTTTCCTAAGTCCGAGGAAAAAGGTGATGGTTTGCGGGATACTCCAACCGAGGAAGGCATAAGCATAATCGAGACGGGAAGCGAGACCATATTACTGGTTGAGGACGATATCGAAGTTCGTAAGGTTCTTGTTAAATTTCTTTCGAGACTTGGCTATAAAGTTTTGGAGGCATTTGACGGGGGAAATGCTTTAACTGTGTCGGGAGAATTCCATGAAACGATTCATCTCTTGTTGACCGATGTTGTTATGCCCAATATACATGGATCTAAACTAGCAGAAATCCTCAAAGAGCAACGGCCGGATTTGAAAATAGTGTTCATGTCGGGATACACCGAGGAGACTATCCTTCGGTATGGTGTACTGAAAGCTGAAGTGGATTTTCTGCAAAAGCCAATAGGCTTAATGACTTTGGCAAAAACAATACGCGCTATCTTGTAATTGCTTACGAGCAATATTATCGCAGACACATCTCCTGTATTTCTTGCCAGCGTACTTGTAAACGGGCATATAGTTCAGTGTCGAGTTGTCGGGTTTTGATTCCTCGCTCAGTTCTTTATAAGTCAAGGTGGTAAATTGCAGGTAGGTTGCGATATTTTTCATTGTAATCAAGGCCGTATCCGACAAGAAAACCCTCTGATATTGAAAACCCGGCGTAGTCAATGCTTATCGAATGTTCACGCCTTTCCGCTTTGTCTATGAGTGAGCAGATTCGTACCGAGGCAGCACCGTGATCGCTGAAATGTTTGGCAAGCCATTTCATGGTAAGTCCTGTGTCAATAATATCTTCAATTAGTAGGATATGGTGGTTGTTTACAGGATGGCTCGGGCTGGCTACAAGGGTGATTTTTCCGGAGGACGAATCACCACTGCCATAGGATGATACTTGAATGAAATCCGTCACAAGCGGTAAGTCTATGGCTTGTACGAGATCGGCCATAAATATGAAAGCTCCCTTGAGAACCCCTATTGCTACGAGCTCTTTGTCTTGATAATCGTTGGTGATTGTTTTACCAAGTTCCTGGACACGTTTTTGGATTGTTTCGTGGTCGAGCACAATTTTTTTTGAAGAGAGCATAGGAAGAGAAAAAGTATAAGGTGAATTATTAAGTGCTTGAGTGCTGCGTGACATTGTTACTATTCTGTACCTTTATCGCAATGTCAATAGAAAGAAGGATTCAACCGTTTTTAGTGTACCGCTTCTTGGGTGGGGTGCTGGAAGAGGAGAATGGATACGCAGGTGAAGGAAGGGGATGTACCTTTCATTTTGTTGACAAAAAGCCGACTCTAAAGTAGGTTATAAAATTCATTTATGAATCATATCAATAAACGTGTTGGCTGGGAAACAGTCATCGCTGGAACCTCTAAACCAGTTATAAGAGTGTATTATGGGAAAGTCATCGACAACACTTAATCCGGCCTTTAACGGTGAAGTAACCTCGCTTCCAGGTGGCGAGCATCTTAACAGTTGTTTTGCCTGCGGAGCCTGTAGCGGAATATGTCCGGTATCCCAGGCTATTCCTGAGTTTGATCCTCGTAAAATTATCCATATGATTCGCATGGGCATGAAAGAACGACTGCTGAGTTCGGATATGCTCTGGTACTGTTCCGGGTGTCGATCTTGCGTTTTTGTTTGTCCGCAGGATGTCAGTTTCGCCGACATAATGACTGCCGTGAGTAAGCTGGCACTGAAAGAGGGATATGTAACAGAGGATGTATTGGTTGAGAAGGGGAAAGCCGCCAAGGTTGAGCGGGATCTTTGTGTCGCCTGTCTCACCTGTGTTCGTACCTGCCCCTGGGAAATCCCCAAAATTGACAAAATGGGCGTTGCGACCATAGATGTTGAAGAGTGTCGAGCCTGTGGTATTTGTGTTGAAGAGTGCCCTGCCAACGCCATTATTTTAAACGAATCCCAGGATGAGTTGCTTATTGCTGCCTGTGGAACTAAATAAGATTTCTTTTTTAGAATACGTAGAAGAGGATAGAGATGAGTTTTGATCCTGCGATAACCCTGTTTAGTTGTCATTATACTTCCCAGCAGAGTTGCTCTGAAGAGGGGAAGGAGCTTGAACAGCTTGGCTTTCCGGAGAGTATTAACCTGGTCAGAATGCCTTGTACCGGTAAGCTCCAGGTACGCACGTTACTGCAAGCCTTTGAGGATGGTGCTGATGGCGTTTATGTTGTCGGTTGTCCAGTCGTTGGCTGTCATAATGCCAAAGGAAGTGAGCGTGCAGCAAAGCGTGTTGAAGTTGTACGTTCTGCCCTGGAAGAGCTTGGTGTGGAAGGTGGTCGTGTTCAGATGTATCATCTCCCTCGTGGACTACATCCTGAGTTTGTTGAGAAGGGAAAAGAGATGGAGAACCGAATTCGGGATCTGGGGCCAAGTCCTTTTAAAAGTTAAGGTCTCTGAAATCTAATAAATCCGTAAGAAATACTATTCGAGAGGAATCTGTAAAATACCTTCATATTCGAGACGTGTAAAAATATAATATTTCTGTGTACCGTGTGCGCCGAAATGGTTTTTTTACAGAAACGGAGAGGATGAGGAGGTTTTGCACGTTCAACAAATCTAACGTGGCTCAATTTTTTTTGAATCATTGGAGTAAGGTGGGGTGTTTATATGATTATTGCAGAACGAAAACCAATGGCAGAAATTCTGGAGATGGTTGAGGACTGTGAAAAAGTTCTGGTTCTTGCCTGTCGCGGGTGTGTAACCGTCTGTTCAGCAGGTGGTGAAAGAGAGGCGGATATTCTTTCTTCACTCATTCGTCTTGGAATGAAGAAAGCTGGTAAATCCATCGAAGTAAGCACTGCCAGTCTTGTTCGCCAGTGTGACCGTGAGTATGTTGCTGAGATTGACCAATGGGATGGGGAATATGATGCCATTGTTTCAACTGCATGCGGAGTCGGTGTGAATTTTATCTCCAATCTTCGCAAGGATACCATGGTATACCCTGCGCTCAACACTACTTTTTTTGGTGGATCTGCCGAACAGGGTGAATGGACAGAACAGTGTGCCGGATGCGGTGATTGTGTGCTCCATCTCACAGGAGGATTGTGCCCTGTAGCCCGTTGTGCGAAGAGTTTGATGAATGGCCCCTGTGGTGGTTCTGTGGACGGGCGTTGTGAAATTCGTAAAGATGTCGAATGTATATGGCAATCCATTCATGACAGGCTTGGTTCTTTTGATCGATCTGCTCAGATGGAAGTTATTGCCCCTATACGAGATTGGTCCACTGCCGGTCATGGTGGGCCGCGAAAAGTTGTACGTGATGATCTGACGGTTTAGCCAGAGGGAGTATCGCAGCACCACAGTCTCTTTGCTGTATTGACAGCGTAAGTCGCCTTATGTGTCCAGAATACATAAGGCGATTTTTTATTTGTCCCTGAATCCTGTACTTCAGAGCCCCCTCTCTCTGCGATCATGCTGGCCTTGTAATCGGGTGTAAATAATGAAACGTAACTATTCTGGTGGGAACTGCACAATCAGCAAAACCACCGTACAGTTACCATGAAACAAGCCATGGAACTGCAAAAGGCTCAAAACCTGATCTGTGAATCCTGCCTTCTCCTGGAAGGAGAACGGGTAAGTCTGAGTGAAAGTGCAGGGCGTTTTCCCGAAACTGAACTGAGCGCCCGGGAAGCACTTCCCGGTTACGATCAGTCTTTAAGGGATGGGTATGCCATAGGAAAGAATGGGTTGTCCAACACATGTTTTTTCCCAAAAACTTTCCAGGTGGTGGATGAGGTGGCAGCCGGAGATACCAGAGAACTGTCTCTTCAGGATGGAGAGGCTATTCGTGTTATGACGGGAGGCTTGATCCCTGCTCTTTGTACGGCAGTTGTTCCAGAAGAGTCCTGCTCTGTCTCAGGACGTATCCTCACTGTTCCCTCTTCCCCCCAGAAAGATTTTATCCACAGGGCGGGCAGTGTGCTTGTAAAAGGGCAGAGAATTCTTCCTCCAGGTCTTCCAATCAGTGCAGAAAACGTGATCCTTTTGTCGGGTGTTGGCTATACAACTGTACAGGTTGTCAGGAAACCACGAGTCAGCTTTTTTTGTACGGGGAGTGAGCTTGTGACAGGTGGGGATGAAAAAAGGGCAGGGAAAAAGTTTTCTGCCAATAATTCGCTTTTACACATTCTGATAGAGCAGGCCGGTGCGGAATTCCAGGAACAGCAGAAGGTGGTAGATAATTCTGAGCTTGTCATTGACACCATGTTGGAGTTGCTTGAGAAAGAGCCGGATATTCTGATAAGCACCGGAGGTATGGGGCCTGGAAAGTTTGACCTCATTGAGGACTCGTTTCATCGGGCAGGGGGGGAGATTGTCTATCACTCTATTCGCTTACGACCTGGCAAGGCCACTCTTTTTGGAATGCTTGGGAAAACTCTATTTTTCGGCCTTCCCGGCCCGCCTCCAGCGGTATCATCACTCTTTACCGAGTTGATTCAGCCAGCCATATTAAGCTTTCAGGGGGCCAGGCATTGTGGGCCTGTGAGACACGAAGCCTTGCTGACCGAAGATCTATTCCTTCACAAAAGTACTCTGCCACACCTGAAAGGTGGCGTGCTCTCTTTTGATGGTGGCAGACTTCTGGTGCGAGAGGTGAGAGGAGGGGAGCGCGTGAATTGTTCTATTTATTGCCCGGAATCCTGTGAAAAACTCTCAGCAGGGGAGTTGGTTACTCTTCATTTGTCACCTTTCTCTTCTTTCTTTGTACCTTGACAAACTGGACAGAAAAAACTGGCTCTCCCTCCGATAGTTGATTTAAGAATGAAGGCACCACATTGTACGCATTCTTCTCCATCTTTCCCATACACACGAAAATTCATTTGAAAATATCCGCCATCACCTGAAGCACCAAGGAAATCGCTGATGGTTGATCCTCCACATTCTATGGCATGGGTGAGGGTCTTGCGGATATTTGTGAGCAGACGCCGCCATTCTTTTTCAGACAATGAAGAGGCTGGTCGCTCCGGATGAATTCCAGAATGAAAGAGGGCTTCGTTTGCGTAGATATTACCTATTCCTGCCACCACATGGCTGT
Organism: uncultured Desulfocapsa sp.; assembly: GCA_947311435.1. GTDB lineage: Bacteria > Desulfobacterota > Desulfobulbia > Desulfobulbales > Desulfocapsaceae > Desulfocapsa. Next base: position 5,744 of record CAMZKT010000108.1, read on the forward strand.
CCATGATAAATTGTTTGATGGCAATTGTGCGACGTGTAGCTTTGTTGACAAAGTAGCGGACAGAACAGCTGCGTGAGAAGGGCTCCGGGCCTGTCTTTGCAAAAAAAAGTCGTATCTCTTGTGTCGTGTTTTTGTTATTTGCAGGGAAGTAATGTATTGCCCCAAATCGTCGTGTATCGTTGAAACGCAGTTCCGTGTTGTTGTCCAGTCTCCACCGCACATGGTCATGTTTCTTTGTGGGAGAACCATCCTTGAAGATCCCCATATTCCCCGTCATTCCCAGGTGGATGATTACTGTCCCTCCATTTTTGGTACGCAATATAAGATACTTGGCTCTCCTGCTGAGTTTTGTGATTTCTGCTCCCTGGAGCATCGTTTGCATGGATTGACACGGTACGGGGGCTCGGAGTTGTTTTCCGGAGCAATGAACCGAAACGATACTTCTATTCAACAGATGGGGGAGGAGACCCCGGCAAATAACTTCTACTTCTGGTAATTCCGGCATATCTATTTGAAGAGAATTGAGTTTTAATGGGTTTCACAGCAGAGGGCAAGAGCGTAAGTACTGTTGAGGATTCCTGCCGCCACTGGAATGGTTTTTCCCCCCGTCTTTGAGAAATGCAAAATAGCACAGGAAGTGTCGCAGGGGGTACTTGATTGGAGATGTATTTCTCTAAACCCGGGAATACCATCGGGGCTGAGCATTTTTTTCACAGCTTCCTTGCCAGACCAGAGCAGGCTTAATTGGTGCAGATGGGGGAGGTCGGGCAGGCTGTTGTGGAGAAGTTGCTCCTCCATATCACTACAGAACTGCTCTTTAACTTTTAAGAGATTCTCAGCAGGATATTGTATGTCAATGCCGCAGTATACTGTACTTGTCAAAGCAGTGGCGAATTCCTTCGAGTGGCTGATGGAGAGTTCCGGTGGGGAGCGGTCAATTTCTTCCAGCCCAAAAAAGTATGGTCTCCCCGAGTCTTCCGAGGCGATCTGGTATTCATGTGGTTTGGGAAGACAGAGGAGCCGATTGTGTTTTTGGAAGAATGTGCAAAGGCTCATTTTTGCACAAATCCGACCACCCAGCCATTCTCTGTGGCGTTTGATGAAGGAGAAAGAGTTTAATTTTGAATGCTCTTTTTCGTGTAGCCAGTACTGAGATATTTGTTTTGTTTGTGTATCGATATATGTTAGTGGTAGGATGCTGACTGAAAAAAAAGTTCCGGGAAAGAGCGTGTGAGCCAGTAAGTCGATTCCACTGTGAAGAGAATCAAACGGGAGGTTGTGTTTTTCCTTGTTCATGCACATTGGTATCAGTGAATTCCTGCTCAGTGTTTTTCCCAGGGAAGCCGCATCATTTTCAATAAAACCCGAACATGATGTGAATATATTCATGAACTACATATAACGAGGAACCAATGGATACTGCGTTTAACCTGACAGGTTTTGATTTCGTCATTATTGCATTACTGCTTTTCTTTACTCTTCGCGGGCTGTGGGTGGGGTTCCTCCGCCAGATAACCACTCTGGTGGCACTTCTTGTGGGCTATGTTATAGCCGGGCAGTATCATGCCAAATTTTTCCCTTTTTTACGAGAGGTAATTGAGAATCCAACTGCTGTCTTCTGGAGTTCCTATTTTCTTCTTTTTGTCATTACCTATGTTGTAACAATGTTGCTGGGGAAGGTGCTGGCCAGAGTTATTGAGCTCACTGTTGCAGGGTGGTTCGACAAACTGCTTGGCGGTGTACTTGGAATTGTAAAGGCAGGGGTCTTGATTGTTCTTCTCAGCATGATTCTCTCAGGGGTATTGGCACCTGAGAATACAATGCTTCGGGATTGCCAGTTACACCCGTACCTGAACCAGGCAACAGAGTATTTTAGAAGTCTCATCAAAGATGAGGGGCTGAGAGAAAAATTGTTGCAGAAAAAACCTGCCATATCCGAAAAACCGGAACAGAAAGAAAAGGCAAAGCAATCTTCCAAAGAGGCTGTACAAACCTCGTCGCCAGCCAAAGCTCCAGTAAAGAATGGTGGAGAGTAGGAATTATTTTTTCCGATACAATTCAGCCAAGGTTTGGGGATGGATTCCCAGGTGGTATCCCGCAATCATAAGTTGATTTGTGATTGTTGTACGAAGTACTCCCAGACGCTGCCACCGTCTGGCGGATGTGATAACGGCCTCGTTGAGTGTTTGAATTTTACCTCTCTTGGCGGCCTGTTTGATAAAAATGTAATCTTCCATGATTGGGACTTGTGGAAAGCCGCCAATGTCCCAAAAGTCCTGTTTACGTATGAAAAGAGATTGATCTCCGTAGGGTAGTTGCAGGAGTGTGGAACGAAGGTTGGCACAAAGCAGTACCAGGCGTAATAAGCCTTTTCCGTTTTCCACCTGTAAACGAAAGGCACCCAGGATGGTATCCGGGTTCTCAAGGCAGGTGTTTACTGAGTCATGGAAGCCTGGAGGCAGTCGGGTGTCAGCGTGGAGAAAAAGGAGAATGGAGCCTGAAGCATTTGCAGCTCCTGTGTTGAGTTGCATCCCACGGCCACCATCTCCTTTTTCCTCAAAGACTTTAAAACCCAGTTCCCTGGCTACCGAAACCGTGTCGTCATGACTTCCGCCATCAACGACAATGAGCTCTTTTACCTTTCTTGAGGCATGCAGGAGTCCGGGAAGATTTGAGGCTTCATTAAGGCTTGGGACTATAATGGAAATGTTTGAGGTCTTCGGCTGTGTCAATGTCATGGAGTTTTTTGAGTATGTGTGTGTCGAGGTCAAGGTTGTGAGCCTGTTGGAGGCTTCTGGCAAAAACATGTTCGCTTCCCCAGGGGATGTTTTTAAAAAGTTTTTTGCATGTTTCCGGAGGGATGTGTGCAGCCACCCCTATCAGATAGTAGCCGCCATCATGGCAGGGGCCCAGTACCATATCGTTGTTTCGTAATACTTCGAGAGCTGTGTTGAGAAGAGGGCTGTCCATGCTTGGGCAGTCGGAGCCGATGAGAATAGAGTTCTCCCCTTGTATAATTCCATGGATCAGGGCATCAGCCATTCTTTCACCTAAATCATTTCCCTGCTGCTGTTTGAGAAGATAGCCGTCACCCAGCCATTGCCTCATTTCATTTTGTGTTCCACCATGATAATAGATGTGGAGGCTTGTGTTTTTTCTTGAGACAATGAAGTGTTGGAGTGTTTTGAGCATATGGGATACCAGTTGCCCATGGATCTGAAGCGCACCGTGATTGCCAAGTTTTGGGATAAGTCTGGTTTTACATTTTCCCATTTGTGGGTAGCGTGTAAAAAGGATGACGCGCTTTTTAAGAGATGGCATAAGGTCTGGATTCCATGAAAACTGAAAAACAAAGAAATATAAAGAAGAAAAAGAATACAATAAAAAACAAAAAACGTCCTGAAGAATATTCCGACAGGGTCTACCGAAAACTTGTCAGCCATGCAGGTTTGGTATCCACCAGAATCCGAATAGAAGAGACGGATCTGCATATTCTGGCAGAGCAGGATGTCAGCGAGTCGGTAACGGCTCTTGTTCTTCAGTATAGGGCACAACTGGAAAATTACATTGTACGAAATCCCCACTTTTCCGCAAGTATGGAGCCGCTGAGCGAAGATAAAATTGCTCCTCCTTTGATTCGGGAAATGCTTGCTGCCGGTCGTGCAGCAGGCGTTGGGCCAATGGCAGCGGTTGCGGGAACAATTGCGGAATATGCTGGAAGAGGACTGTTGAGTCAAGGGTTCCGGGAAGTTATGGTCGAGAATGGTGGAGATATTTTTTTGCAACGTACACAACAGTGCTCCATTGCTATTTTTTCAGGTGAGTCACCTCTAAGCTACAGGATAGGCCTGCGAATAGTTCCAGAGCAAATGCCGTTGGGGATCTGTACTTCATCGGGAACCGTGGGGCACTCTCTTAGTCTGGGGAAGGCAGATTCCGTCACCGTTCTCAGTAAATCCACTCCGCTGGCGGATGCTGCGGCAACCAGCATTGGTAACGAAGTTGGGGGCATGGCAGAGGGGCAGTCAAGTATCGGAAAGGGCTTGGCCAAAGCTGCAGAAATTCCCGGTGTTATCGGTGTGGTGGTGATTCGCGGGGAGCTTATGGGGGCATGGGGAGATGTTGAACTCATAAAACTCAATTTACAGGGTGGCCGGTATGAAAAGTGAGTGTCAGGAAGAGTGTGGCGAGGCTTCCCGGATAAGATCCTGTTTGTACAAGGCGGCAAAATGTTCAATGTCTTCCTGCCAGTGTTTGAACACAGAAAGTCCAGCCTGTTTTAATCTGCTGTTTTCAAGGATGGAATTTGCCGGTCGATGTGCCGGGGTAGGGTAATCGGCTGTGCTACACGGAGAAAGCGTGTGGGGAATTCCCATGGTATCCAGAAAAAAGCAGGCTCCCTCGTACCAGCTTGAGTATCCCTCTGCCGTGGCATGAACAATGCCCTGCATACCGTCCGATAGAAGGCTTTCAATCTGATGAGCCAGGGTGGCTGTCCAGGTTAATGAGCCGTACTGGTCGTGGACTACTTTGATTTCTTTGTCGGGGTTGGCAAGTGCCAGCCGCAGCATGGTTTTTAAGAAATTATTTCCTTTCCATCCGTAAAGCCATGCGGTTCTGAGGATGAGAAAATTGGAAGAATGGGCGGTGATGGCTTTTTCGCCACCAAGTTTTGTTCTCCCATATTCGGAAAGCGGGCCTGTGATATCCTCTTCATCGTAGCTGTCATTACTTGCCTTGTATCCGTCAAAAACGTAATCAGTGGATATGTGTATAATTCTTCCGGAAAGCTGCTCCATTGCAAGAGCTAAGTTTTCAGGGCCCTTTATGTTCACTTCAAAAGCGCGTTTTTTTTCGGTTTCACACGTGTCAACACCAGTGTAAGCACCACAGTTAATGAGAATATCAGGCTGTATTGTGGCGATGGTTGAGCTTACGGCAGCACGCTTGCTGATATCGAGTTCTTTGGAGCCCATCCTTAGAACGTCATGTTTTTTGTGTAGAAGTTCGTACACATCGGATCCAAGTTGTCCCTTGCCACCGGTTATGAGGATTTTCATGAAAAATTTCCTCCCCTCTCTGCCTCTTCAATAACATCCAGAAGGTATTGTCCGTACTGGTTTTTGAGCATATCCTGAGCCAGCGCATGTATTTGTGCGGCATTTATGTACCCAAGGTTAAAAGCAATTTCTTCAATACAGGCCACTTTCAGTCCCTGCCTGTTCTGAATGGCCTGCACGTAATTCGATGCCTGTTGCAATGATTCGTGAGTGCCGGTATCCAGCCAGCAGAAGCCTCGGCTGAGTGGATGCACCTGAAGTTTACCGTGTCGCAGGTATTCCATGTTGATATCAGTGATTTCCAGCTCTCCCCGTGAAGATGGTTTGATGCCTTCTGCAATAGTGATGACATTGTTGTCGTAAAAATAGAGCCCGGGTACTGCGTAGCCTGATTTTGGCTTGTCCGGCTTTTCTTCAATACCTATGACTGTGTTGTTCGCATCAAACTCGACTACTCCATAGCGTTTTGGATCTTTTACCGGATACCCAAAAATTAACCCGCCGTCTGAAAGAGCCACGCATTTTTGAAGAGTGGCTGAAAAGTTGGAGCCGAAAAAGATATTATCTCCCAGGATGAGTGCGACATTCTCATTCCCAATAAACGATTTACCAATAATAAATGCCTGGGCTAGACCTTCAGGTTTCGGTTGTTCTGCATAGTGTATGGAGAGGCCGAGGTGGGAGCCGTCCTGGAAAAGGTTTTTAAAATTCGGGAGGTCGTGGGGCGTGGAAATGATTAGAATTTCCCGTATTCCTGCCAGCATGAGAACGGACAGGGGGTAATAAATCATGGGTTTGTCGTAAACGGGAATGAGCTGTTTGGAGAGCACTCTGGTCAAGGGGTAGAGTCTGGTGCCGGATCCTCCGGCCAGGATTATTCCTTTCATGGTATGTCGTATGTTGTGGATTAGTATTGTTTTAGATATGTTGGCGACAGAAATTTTACGCAAGCAGGAAAAATGAATTGAGAGTCGGTCTTGCTTCCTGTATTCTAATGTAGTTTATATACTCGGTTGACTATAATAAGTAAATTTTTCTAAAATTTTTAAAAATTGGATTGATTATGAGCGTGGAAATTCCTTCCTGTTTCAAGGCCTATGATATTCGAGGAAAAGTCCCCGATGAACTGAATCCGGAGCTTGCCCGAAACATCGGTAAAGCCTTTGCAGCTGTCTTCAAGCCCGGGAAAATCGCAGTAGGACATGACATACGGTTAAGCAGCCCGGAGTTGACGCTTGCCCTGGTGGAAGGTTTGCTTGAATCAGGTGTTGATGTTTTACATCTGGGGCTTTGTGGGACTGAGGAGATATATCACGCTGCATTCAGCCTGGAAAACCAGGGCGTGGATGGAGGTATTGTGGTCACTGCAAGCCATAATCCAGCTGATTATAATGGAATGAAGTTTGTAACGCGTGGTGCACGACCTGTCACCGGAGAATCGGGTCTGCAGAAAATGGCAGAGTTGATTGTGATAGGTGCACTTCCATCACCATCCCTAAAGAGGGGGAAAGAGAGTGTGGTTGATGGTAAAACAGCATATATTCAGCATCTTTTGAGCTATGTGAACCTTGGGGAACTTTCCTCCATAAAGCTGGTGGTGAACAATGGAAATGGTTCTGCTGCGCCAGTTGTTGATTTACTGGAAAAAGAGCTCCCTTTTACCTTTGTTAAGGTTTTTCACGAACCGGATGGAAACTTCCCGCATGGTGTTCCCAATCCCCTGCTTCCTGAAAAACGGGAAGAAACAGCAAAACTTGTACGGGAGCATGGTGCCGATATGGGGGTTGCCTGGGACGGCGATTTCGACCGTTGTTTTTTCTGGGATGAACAGGGGAATTTTATTGAAGGCTACTATGTGGTCGGGCTGCTGGCTCTCGAACTGCTCAACAGTCACCCCGGAGAAAAAATACTCCATGATCCCCGTCTTATCTGGAATACCCGGGAACTTGTAAGTGGAGCAGGGGGCGTCCCCGTCATGACAAAAACCGGACACGCCTTTATTAAAGAACGCATGCGAGAAGAAGAGGCAGTTTATGGAGGTGAGATGTCGGCACACCATTACTTTAAAAGCTTTGGCTATTGTGATTCCGGAATGATCCCCTGGTTGTTGGTCGCATCTCTGCTTGGCCGCAGGAAGGTAACACTCTCCTCACTGGTTGCCGATTGCAGGCTTGCGTACCCAGTTTCCGGCGAGATTAATACTGTGGTGGATGATCCCGATGATGTGATTGCAAGAGTTGAAAAACAATTCGGCGGGGGAGAAAAAGATTACACCGATGGGCTGTCCATATCGTTTCCCGAGTATCGTTTTAATATACGTAAGTCAAACACCGAACCATTGCTGCGGTTGAATGTTGAAAGCCGTGGAAACCAGGCATTACTTGATGAAAAAACGAAAGAATTACTTGATGTTATCAAAGCATGAGGAGTTAAAATAAAAAATGGCTAAGATTCAACCCGTTATTCTTGCCGGGGGAACCGGCTCCCGTCTGTGGCCCCTGTCCCGCGAGCTGTATCCCAAACAGTTATTGCAGCTTATCGATGAAACATCTCTTTTGCAAACCACTGTTCTTCGAATATCCCTGCTTGATGAAGTCTTGGCACCGCTTCTGGTTGTTGGTGAAGAGCATCGCTTTATCACAAAACGTCAGTTGGAGAGTCTGGCTTTGGGTGAGGACTCTGTTATTCTCCTGGAACCCGTAGCTCGTAACACCGCTCCTGCCGTTTGTGGAGCCGTGGAATATTGTGCCAGTGTACAGGATGAGGAGACCATTTTACTCGTTCTGCCGGCAGACCATCTGATTTTACGGAAAGATGCCTTCCAGCAGGCTGTTCTGGATGCTGTGAAGCTCGCAGAAGAAGGGAAGATTGTCACCTTTGGTATAGAGCCCCAACATCCTGAGACGGGCTATGGGTATATCGAACAGGGAGAGGGCAGCGCAGTTAAATCCTTTCGGGAAAAACCTGATTTTGATACTGCAAAATCGTACATTGAACAGGGGAATTACTATTGGAATAGTGGAATGTTTGCCTTTTCCATTAAGACTTTTCGCACGGAAATGGATAAGTATGCCCCTGAGATTCTTTCTTCCATGCGGGAATCTGTTTTACGCGGAAGGCGTGACGGAAGTTTTTTTAGATTGGACAAAGAAGCGATGAGCAGCTCTCCGGACGACTCTCTCGATTATGCACTTATGGAAAGAACTGCCTGTGCTGCTGTTGTGGCGGCCGATCTCGATTGGAGTGATATCGGTTCCTGGCATGCTTTGTGGGAAGTGTCTGAAAAAGATGAGAGCGGCAATGTGGTTCAGGGCGATGTGCTCATGGAGGACACAAAGAATTGCCTCATACGTTCCGAAGATACCTTGGTGGCCACAGTGGGGCTTGAAGATACGCTTGTGGTTGAAACATCCGATGCGGTCCTGGTTGCTCCTCTCTCACGATCGCAGGATGTGAAAAAGATCGTAACGAAACTTAAAAAAAGCAGCAGGGGCGAATTTAAACTTCATCGAACCGTGCATAGACCCTGGGGAAGCTATACTGTTCTTGAACAGCACGAACGGTATCAGATCAAGAGGATAAGCGTGATCCCTGGATCAAAACTTTCCCTCCAGATGCACCATCATCGCCATGAGCATTGGGTGGTCGTTTCGGGTACTGCACGTATTACCAACGGGGACGAGGTCTTCCTTTTGTTTGAAAATCAATCGACTTATATCCCGGCAGGTGTGAATCATCGGCTGGAGAATCCAGGTGTCATCGATTTGGAATTGATCGAAGTTCAGAATGGCAGCTATCTGGGTGAAGACGATATCGTTCGCTTTGAAGATGAGTACGGGCGTGAAGAAGAGTAAAGTAAAACACCAGTTGTGTTAACGGGTGTCTGGGAGCCTGTCCGGGAATAAGCTGTGGATGGCATCTCTCTTGGCTTCTACTACCCCCCGCTCGGTGATCAGGGCAGTGACCAGTCGCGCCGGAGTGATGTCGAAGCTGTAATTCACGGCATGGGTACCAGAGGCTGTGAGTTGAATGCTTGTGACAGTGCCATTGCTGTCCAGGCCGCTGATTGATGTTATCTCTTCTCCGGATCGTTCTTCGATGGGGATATCTCTTCCATTATCAATATTCCAGTCAAAGGTGGAGGATGGGAGTGCCACATAAAAAGGAATATTGTTGTCGTATGCGGCAAGAGCTTTCAGATAAGTACCTATCTTGTTGGCCACATCGCCCGTATGGGTGGTGCGGTCCGTCCCGACGATAACCATGTCCACCATTCCCTCCTGCATCAGATGGCCACCTGCGTTATCTGTTATCAGGGTGCAGGGGATGTTTTCCTGTTGCAGTTCCCAAGCCGTAAGCTTTGCCCCCTGGTTCCATGGGCGTGTCTCATCCACCCACACATGAATGTCGATACCTGCATCGCGAGCTGCGTAGATTGGTGCAGTTGCACTTCCGTAATCAACGAAGGCCAGCCATCCGGCATTGCAGTGTGTAAGGATGTTGATTGTTTTCCCCTGTTTTTTTTCACTGAGTTTTTGTATGATGTTCAGTCCATGTTTGCCCAGTGCCTGGCAGAAGGCAGCGTCTTCGTCTGCGATGTCACAGGCCGTGTTGAAAGCGATCCTTTTTTGTTCTTCTTCATCTGTGCTCTGTTTTACAGCCTGCTGTACTCTGTCAACTGCCCACTTTAAATTTCTTGCAGTGGGACGACTTCGGTCAAGTAATCGTGCTGCTTCTGTCATTGTTTCGGTCAGACGACCATCCTCTGCATGTATGGCGGCCAGATACATGCCAAAACCAGCAGTGGCGCCAATAAGTCCTGCACCTCGCACATGCATGTCTTTAATTGCTGTCACCGCATCATTCAGGCTTGATAATTGCTCCACAATAAAATTGTGGGGGAGTTGCCTCTGGTCAATTATCATGATTTTTCTGTTGTCTTTGGTGTCGGGCCAGATGGTTCGGTAGTGTTGTTTGTCTATATTCATGGTGACGGTGCAGCGTATGCAGGTTTTATATGGATAGTTGAGGTTTGTCATAAAAATAAACGATTATGGCGTGTCCTGCAAGACTTGCTTTGATGGGCTAAACGTGACAAAATTGACAAATGATGTCTGGTAGTTTACAAATATGTAACATGGTTCTTCGCTTGATCGAGTTTTTTTTGAAGAACATGCTGTTCTTTCGGTATATGGTCTTTTTTCTGTTTTTGGCATGGTACTTGTAAGTTGGTTGCAAATTTTATCTGCGAATAGAAAAAATCTCATCGGAGGTAAGGAGGAATGAGACGATCTGTTTTGTTCCTGGCAGGGGGCAAACTTTGTTTAATGAAAACCTGTTTTGGAGAGAAGAATGATTAATGCTGCAGACACCGCCTTTATTTTGGCGGCAGCAGGCTTGGTTTTGTTGATGACACCTGGGCTTGCACTTTTTTATGCAGGAATGGTTCGGAGTAAAAATGTGCTCGGAACATTAATGCAGAGTTTTTTTATGATAGCCATCATTTCCATTGAATGGGTCTATCTGGGTTATTCAATGTCTTTTGGTCCGGATGTCGGGGGTGTGGTTGGGAATCTTTCGTGGTTTGCTTTGAGTGGTGTCACAACTGCACCAAGTGCTGATTATGCCACCACGATTCCACAGATTGTATTTATGGTGTACCAGTGTATGTTCGCGGTGATTACTCCAGCACTCATTACGGGAGCGTTTGCAGAAAGAGTTCGGTTTGTTCCATTTGTTGTTTTTGCAGTATTGTGGTCAATTCTTGTTTATAATCCTGTTTGCCACTGGGTTTGGGGAAAGGGCGGATGGCTTGGTGCCATGGGCGTGATGGATTTTGCCGGAGGGCTTGTGGTGCATGTAACATGTGGTGCTGCTGCTCTTGCTGCTATCTTGGTAATTGGCCCACGCCGTGGATATGGAAAACGAAGTTTTATTCCGCACAGTCTTCCAATGACTTTTGTTGGGACGGGGTTACTCTGGTTTGGGTGGTTTGGTTTCAATGGCGGGTCGGCACTTGCTGCCAATGAGGTTGCTGCCACTGCATTTGTGGCAACGCATCTTGCTGCAATGGCGGGTGTCCTTATGTGGGTTGTCATGGAATGGTTTATCCTCGGCAAGGCCACAACTCTTGGTGCGATGTCAGGAGCGATTGCAGGACTGGCAACAATCACTCCTGCCGCTGGATTTGTTGGCCCCAACGCTGCGGTGGCGATAGGCTGTATCGCAGGAATGGTATGTTTTGCTGCGGTAAATTTAAAAGTAAAATTAAAGCTTGATGATTCTCTTGATGTTGTTGGAATACACGGTGTAGGCGGGGCTGTTGGCACAATCTGTCTAGGAGTATTCGCATCAACCCTTGTAAATCCTGGAGGCGTAGATGGACTGCTCGCAGGAAACCTGGCTCAGCTCTGGAAACAGATTTTTGGTGTGGTGGTGGTTGGCTCATACACGCTGGTTGTTAGCTGGATATTGCTGAAAATTGTACATGGAACTATAGGCCTTAGAGTAACTGAAGAAGCCGAAGTCGCAGGGCTGGATTCAACAGAGCATTCTGAAACTGCATATAACAATTAACATAAGGTAACTATTCAAGTGGTACTGCCAAATTAGCAAAACCACCGAACTGTAACTGTTCAACGGTGCTTCATCTGTGAGCAAGCCTGATCGGACACAGATGAAGTGCCGCTGAACAGTTACAACATAAGTTGACAATATGGAGGCTCAGTTCTGAATTTTCGTGTCAATATGTACGGAAGTTTATATGATATGTCTTGACAAACTTGAAGTAGAGTTGAAAACCTGATTGCTAAGTAATGTATAGGCACTCCCGAATGGGAGGAATATTGAAAGAAGAGGGAAATTATGAAAAAAATCCAGGCAATTATTAAACCGTTTAAACTTGAAGATGTGAAAGAGGCTTTGACCGATCTAGGAATCACCGGGATGACCATTTCTGAGGTGAAAGGCTATGGACGTCAGAAAGGACACACGGAGGTCTATCGTGGTGCTGAGTATGTGGTTGATTTTATCCCAAAGATTAATATTGAAGTTGTGGTCGGTCCTGACATGGTGGATCAGGTTGTGGATGCCATCAGAACAGCAGCGAATACCAATAAAATCGGTGACGGTAAAATTTTTGTTATTCCCGTTGAGCGCATTGTACGGGTGCGAACTGGTGAAGAAGACCTTGATGCCGTTTAATACGGCGTTACAGAAAGGATTGCGGGCAGCGTATATGCGCCCCTGCTTTCCGGGTTAGCGTATTTATGTCAGATCTTCGAACGCAAAGAGAAACACTGGAAGCTCTCTGGAAAAAGGGGCTGAGCGGTAAAACTCTATTATCTGAGCAGAGCCGTCTGGTGGACGAGTTTATCGTTGAACACTTTGATGCTGTGGCGGATGCTTCCACCGGGAATGGTGTAGCACTTATTGCTCTTGGCGGATACGGGCGTAGTGAACTGTTTCCCTATTCCGATATTGATCTTTTGATTCTTTTTCATGAAGATGCAAAAGAAGAGATGGAAAAAGTCGCAAACGCTGTGCTGTACCCTCTATGGGACACAGGGCTTGATGTCGGCCATGGGGTGCGAACTGTTGAGGAATGTTTAAACTTTGCCGGGGAAGATTTTTTCTTCCGAGTGGCCATGCTTGATGCAAGGTGGCTGGCAGGCTCAAAGATGATTTTTGATGATCTTCTTCAACGTTACAATGACGCTTTTGTGGACGGTGAACGAAGTGGTTTTGTGCGTAGCATGAAGGAGTTTCGTGCTTCCAGGCGTAAAAAATATGGCAGCCACAGCTATCTTCTTGAACCAAATATTAAAGAGAGTAAAGGAGGAATGCGTGATATCCAGGCCATGCTTTGGACAGCGCAGGTTGTTTTTGGTCTGGGGACTCTTGATGCAATTGCCAGTGCTGGTATTCTCCTGGAAGTGGAAAAGAAGGAATTTCTAAATTCCTGGAATATGCTGAGCAGGGTACGAAATCGTCTTCATTACCTCAGTGGCAGGAAAAACGATCAACTGTACTTTGAACAGCAGGAGCTGGTTGCCGAAGCTTTAGGCTACGAAAACAGCAATGAAGTTCTGGGCGTTGAGGTCTTCATGCGGGATCTCTACTCTCATCTTCAGGTGATAGCCGTTACCACTGATCTGTTTTTTGATCATGTGGATGATGTATTTGGTTTTGCTGAGAGTGGGGGAGGAGAGTCGCAAACAATTGAAAAGGGCCTTGAAATTCGTAATAGTCGAATTCACCTCACAGCTGTGGAAAGTGACCTTGAGGCGCGCCCCTACCTGTTGATGCGTTGTTTTCTGGCATCTGCGCGTACAGGCTTGTCTATTCATCATAGAAGCAGAAAGTTGATTCGTAATCGCCTTGATCTGATAACGGACGGGCTACGATGTTCTCCCCGGATGTCCAAACCATTTTTTGAAATTCTTGAATCTGGTGAGAATGTTCTGGACGTTCTGGAAGTTATGCTGGAGACAGGCCTGCTTTCCAGATATATTCCTGAGTTTTCCAGGATTGAATCGCTCGTTCAACACGATGTGTATCATATCTACACAGTAGACAGGCATTTGTTACAGTGTGTTGCTGAACTTCGAAAGCTGGCGAAAAGTGAGGCGTCTGTTTTTATAACCGTTGCTTCCCCTCATGTTTTATACCTGACAGCCTTATTTCATGATATTGGTAAGGGCAGTGGAAAAGACCATTCGGAGGCAGGTGCGGAGATGTTGACTCCCATCGGTCAGCGCCTTGGACTCAGCGAGGAAGAATGTTTATGTCTGGTCTTTGTGGTTCGGTTTCATTTGTTTATGCCTGAGAGTGCATTACGCAGAGACCTGAACGATGAGTTGTTTATCAAAAGTTGTGCGGAGAAGATTCAGGATGCTGAGCGATTGGCAATGCTGTATCTTCTCTCAGTCGCAGACAGTCGCGCCACTGGGCCATCGGCATGGAGTGAATGGAAGGGAACGCTTCTCTATCAGTTGTATATGAAGGTTCATCCCTACCTTCAATTTTCTTCTCCTGATGAAGCTGTGCTGGAGGTGGGTCAGGGAGTGGAATGGCTACGAGAGCGGGTGGAAGAGTTGCTGAAGGCCAAGGATGGTTGTTTTTTGGATACGAAAGATTTGCCGGCAGACTACCTTCTTAGCTTTACTCCAGAGGCAGTTGTGACACACCTTGTGCTTCACGGAGAAAACAAAAAAGCATTGAAGCAAAAAGCCATAATTTTTCCACACAAGTTACAGGAACATTGGTCGCTCCTTATTGTATCTCAGGATCGTCCGGGATTGCTGGCTAAAATTTGTGGCGTGTTGAGTCTGCACAACTTGTCAGTTCTCAATGCCCAAATTTTTACCTGGAAGGACGGGAGTGCCGTTGATGTGATTGATGTGCTTCCGGAAAATAGTGTTTTGTATGAAGATAAGGACTGGGATGCAGTAAATGATGATTTGAACCTGGCCCTTACTCACCGCCTTGGCCTTGGGCACCGATTGTACAAAAAACATTCGTTAGGGCACGGGAAACGTAATGCCCCTGTGGTAGCCTGTGAGACGCGTGTGCGTGTTGATAACGAAAATTCTGCGCAGTATACCATCATTGAGGTGTTTTCTGTCGATAGCCCTGGGCAATTGTACGGAATCACTCAGGCACTGGCAGATTTTGGAATTATCATTTATCGAGCGTATATTGCAACGGAAGTAGAACAGTTGATAGATGTGTTCTATGTGCTGGATAGTCAGGAAAAGAAGCTTGTAGACCCATTGTTAATCAAGGAGCTGTGTGATGGCATTGTCTATGGCATAGAGAGTAGAATGTAGGGGCGAAGACTTTAAGGTAGAGGTTCTTTTTTTATTGTGTGTCTGTTTTTTATCCAGGCAGATACGCAGCGAAAAGTGTGGCTACTACTCTTTGTATAATGAAAAATAGCTGTAACCCATAATGGGAAGTTTCTTCATTCACAGTGATTCACTTGAATGGAGGAGGATACTCAACTTTAGTAAGGAGAATTTGATATGACCAGAGATGATATTATGAGAACCATTGAGGAGGAGAATATTCACTATTTCCGCCTCCAATTTGTTGATATCTTAGGTTTTATGAAAAATGTGGCAATACCAAAGAGTCAGATTGAGAAGGCTCTTGATGGTATGATGATGTTTGATGGTTCCTCCATTGATGGATTTGTCCGCATTAATGAGTCTGATATGTATTTGAAACCAGACTATAATACCTTTACGGTCCTTCCCTGGAGAAATCAGGATGGTGTCGCAGCAGCAAGAATTATCTGTGATGTTGCTAAAGCTGATGGAACTCCCTTTGAAGGCTGTCCGCGTAACAACCTGAAACGTGTTCTCGCCGAAGCGAAAGAGATGGGCTATACCATGAATGTGGGGACAGAAGCCGAATTTTTTCTCTTTGAAAAAGATGAAGAAGGACGCGCCACCACCATCACCAACGATGTCGCAGGATATTTCAGTCTCGATCCCGAAGATACCGGAAACGACTGTCGTCGTGAGATCATCGAGACTCTTGAGGAAATGGGTTTTGAAATTGAGGCTTCTCATCATGAGGTTGCTGAAGGGCAGCATGAGATCAATTTTAAATATGCAGATGCTCTGACAGCCGCAGACAATACCATTACTTTCAAGTGGGTTGTTAAGTCTGTTGCTGCTCGTTACGGCCTTTACGCAACCTTTATGCCCAAGCCTATTTTTGGAATCAATGGCTCTGGTATGCACACCAACCAGTCACTGTTTAATGCCGATGGCACAAATGCTTTCTTTGACGAGAATGGGCCTCTCCAGCTGTCTGAGGTCGCACACCAGTATATTGCAGGGGCGCTAAAGAATGCTCGTGTCTTTGCATCCGTAACAAATCCTCTGGTGAATTCTTACAAACGTCTTGTTCCAGGCTATGAAGCTCCTGTTTATGCTGCGTGGTCGGCATCCAACCGTTCGGCTCTTTTACGTATTCCAGCTTCTCGTGGAGTGGGCACTCGGACAGAGATTCGTTGTCCTGATCCAGCCTGTAATCCATATCTTGCTTTTGCCATGATGCTGAACTCAGGTCTCGATGGTGTAAAGAACAAGCTGACACCGCCATCTTCTGTGGATCAGGATATTTTCAAGATGAGTGCTGCGGAGATGGATGAGGCTGGTATCAAAGTGATGCCGGGAAGCCTGAAAGAGGCAATTGATGAGCTGAAGGCGAGTCCACTTGCCGAGACTACTCTCGGACCACATATCTTTAGAAAATATATTCAGGCCAAAGAGGCCGAGTGGGACAGCTATCGTACTGCGGTTACCGATTGGGAACTTGAGGAATACCTGGATATTTATTAGAGTCATATTTTTTGTTTTTGTTGAGAACGTCATTCCTGCGAAAGAGTTTCTTCTTTTGAGGGTGCAAGGAATCCTGCTGGTAGCGTGCCAGCAGGATTTTTTTGTGTGTATCGAAGCCAGTAGTCATTTTAACTATTTATCCGTGGTCGTTAGGAATGAGTGTTTCTACCTATTGATTATGTAATTCTGTTGTAGTATTCTACACTTCATATAAGTTGAATTATACCGGAGAATATTAGGGTTCTGGCAACTTTTACAAGGAGATTTTACAATGAAAAACAATAATTCGCTGCTTCTGGCAAATGCTGATCGACGAATAAATAAAGCTGTGTTTGCCGGAATGGTTTTTGGCTCGTTTCTGCTTTCCGGGGTTTCAGTTGCCAATGCGACGGTTATTCGTGGTGCAGTCAGTGTTACTGAAATTACCTCCCTGGGGAATCAGGGGGCACAGTACAGTATTGATAATGTGATAAACCAGTCAGGTTTGAGTGCTACCTATTCCAATGGCGATAATTTTGAAAGTTTTACCAGTACCACAAAGCACAGTTATGCACCTGGAGACGAATGGTGGGCTCCCTACTATTCAACTGAAGCAAATATACTCTTTGATCTTGGGGCAGAGTTTGAGGTGGAAAAGGTTGCTTTTTGGAATGAGGATTGGGGTGGGATTTCCTCTCTGGAGATCTTTGTCTCTGATGCAGCTGGTACCCAGGGAACATCCCTGGGGACGTTCTTTCCAACGGATAACACGTTCGAGCAAGATTATTTAGCGGATGTGTTTGAATTTTCCAACTATACTAATGCACGATATTTGCGCTTTGATTTGGATGGAGCAGGTTTTGATTACCAAAATGTAGGTTTTGTAGATACCATCTCGCTGGGGGAGGTCGCTTTTTCGGTGGAACCGGTTCCGGAACCGGCAACTCTTCTTTTGTTTGGTGCTGGTCTTGCAGGATTAATAGGATTAAGGAGAAAAAACAGCAGTCTTAGGTGTGCGTGAAGTTTAATTTTTCAAAAAGAACTGTCTTCGTTTGGGCAGGCAGTGCAATAGAACAAAGCCAAATCAAGAACTCTCTTGATTTGGCTTTGTCTTTTTATGGGTACCAGTAAACAACTTTGTGGAGCATGGTGTCATTTGTGAGGCATTGTACCCGGTGCACTACTGTCAGCCACAGATCCACCCATCCCAGCAGTTAAGGACACAACAGATCCATATTTGCGTAACTGTGGTTTGTGGTATGTAGTTTTTGTTTTTCCACAATCGTGTTGTTTGTCATGTTTTTTCAAGTTAGCGGTCTTCATTTTTTTCCTCAATGTTGAAATTATTAATTAAATTATTATACCATATATTCATGGAAAAAGAAAACCATAGTTCCCATGTTTTATGACCACTCAGGTATTTATTCTGCTTAATGGATTCTTCTCTAACTCTGACGGTGTCCTCGAGAACTGCGGTTCTAATCCTGTCAGTTGTGTTTAAGGGCTGGGGGCCAAAGGAGTGCAGAAAAAGCGATTCTTGGAAAGCGACATTAAAAAGAAAGGAAAATTCTGCTTTAGTATCTCTTTTTTTGATAGCTTCTGGAAGAAGAAAGTTTCTGGGATCTTTTAGTATCTGCTTTATCTGTCCCTGCCGGAGCCTTTGGTAATCCGGAATTGCAAAGGCAAACTCCACTATCTTTTTATCAAAAAATGGGTAGCGATTTTCAACATTCCACAATGCTCGCTGTCTGTCTAGTTGCTCAAGAAAAAACTGTACTCCTGCTTGGGTGAATACATTTGCCAGTGCGGTGTTGCCGAGGTTTTTCAGGGAAGGGCGAGAGTCTGTTTGTGAAATCCGTTCTACAAGCCGTGTCCTGTTTGTGAAACTTTCTGAAAGCCATGGGGCAATGTGTCTCTTTGCAGATCGTTCTGCGATTTTTCTTCTGGCAACGGAAGGGATAAGCGGCCAGAACAGGTTGACAAGGCATCTTTTAGCAGTCGGCATTACTCCTTTTCTCATTTGGTAACGCAGTTCTCTGAACAATGCGGTAAATTCACCGTCCTGGAGATAGTCAAGGTAGGGATAGCCTGATCCTGTAAACCATTCATCTCCTCCAATCCCTGAGAGGATAATTCTGGAACCACTTTTATGTATTGTGGCAAGGAGAGGATTATTCATGGTTAGATTCGGGTAGTCAGGAGGTTCTTTAGTTTCCAATGTTTGTTGCACCCAATCACGAAAAAGGTAGTTGTCGTAAGGGATGTAGTTCACGTGAAGTTGATTGAACTCTCTGACTGCTTCGATGTAACTTTTTTCATCACATTTCAGCCCCGGAAAAACCATGGAGTACACATTCAGGCGCTTGCTTCCGTCTTGGAGAAGTAATTTGTTGGCCATGCCGACAACCGTTGATGAGTCGAGTCCACCACTGAGTTCTGCGCTGACAGCGGATGAAGAACGGAGTCTGTTTTTGACGGCATCTCCAAAAGTATCTATAAAATGCTCGGTGTATTCAGCCGTGATTTTATAGTGTAAAGTTTTTTTGGGTTCCCACGACCAGTATTTATAACTCTTGATTGTATTGGCTTGTACCACCAGATAGTGAGCCGGTGCCAGCCGGGAAATATCTGTGAATAATGTTTCGGTTTTGCTGCAAAAAGAAAAAGAGAGGTACTCGGCAATCAGGGTTTCGTTGGCTTGAAGTGTGATGTCGGGATATTCAGCCAGTTGTTTAATCTCCGAACTAAACACAAAGCGTCTTGGAGTGTGGTGATAATAGAAGGGCTTTATACCGATGTAATCTCGTACACAGATGAGTTGTTGCTGGCGGGGATTCCAGATAACAAAGGAAAAGTCGCCATTGAGGAGTTGAAAGCTGGAAGTCCCGAGTTTTTTGAAGGCTTCCAGGATCAACAGGCTGTCGCCGAGCCCATCAATGTTTTTAAAGCCGATTCGCTCCGACAACTCTTCTCGATTGTCAATGCGGGCATCTGCCGTAATGGTCAACGAGCTTTCTTTATCCGTAAACGGAAGATTCTCGTTGGCGGATTCAGGAGTGGTGTGAAGCATGGCGTGGCCAAGGCCCATGTGAGAAAAATTTAGAATATTTACACCATCTGGCCCCCGATGCTTGATGGACTTTGCAAGTCCTTGCAGGTGAGACCGTCTAACAGGTTTCTTGTCCTGATGGAATATCCCAAAAATACCACTCATTAATCACCCTCAGAAGAATCTGTGTTGAGGGTTTTTACAATAGATTTTACAATCTCTGGTAATTTGTCGGGTTGACGTGGATAACTCAACGAGTAGATGGACAGCTCATCAGTACTTGCGATCAAGGTAAGTTTTTGTAACTGCTTTCCCATTCTTTCTGTGTCGGTAATATCCAAGGGAAAACAATTTTTAACAAGTGCCATTACTGCAGCTGCACCGTATAATTTACGAATTATGATATTCTCTGATTGTTGAGAAAATTCCGGATTGCTGAGAGTGAAAATAGCCTTTACGGGAATGGAATTCATTCCGTTGCTGTCGGTTATATTCAACCGTTTCTTTGCACAATAATGCGAGACGGGAGAAGAAACGGTGTCCTCTGGTATCCCTGGAAGTAGAGACATACTGTCCGGAAAAAGCCGTGCGCCACCATAACTTGGGTTTCCTTTTATCTTTGTACCAACCTTCTTCAGCATGAAGCCATCATCTGTCAGAAGTGGGTGACCGGACGTGTGAAAGAAACTCGCAAGAGTGGATTTTCCCCAACCGGATTCTCCGGAAAAAAGAATGGCCGAATGGTTGACATTGACGCAGCTTGCGTGAAGTATCTGCTCGCCCATATGACTGAGGAGTCTGGGGATCACTTGGTCCAGTAAGAGATGTCTGATGCTGTTTTCTGGGGTTTCAGGCGGTTGGTAACAATAGATACGCTTAGATGTTGGATTGATCCTGAAATGTGCAAGATGAGGAAAGTGAAGCCAGTATTCTTCATTCCTGTTCCCGGATGATATGCTTATTTGACCACCTGGTAGTTTCCAGTGGTGAGTCCAGATAATGTCAGAATCCTGGAAATAAGGAGTGGGGATTGAGATGAAAAAGAGATTTGCTTCCTTGTCTTCCGACTGTTGCAGTTCAGGAAGGGGGATGTCGCTTTCAAGTATCCTGTCAAAAATCCGATATTTCATTGTTGTTCCCTACGCCCCGCGGTGTTGGTGCTGTGTATTGTCGTAAAGTTGAGAAGGTTGTTTGGGGAGTCAATAAGTGGAGATCCTGTACATTCAAGCCAGGAGTGAGCCTGAAGAGTTTGTGCATCACTTTTTTTTATTCCCATATGAAGCGTGGTGTGGATGCCCTTTTTGTTCAGGAACATTTGCAGGACAAGTACCTGTTTAAGGCAGTTCGCCTTATAGAAACCGTGGCGTGCACTGATGGAAACGAGTTTTGCCAGTTTGTCCGCTGTTTTTATTCCTCTTTCGCCAGGAGTAGAATCGGAAGGCGAAGGTGAAGGGGCATACCAGAGGAGAAGAGTCCGGGTACGAGCCAGGCCAAAACACTTTAGAGACAGGGCGACAAGAGGAAGGAGACATGTGGAAATGAGGAGCGTGATCCATTCCGGAAAGGAAAGAGATTGCAGTTGATTAATATGTTTCCGCACCTCCTATGATGCCTCTGGAAGGAGAAGTCCGGCACGTAATAAATCGTGAAGAAGTTCCTGGATATCTTCTTCCAGTTGCTGTTGATCCACATCATAGTTTTCAAGTAATTGGACGATGAGCATATCCATGGTGGCACCCTCAGTAAGTATTCTTAATACAGA
>CAMZKT010000109.1 GCA_947311435.1 uncultured Desulfocapsa sp.
GAGATGATCACGTGTCAGGGAAGAGCTGTTGACATGGGAGGCTATTATAAACCAGATACTGCCATGATCTCTGCCTTCATGCGCCCCAGTGCGATGTTTAATTCCATTATTGATATGTTGTAAATCTTGACGGTTAGGTGAACACTCTTCATTCGCCCAGTATCTGCAACAAACAAATCATTTCTTTGTAGTTAAAGTCCGTTGAAATGATTTGTTTGTTGCGTGCTATGAAGATTTCCCGTCTCTAGGGGGAATCTTTTCATTGCTCACAGTACTACTCTTTAATTCCAAGGGCAGCGGCCACTCCTTTTCCATATGCAGAGTCTGCTTTAAGACAATTTTCGATGTGCCGTTTTTTGATTTCTTCGGGTGCATCCCCCATGGCTCTGGCAGTGTTGTCAAACAGCACTTGTTGCTGTGTGCTCGACATGAGCCGAAAGAGCTTCCCCGGCTGCACCTTCAATACTGAGTGGCGGCTCTTTGAACTCCGGTTGTTCCTGCCATTCCCCCTGGCTGTTTGGCTCATACCCGATGGCGCTCCCGTGGTTGCCATCCACTCTCATAACTCCATCCCGATGGTAATTGTGAAAGGGACAACGCGGTGCATTCACAGGTATTTGTTGATGGTTTACTCCAAGGCGGTAACGTTGGGCGTCTCCATATGAAAAAAGCCGCCCCTGTAACATCTTATCTGGAGAAAATCCAATTCCCGGCACAATGCTGGCTGGATTAAATGCAGATTGTTCAACTTCTGCAAAATAATTTTCAGGATTGCGGTTTAGTTCGAGGACGCCGACTTCCATGAGTGGAGCGTCTTTGTGGTACCAGACCTTGGTTAAATCAAAAGGATTGTAAGGTAAGTCTGAAACGTCTTTTTCGGGGATTACCTGGATGAACATGGTCCAACGTGGGAAGTCTCCTTCTTCAATGCTATCGTAGAGATCTTTCTGATGGCTTTCTCGGCATTTCCCGATGATTGCCTCGGCCTCTGCATCTGTCAGATTCTTGATCCCTTGCTGTGTATGGAAGTGAAACTTGACCCGAAACCGTTCATTGTTGGCATTGATCAGGCTGAAGGTGTGGCTGCCGAAGCCGTGCATGTGCCGATAAGAAGCAGGAATACCACGGTCACTCATGGTGATGGTTACCTGGTGGAGTGCCTCCGGTAATGATGTCCAAAAATCCCAGTTGTTTTTTGCACTTCGCATGTTGGTTCTTGGATCCCTTTTTACAGCATGGTTGAGATCTGGAAATTTGAGTGGATCGCGGAGGAAAAACACTGGAGTGTTGTTGCCAACTAGATCCCAATTTCCTTCGTCAGTGTAAAACTTCAACGCAAAACCACGGATGTCACGTTCAGCGTCTGCAGCACCCCGTTCTCCGGCAACAGTGGAAAATCTGGAAAAAAGTTCTGTTGTCTTGCCAAGCTCTGAAAAGAGATTGGCCCTGGTGTACTGGGTGATATCATGTGTCACGGTAAATGTGCCATATGCTCCCGACCCTTTGGCATGCATGCGCCTCTCTGGAATAACCTCTCTATCAAAGTGGGCGAGTTTTTCAAGAAACCACACATCTTGCAGTAACATAGGGCCACGTGCACCGGCAGATTGTATGTTTTGGTTGTCAACTACTGGAGCACCGGAATTATTTGTTAGTTTCTTTTTTTCTGACATGGCATTTCTCCCTTGTTGTTAAAGTTCCGCCTAATTAGGCATGTGATATTTACTGTTGGCTGGATTTTATTTTAAAGGTGGAACAAATCCCCCTATATCCATTTCTTTGTTGTGATGAAAGAGGGTAGGGTATATTGAATTTAACCTAGATAAGACCAGTTCTTAATTAAGTGTAATAAGGATAAAGGGGGCTGTCAATAGGAATTGTTCTTATGAGTAGTTGGTGGGGGGCTAACTGCTGTGCACAATTAAAATCATTCTGTTCAGAACAGTTGTTAAGTGTGAGATGAAATGGACGAAGGTAGAGGTCTTAAGTCACTTTTCTGGGTGTCGTACGCATCTTCAAGGATGGCAATAAATCCAGGGTCATTTGGAATCGCGGGGTGTTCAAGATGAGCAGCGACGAGTATTGCTGCCAGTAAAACATTGTTTTTCATAGGGGGGGGCTCTTTGTCGTTGTTTGTGCTCAGGTTCATGACCATATAACAAATGAACATGTCGCATTATCAGAAATAAACTTTCTTCACCTCAGTCTCGTCTTGAGAGTACTCAGGAAGTCCATGCCTGATAGCCTCGCTGACCCGGTATGCCGTTTTGATCATTTCGTTGAGGCCGATTCCTTCCCAGCCAAAGCCTGTTATATGTAATCCTTTTTCTTTCTCGATGATACGGTCGCGCCACTGAAGTAAAGCGGGGTAACCTTTTTCGAGTTGCGGTATCCCACAATCTGAACGGAGAATTCGAGTATAGGATGGAGGGTTCGGGAGTTTAAGGAGTTGTTGTACATCCTGTACAGCTTCTCTGACCAATGTCTCGTCGTCAAGATCAAGCCGTTCAGGGTGTCTTCGTCCACCAACCAGTGCTTCCAGAAGGATATGATCCCTGGGAGCACGATCAGGAAACATATTGGAGGAAAAAAGTGCACCCAGACAAAAGCGCTGTTCCTTTTCTGGAGTCAGATAGCCAAAGCCGGGTGGTAAGCTTGCTCCTCTGTCAAATCCCATTGCAACAGTTAGGATTTTTGCTTCTGGTATTTTCGGAAGTGGCGGTGTCTCCAATCTATCTGCAAGAAGGGAAAGGGATGTGTTGACAGGGAGTGCCAGCACCAAATGTCTGCAGGAAAAGCTTTCATCAGCAGTACTTACCAGCCAGCCATTGTCTGTCCGTGAAATGTGTAATGCCTGACAGTTGGTTTTGAGTTCGTGACTTTCGAGTACTTCCAGGAGACGTTCCGGCAACCGGCGCATACCGGTTGGAAAACTGGTCATGGCAGGGAGCCCTTTCCTTTTTACTGAGCTCTTTTTTTTCCCGGCTTTCATTTTTTTTAAGAGACCATAAATAATTGAGCCGTTTTCCTTTTCAATTTTCCGAACACCTGGCATTACGCCATCGATGACCAGGCGCTCCAGGTCTCCAGCATAGGTGCCTGTGTAAACGGCATCAACATAGGGGAGGAGAGCCTTTCCGAAACGGTATTTTACCCACTCGCTCACTGTGGGTTCGCCTTCCAGGGGCTTTTTGAAAAAGTCACCGGCTACCCTCAATTTTGCAAGGGGTGAAATCAGTGGGGCCGCAAGAATTTTCAGTGGTGTTTGAGGAATCAGTCTGAGTTTTCCTTCCATGCACACATAGCGGACAAATTGCAGAAGAGGAGCTTTCAGACATTCTCTGTCAAGACCTGTTTCTGTGAGAAGTTCCTGCGATTCAGGACAGTTGTCGAGGAACCCGTGTGGGCCGCCTTCTGCCAGATATCCTGCTTCTGCATGGCTGGAGATTGCACCGCCTGCGCGACCCGATTTTTCGAGTAAAAGAAAGGAATGGTTTGGGATTTGTTTGAGCTTCCAGGCGACGGTGAGGCCGGAGAGCCCGGCACCAATGATCAAAGTATCTTTTTCTGTTGTTTTCATGTTGTGTAGTACTCTTTGTTTTTCGGTAGCCTGTGAGCAGTTACAAGCTTGTAGGGTTGCAAAAGCAAGTTGTATCTCCAGTGGATAGTTACGTTGTCTGTATGTGTCTTATGATTCCGAAAGCTTGACAGCATAGGAAGTGTGCTTATCATTTTGGCCGACTTTGAGTAAAAATGCAACGGAATAGGGGGAGTAATCCCCTTTATTCAATAAGACTTACAGGAGGAGATGTCCCATGAGTGAACAGACAACAACCCACGAGTTTCAGGCGGAAACCAGAAGACTTTTAGATATTGTGATTAATTCGCTCTATACCGAGCGTGATATTTTTCTTCGTGAACTGATTTCCAATAGTTCCGATGCGCTTGAAAAAATGCGCCATGAGAGTTTAACCCACGATGATGTGTTTGATGATCATGTACCATTGGAAATAAGTATTGACCTTGACGAAGAAAAGCACACCTTGACAATCACCGATACCGGTATCGGTATGACGTGTGAAGAGTTAGAAACGAATCTGGGGACTATTGCTCATTCCGGGTCGGGAGCTTTTGTCGAAGAATTGGCAGAGGCGGCGCGCAAAGATATAAATCTTATCGGTCAGTTTGGTGTGGGCTTTTATGCTGCATTTATGGTGGGGGAAAAAGTCACTGTTCAGAGTCGTTCCTGGGATGGATCAGAAGGGAATGAGTGGGTTTCCGAAGGCAGTGGAAGTTTTACCATCTCTGAGTCTCCGGGGCTTCGTCGTGGAACTAAAATAATTATTGAGTTGAAGGATGATGCTCACGATTATGACAAAAAATGGAAGGTTGAAGGAATTATCAAGCAATACTCTACTTTTGTTCCGTTTCCCATAAAACTTGAGGGGGAGACTGTCAATACTGTTCAGGCGATCTGGACCAGAGCAAAAAATGAAATCACCGATGAAGAATATAACGACTTTTATAAATTTGTTGCCAACGCAATTGATGAACCTCAATACCGGCTTCATTTCTCTGTAGACGCACCTCTTGCAATCAATGCTGTCCTGTTCGTACCCACAGAAAATTTTGAGTCCATGGGCTTTGGCCGTGTTGAACCGGGAGTAAACCTCTATTGTCAAAGAGTTCTCATAGATCAACATTCTGAAAATATCCTTCCTGAATGGCTGCGTTTTTTGAAAGGAGTTGTGGATAGCGAAGATCTTCCCCTAAATATTTCCCGTCAGGCGCTTCAGGACAATGCCCTGGTAATGAAACTTCGCAGGGTAATTACTAAGCGTTTTCTTAAATTTCTTGCAGAGGAAGCCGGGAAAGATTCTGATCGCTATCTTAAACTCTGGAATACCTTTGGAATTTATCTGAAAGAGGGTGTTACTTCAGACTATGAGTTCCAGAAAGAACTGGCAAAACTTGTACGTTTCGAATCATCTGCTTCTGAAGATGGAAAGCCGATATCGCTTACCGAATATGTTGAACGGATGGATGAAGGACAAGAAGAAATTTATTATATTAGTGGTCCTAATCGAAAGGCTATTGAGTCCGGTCCCTATGTCGAGATGTTTAATAAAAAAGGTATAGAAATTATTTATACCATGGAGCCTATTGATGACTTTGTCCTGAACCATCTGGGGGAGTTTGATGGGAAGAAGCTGGTTTCAGCCGATCGTGCTGATCTTGATTTGTCCAAAAGTGGTGATGACAAGGAAGCTGATGCGGATGAAACTGGGCGCTTGAGCAGTGAAGACAGCGATTCTCTTGTTTCCTGGTTGAAAAAGACCCTGGGAGAGAAGGTTGCTGATGTTATCGAGTCAAAACGGCTTGTTGATTCACCGGCAATGATTGTTAATCCGGATGGTATGATGACCTCATCCATGGAACGTATCATGGCTGCGAGTCGAATGGAGAAAGGTTTGAGTCCGGAAGCCAGTAAAAAGAATCTTGAGATCAATCTTGCAAGTCCTCTCATTAAACAGCTGGCTGAGCTTGTGAAAAGTGATGAAGCCTTTGCCTCGGATGTGGCAGAGCAGATTTACGACAATGCCATGATTCAGGCAGGACTGGTGGTAGATCCCATGCTTATGGTGAAAAGGAACTATAAAATTCTCAACAAGGTTGTTGGAGTTTGAGGGTGACTTATACGTTGAAAAAAGAACTTCATCAGGATATAGAGCGGTTGGAAAATGAAGTTTTGTGTCTGTTCATTCGTTCTTTTCTTAGCGGGAGCTTTCCATGTTGAATTTCTTTCGTTGTGCCATGGTCGTAATAGTGTTGTTTTTGGTATTTTTCTTAGGGGGATGTTCCGGGACCGCAAGGCGCCATCTTGTGTCCGATGTCTGCTTGATTAAGAGTGGGGAGACGACTCGTGAGGAGGTCGTGGAACTCATGGGAACTCCCGATTCAAAACGTATGGTAAGCCCTGGGGTAGAAGAGTGGGCCTATTACGAAGAAGATCGTAATCTGCTCCAGGATACTCCTCTGGTTGGGGGAGTGTTTACTCCAGACGGATACAATATGGCGGTGATTACCTTTACGGGAGATACAGTTACGCTCTGTCGCTATAGTGGCTATGATGATGACGAGTTTGACTGGCAGGACGATTATTCCTGGCAGGAGATCGAAAAGAAGTGATTGACCGATTTACGACTGTTCGGGAACGTATGGTCCAGGAACAGCTTCGCCCGCGTGGAATCTGTGACCCTGATGTTTTGAGGGCCATGTCAGAGGTGCCCAGGCACCTCTTTGTAGATGATGCCTTGCAGGCAAAGGCATATGGTGATCATCCTCTTCCCATTGCCAGTGACCAGACCATTTCTCAGCCACTGATTGTTGCAGCAATGACCCAGACTTTACAGCTAAAGGGGCATGAAAGAGTTCTCGAAATAGGCACTGGCTCAGGTTATCAGGCGGCTGTACTCTCAAGGCTCTGCGCGAAGGTGTATACTGTTGAACGAATAAATACGCTCCTCGCCGGGGCTCGTAAGGTGTTTGATAAACTGCACTATTACAATATTCTTTCTCGATTGGATGATGGTACCATGGGGTGGCGGGAACACGCCCCTTTTGATGCCATTATTGTCACCGCTGGCAGTCCTGAAATCCCTGAGCCACTGATAGATCAACTGGCTGACCCGGGGTGTATGGTTATCCCCGTTGGTGATCGCAGGGTGCAGGAGTTACATTATCTTACAAAAAATGATGGCGAGGTAGCCGTGCAGCGTCTTGAAAGTGTTCGATTTGTAAGCTTAATTGGAGAGCATGGCTGGAAAAATGACTAAGGCAACAGTTCCAAAAAAAGGGCTTATTCGACGCCTGTATGGCTGGATGCTCCACTGGGCAGACAGCAAGTATGGTTTACTGGCACTCATTGTCCTCTCTTTTATTGAGTCGAGTTTTTTCCCAATTCCACCAGATGTGTTGCTTATTGCTCTGGTTTTGGGAGCGACCAGCCGTTGGTATAAATATGCTTTCTGGTGTACACTTGCTTCGGTGGTTGGTGGTCTGGCGGGATATGGTATTGGTGTGTTCGCCTGGGATACCATGGGCCGTTGGATTGTTGAGAATGTTGCTCATGTGACCTTGGTGGATGTTGACGGACGGCTTGATATTGCATTACCCTCCTATCTTATTTCCAGTATGGGAACTGTGCTTGGCGGAGAATACCTGTTTCAGGTCTATGATCACTGGAATGCCTGGATTGTTTTTGTCTTTGGATTGACACCGCTTCCCTATAAGTTGACTACCATAACAGCTGGAGTCGCTCATGTAAATCTTCCGGTTTTCCTGATGGCTTCTCTGGCATCAAGAGCTTGCCGCTTTTTTTTAGTCGCTTGGGTACTGTATAAGTGGGGAGAGCCGGCTAAAGAGTTCATCGACCGTTATTTTAATCTTCTTTGCATTGCATTTGTCGTTTTGCTGCTTGGAGGGTTTCTGGTTTTGAAATTGGCTCTTTAAGATTTTCACCATTTCTTTTGTCAAATTTGTTTTTTGTGTTGATATTGTGATAGTCTGAATAGAAGGGCTTCCCAGAAATATCCTTCTACAAAAATATGATTTGTTGCAATGGAAAATACAATACCTCTCTCTGTTTATCGTAAGCAGGTCGATCTTCTTTATCAGCGTGTTCCTGCGTCTTTAATGACGTCCGTCATCATCTCGGTATGCTTCTTGTTTTTTCTGAGAACATTCCCCGAGCCTCATGTTTTACAGGTTTGGGTAGCGTATATGATGGCTCTGGTTGTGCTAAGGGCGTTTGTGTTTTTTCTTTACAGGAAAAGCAAAAAACGTGATTTCCGTCAGACCAGACTTGCTGAGAGAATTTTTTTGGCTGGAGTGGTCTTGTCCGGTTTAGGCTGGGGGAGTGTGGCCTGGTGGCTTTACCCTCTGGCCACCGAACAGAGTACCCAGGTGATTTTTTTTGTTGTCGTTGTGGGGGTGGCTGCTGCTGCCATTCCAACCCTCTCCTATCGCCGTCTTCATATTCAGATTTTTGTCTGTTTGACCATTCTGCCCATGCTTATAGGACTGTACAATAGTTATGGGAATCAGAATCTTATTCTTGCCTTTATTGCAGTTGTCTACACAGCTTTTATTATAAAAAGCGGGTGTATTTTTCAGGAGCATCATGAGGAAATGCTGGTATTGAAGGAAGCGAGTCAGGTTCGAGAAAAACAATTGAAGGTGGCCACTAAAGAGGCCAAGAGTGCCAATCGGGCAAAGTCTCGTTTTCTTGCCAATATGAGTCATGAAATCCGTACCCCGATGAATGCTATTATTGGACGAACCCGCCTCGCTCTGGACGAGACATCGTCCCCTGAGCTGCAAGCTCATTTGGAAACCATTCAAAACGCATCTGAAAATTTACTGTCTTTGATTAACGATATTCTGGATTTTTCCAAAATTGAAGCTGGTGAATTAAAAATCAGCAACAAGCCATTTGACCTCTTTGACACCCTGAGGTCGCTATTGAATACGGTCAGGTTCCTCGCAGATGATGAAAAAGGATTGAATGTGACGTTGGAAATTGCCGATGATGTGCCACGGGCAGTTGTGGGTGACAGTATGAGACTTAGACAGATTCTCCTGAATCTTGTAAATAATGCAATTAAGTTTACAGAGACTGGATGTGTTGACGTCCGTGTAGCATGCTTGAAGGCAAAGGAGAAGACAGTTTTGATCCAATTTTCAGTAAGTGATACAGGGATTGGCATCGCATTGGATAATCAGGAAGCAATATTTAACGAATTTGTCCAGGAGGATGATAGCACCACAAAGGTTTTTGGTGGAACAGGTCTTGGCCTGGCAATATGCAAACATCTATGTGATCTTATGGGTGGACAGATTGCAGTGAGTAGCATCCCTGGCAAAGGGAGTACTTTTACTCTTTCTTCATCATTTCTTTGTTGTAACTTCAGTGAGTTACCTGACATTTTTCCTCAGGTGGACCACAAACCGATGAGTAGCGATTCGCTCAATATTCTTCTTGTCGAGGATAATGAAGCCAATCGTGTTCTGGCAGGAATGGTGTTGGCTAAGGCGGGGCATACATTGGTGGAGGCCTGTAACGGGATTGATGCCTTAAACTGTCTTGTCGGTCAGAGCTATGATGTGGTTTTGATGGATGTGCAGATGCCGATAATGGATGGTTTAAAATGTACACGAATCATTCGAGCGGCCGAGCTCGGAGATGAGTTAGCAGGCGTAGATAAGGAACTGGCAGACAAGCTTTCTGTGCAGCTCCGTGGTTGCCACACCCTCATTGTTGCCATGACGGCAAATGCCATGAGTGGAGACAGGGAGGATTGCCTTGACTCTGGGATGGATGAATATATTACCAAACCTTTTTATCTCGATGATTTGAATAGGGTCTTTAGTGTTTTTGTTGAGGGGAAAGGTGAGATTTCTTAAAATGCTGCTAAGTGTACACTTGGTGAATTCGTGAAAAAAGAATCCGGGGCAGTTTGAGCAGGTGCAAACCACCCCAGTTGGGGGAAACAGAAATGTGAACCAAATGCTTTGTAAATAAATGCACCTTGTGAGCTTTATTGAGTTATCTGTCAGTCCGGACAGGATTAAAAGCATACGAAGGAAGATTTATTTTTCCCAAAGCATCAGGCGGGAGCAGGTTCACTGCTCATGTTTTTCTGTGTCTCCTCTGACCTTATTATTCTGAATGAGATTTTGAAACACATTCTTTCAGGCCATCAAGATCGGTTGCTTTTTCAACGCAGGCTTTTTTCTGCGTCAGGGTTTCCAGTTTACCAGCATCATCTTTGAATTTGTCCATGTCCACAGTAATATTGTTTAGCAACATTGTCTGCTCTACCTGGAAGTCACTGGCAAACGCAGGGGTGGCAATAAATGCAAAGGCAAGAAGTCCAAGAGTAAGCTTTTTCATGTTAATCTCCTCAATTAAAAATGAAATAATAATCCGTCTCGTTAGTGAGACTTGGGGACTTGCAGTTCTCTCCAACCGGCCTGATATCCGGCGAGAATTCTGCTCTTGAGCTCGGTAAAGCATTTGTCATGCCATTTGTTTGGTGATGGCTGTTTTTATTGTATTTCTGTTGCGCAACTGGTTGATAAATAGTGTAATGATGTTTGTTTCGGCGGGGAAGAGCAGAGACATTTGTGTGAGCAACTTTGGAAAAGTCCCCTCGATACAGTTTGAAAAAAAAGGAAGTCTCCTGGAAAGAGAAGACTCTGTCTCTAAAAGCAGACATGATTACGGGGTTATATTCTAAAGTGTTGAATGCTCGTGTTAGTTTTGGTCTATTAATTGCGACAAAAACCTTTTCATGGGTTCTGTTTCAGAACAGAGAGGGACGGATGACTATTAAAGTGCACCGAGCGAGGAGGCAATGTCTCGTACTCTGGTTAGGCATTCATCGAGATTAAAGGTGAGGAGCCTACGTTCTTTCATGATGATTTTACCATTGACGATAACCGTTTCAACATCTCCTCCATTTCCACTATAGACTAAAAAATCACGGTTATAGATTGGCTGCAGATGCGCTTGATGGGTATTCAGCAGGATTATATCTGCCTTATATCCTGGCGTTATTTTCCCAAGCAGAGGAAGCCCAAGTATTTTAGCATTGTTTTCAGTTGTCATGGCAAGAGCTTGTCTGCCCGTCATGGCAGTGGCATCATGCGTTAATAGCTTTTGACTCTTTGCAAGGCTGTCCATTTCGCGGAAAAGATCCAGGCTGTTATTGCTGGCACTTCCATCCGTTCCAAGCCCCATGGGTATTTTCATGGATGCCATGGCTGAGCAATCAGCAACACCTGATGCCAGCTTGAAATTGCTTTGTGGGCAGACAATAATCGAGGCTCCGCTCTCTTGAATGACTCTTCTGTCCTCATCGTCAAGCCATACGCAGTGAATGAGGATAGTGTTTTTATCAAGTAAGCCAAGGGCTGCAAGGTGACGAACCGGGCTTGTGCCCTGTGGGTTAATTAATAGCTCTTGTTCCTGTCTGCTTTCTGCAACATGAATAAAAAAGACCGCGCCATAGTTTGCGGCCAGTGCTTTGGTGGCTTGAAGTGTCTGGGGGGAGCAGGTATAGGGGGAGTGAGCAAAAACGGCAGGGGTGATGAGCTGATTTTTTTCGCTCCAGGTAGTCAAAAAAGTTTCAGCGGCAGCAATATTATTGTCAGGATCGGGGACTCCTGGCGCTGGGAAATCGATAACACCCTGTGCTGGTACTGCCCTCATACCAGATTCAAGGAGTGCTTGGGCTGCCTGGTTTTCAAAAAAATATCCGTCTGCAACGGTGGTTGTTCCCGACAAAAGCATTTCTGCTGCGGCAAGTTTTGTACACCAGTAGACCATCTCTTCGTTCACGTACGCGGCTTCTGCCGGGAAGATATGATTGTTCAACCAGTCGCTAAGGGCGAGGTCGTCGGCAAGTCCCCGAAAAAGAGTCATCGCGCAGTGGTTGTGGGCATTAATGAGACCAGGCATGAGAAGTTTGTCTGTTCCATCAAGTCGGGTTGCATCGGGACAATCGGGAATAGAACTCATTGAACCATATGAGTGAATCAGGTCGTCTTTGCACAGTACCCATTGTCGGGAGGCCAGTGGGGTGTCGGGGGCTGTAAAAAGTGTGACATCAGTGATCAGTATGGATGTTGGATTCATGGGGGTCCTTACAAAACAATGGGCATTTTCTCTTTGGCAGAGTATACTATCCCATTTTAAATAATTTGTCGTTACGTTTGATATTTTTAGTTTTTACATGCCTTTAAGGGGCGGAGGAAGAGTGTATGGGATTTCGTTGTGGTATCGTTGGTCTTCCAAATGTGGGAAAGTCTACAATTTTTAACGCTTTGACGGCGGCTGGTATTGATGCTGAGAATTATCCGTTTTGTACCATTGAGCCCAATGTGGGCATTGTGCCGGTTCCGGATGAACGGTTAGACATCCTGGCTGAGATGGCAAAAACAAAACGTAAGGTGCCTACTCAGATGGAATTTGTGGATATCGCCGGTCTGGTAAAGGGAGCCAGTCAGGGGGAAGGGCTTGGGAATCAGTTCCTCGGTCACATTCGACAGGTGGATGCCCTTATCCATGTGATTCGTTGTTTTGAAGATGAGAATATTGTTCATGTGGATGGCTCCATAGATCCTGCAAGAGACAGGGAAGTGATTACCATGGAATTGATCCTCTCTGATCTTGATATGGTGGAAAAACGTCTTAAAAAAGCACAGTCGTTGGCTAAGTCAGGAGATAAAACGCTCAAGGCTCAGGCGGTTTTTCTTGAGCGTCTCCGGGATGTACTTGATGGTGGTGCATGTGCCAGGACTCTTGAGCTGGACGGTGACATGGAAAAAGAGATGATGAAAGAGATGTCTCTTCTCACTGATAAACCGGTACTTTATGTGGCTAACGTGTTGGAAGAGGATGTGCTCACTGGAAACGATCATGTCCGGGTTCTTGAAACACTTGCAGCCGAGGATGGTGATGGTGTTGTGCTTATCGCAGGTTCCATCGAACAGGAACTGAGCCAGCTGGACGCAGAAGAGCAACAGGAATTCCTGGCCGATATGGGGATGAAAGAGCCGGGGCTGAATCGACTGATTGCCGCAGGGTATAAACTGCTCGGGCTCCTTACCTATTTTACCGTGGGTGAGAAAGAAACTAGAGCCTGGACGATCACCAAGGGCACTAAAGCACCCGGTGCCGCAGGAAAAATCCATTCGGATTTTGAACGTGGTTTTATTCGTGCTGAAACTATAAGCTACGATGATTTTGTTGCTTGTAATGGAGAGAGTGGTGCCAGGGAAAAGGGAGTGATGCGCTCTGAGGGGAAGGAGTATGTTGTCCTCGATGGGGACTGTCTGAATTTTCGATTTAATGTCTAAGGAATAGTGCGGGATGGGGGCTAAGAGTCAGGAAACTGAAAAGGTACTTCTCATAGGAGGGAAGCCTTTCTTGGGACAGCAACGAGCCAGGAACCTTCTTAGTATGAGCCTTGCAAATGGCAGGCTGGCTCATGCTTACCTCTTTCGTGGCCCTGAAGGTGTGGGGAAGCAACTCTTTGCCAGAGGGCTTGCGGCAGCGGTGAATTGTCATGCGGCCAGGGGGCTTTCAGCATGTGGCTTGTGTTCGTCGTGTAAGAAACTCATCTCCGGGTCGCATCCGGACTTTCTGCTTGTGTCACCTGAAAAGGGTGCCATCAAAATCTCTCAGGTCAGGGATTTAATAAAAGCGTTATCCTATTCTCCCTATGAAGCCAAGTCGCGGGTCGTACTCATTGAGGATCTACATACCATGCGCAGGGAAGCTGCCAACAGTCTCCTGAAAACCCTCGAAGAACCGCCTGAGAATAATATATTGATTCTCACAGCAGACTCAGCGGGGCATGTGTTGCAGACAATCACTTCACGCTGCCAGTTGATCCCCTTTTATGGGCTGACCCTTGAAGAAACCAGCACAATCCTTTTGCAGCAGGAAGGTACTCTTGAGCCGGAAACTGCTCTGTTATTAGCAAGGTTGGGGGAGGGGAGTCCTGGTAAAGCGATGCGATTTCACCGTAAAAATCTTGTGAAGTTTTGGGAAGATTTAATCTCACTTTTGGTTTCCCCCGTCGAAAGACAGGAAAAAGAACTCGGGGAACTTTTATTGATGGCTGAATCCATGGCTGCTTTGAAAGAAGACCTGCCCCACCTCTTTTCTCTTGTTAAACTCTGGTTGAGAGATTGTTTGCTGGATTGCTTTGGTCAACAGGCGGGAACGGATATGCTGAAGACACGGAAAGAGTGGAGTTCTGAACATTTTTTTGCTAAACTGGATGCCATTGCTCAGGCAGAGAAAGAATTGGATAGAAATTGTAACCGCACATTAGTCTGTGAAGTACTCCTCTTTCGATTGAGAGAATAATAAAAAGATGGAAGAAGAAATCCAACTTGACGACACCCAGGGAAATGCTGGTATAGCAAAGGAAACAGCCTTACTCTATTTTTATCGGATTAGGTTCCGTACAAAGGGGCAGGAGTTTACAGCCGTAACTCCATTGGATGACCTGCAGAAGAAGGAAGTAGTGATGGTACAGGGTGATTTTGGACTCGAACCCGCTTCTATTGTATGTCCAGCCCCTGCCTGTCGGGAGTCGGATGTCGAGAGAAGGGCGAGCTACGAAATATTACGTCGGGCATTCAAGGAAGAATGCGATCGCTATCGTGAAATTCTTGTTGAGGAACAGGCTGCTTTTCTTAACTGCAAGGAGCTGATTTTACAGCATGGCTTGCAGATGCATCTTGTACGGGTTGAAAGGTTCTTCAATGGCAAAAAGATAATTTTTTATTTTACAGCGGATAAAAGAGCGGATTTCAGGGCTCTGGTAAAGGACTTGGTTCGAGAATATCAGACCAGGGTGGAGATGAGGCAGGTTGGGGTACGCCACGAAACTAAGATGATTGGTGGAATTGGCACTTGTGGGCGGGAATTGTGTTGCTCAGGATATATCAAAAAATTTGACTCTGTTTCTATTAAGATGGCAAAAGAGCAGGATCTACCCCTTAATCCAGCTAAGATTTCAGGTGTTTGTAATCGATTGCTCTGCTGTTTGACCTATGAGTTTGAAACATATAAGCGGGAACGGAAGGGGATGCCTCGGCCAGGAAAAATACTCAAGATTTCCGGAAAGCTCTTTAAGGTGCGACGTCAGAACCCGTTGCAATCCACCCTTCAGGTGGTGGATGAATCCGGAGAAAGAAGTGTTCTGCAAAAAGATCAATGGTGTAATGCCGAGACAATCAGAAACGATTCCAAAAACAAAAAAGGAAAAAAGGATACGAAAACAAAGAAAAAGAAGTGACTTCTGCGTTAGCCGTTCGTAACGGCTTTCGGGGCAGGTAGCGATTTTCCCACAACCTGAATACTTACATCTTCTTTCTTTGCAGGAACTTTAAGGAAAATGACGACATATATAACCACTCCTATTTATTACGTTAATGCCCAACCACATCTTGGCCATGCTTATACTACTATTGTTGCGGATACCTATAGCAGGTTTCGGCGTTTGACGGGCGATACTGTCAGGTTTCAGACTGGCACCGATGAACATGGTGATAAAATAGCAGAAGCTGCTGAAAAAGAAGGGTGCAGTCCAAGAGAATATGTTGATCGGATCAGTGCAATGTTCCGGACGACCTGGCCTTTGCTTGACATTGCTCCTGACAACTTCATCCGAACGACGGACAAAAAACATGTGGAAACGGTTCAGGCAATTTTGCAGCAGGTGTATGAGAAGGGTGATATTTACTTTGATAAATACACCGGCCTCTACTGTACCGGCTGTGAACGGTTTTTGACTGAAAAGGAACTTGTGGATGGAACATGCCCTGATCACAAAACTGTACCTGACGAGATAACGGAGGAAAATTATTTCTTCAGAATGTCACGTTATCAGCAAGAACTTATCGATCACATTAAGAGCAATCCAGACTTTATCACTCCGGAGCGGTATAAAAACGAAGTCCTCTCCTTTTTGAGTGAACCTCTTGAAGACCTTTGTATCTCTCGGCCAACATCTCGTCTTGTCTGGGGGATTCCTCTGCCCTTTGATGGAAATTTTGTCACCTATGTCTGGTTTGATGCACTTATTAACTACCTGACAGGTCTTGGATATCCCGATGGGGAACAGTTTGAAAGCTGCTGGAATGTGGCAGAGCATGTTATAGCAAAAGATATTTTAAAACCACACGCTATTTATTGGCCAACCATGATCCTGTCCATGGGACTTCCCTTGTACAAAAAACTCCATGTTCACGGGTATTGGAATGTGGACGAAACCAAAATGTCCAAAAGCATTGGTAACGTGATCCGACCGGTCGAACTTATTGAAGAATACGGGGTGGATTCCATCCGTTATTTTTGTCTTCGCGAGATGTCTTTTGGGCTGGATGCATCCTTTAGTTCTGATGCAATCGTTGCCAGGAAAAATTCTGACCTCGCCAATGACCTTGGGAATCTGTACAGTCGCACAACTGCAATGCTGGTGAAGTATACAGGTGGTGTTGTTCCTGAACCTGTAAGCGTTGATGACGACACGGTTCTTTCCGATCTTGCAGAGAAAGTACTTGCAAGCTACTATGAAACAATGAGCAGTTTCCAGTTTCATCGCGCGCTTCAGGTTGTGTGGGAATTGATCAGCCAGGCGAATAAGTACATTGTAAGCAATGAACCCTGGGTTCTTGTTAAAGAAGAAGACCGCCTTGGACGTCTTCATACTGTACTTTATAATCTTGCTGAAACCCTGCGCTTGCTCACACTTCTGCTACAGCCGGTAATGCCTGGAATATGTGAGAGGATGGCACAGGGACTTGGACTTGGGATTGATAGTCCCTTGATAAAAGACTTTAAAACCAACGGCAGGTGGGGGATGCTTGAACCTGGAGGGAATCTGCAGAAAATAGAGGCTCTTTTTCCACGGACGGATACGAAAAAGAAACAGCCTGTAAAGCAGGGAGCAAAACAGAATAAAGAAAAAAAGAACAAAAATGAGCAAACAACCGAAAACCGGGAGGGGGTCATAACTTTTGATCAGTTTCAGAAAGTTGATTTGAGGGTTGCTGAAATTGTGTGCGCTGAACCTGTAAAAAAGTCTGATCGTCTGTTGAAACTCACAGTGAAAGCCCCTGAGGAACGGATAATTGTAGCCGGAATAGCCGACTATTATCAACCGGAGGATTTGCCCGGTTTGCTGGTTTTAATAGTGGCTAATTTGAAACCCGTTAAACTGATGGGAGTTGAATCACAGGGAATGGTGTTGGCCGCCAAGGTGGAAGAAAACGGGAGAAGCCGATTGGTTCTTTCTTCTGTGAGTGGTGCGGTTCCACCGGGATCGAAAGTTGCGTAAGGAGAAAGTATCTGTGAAATCGAATCAGATTTTGACAAAATGTAGAGTTTGAAAACCTGATGGTTGGGAAAAATCATACTATATGTCGTGGACGTACAGTTTTTTACGATACCAACATAAATAAAGATGGGGTATGTCAATGTTTGTTGTCAATAATTTTTTAATGGCTGTAGCGCAGTTAATCGATTTTTTACTAACGGCTTATATGTGGGTCATCATAGGTCGGGCAATTATTTCCTGGGTGAATGCTGATCCCTATAATCCAGTTGTCCTTTTTTTGTTTAATGTGACTGAACCACTGTTGAGTCGTATCAGACGGTTTGTTCCCATGAGTGTTGGCGGGATTGATTTTTCTCCGATGATTTTGATTTTGGGTATTATGTTTCTACAAAGTTTTCTCGTACCAACATTAAAACAGATGGCGATGGGAATGAACTAAGACAGGATCACTATTGAAAGGTTAAAGTACTATGGCTATTACTCCGCAATTGATCAAAGATCAGGAATTTGAGGTAAAATTCAGAGGATGGGATCCTCTGGAAGTAAGGGATTATCTCGAACAGGTGGCAGATGAATTTTTTGAGTTACAGGAACGGTGTGCAGAGCAGTTGGAAGAGCTTGAGACTCTGCGTAATTCCAAAGAAAATTCAGAAGATTATACTGGTTCACTTGAAGCAGATATGGAGGTTACCAGGAAATTATCTGCAGAATTAAAGGAGAGTTGTACGCAAAAAGATGCAACAATTCAGGAGCTGAACAAGGAAATAGAAGAATTACAGCTTCGCATTGCTGATATGGAACAGGAAGACACCGAACATGCCGAAGAGGTCAGTACCATGGAAGCCATGCTTGAAGAGATAGAGGAAACGCTAAAAAAATCAGAAGTAGAAAAAACAGCACTGAAAAGTAAGATTGAGATTTTGAAAGAACAAAATGATGAGCTGAAAAAGGATGAAGTGGATTTTAAGTCCACCCTGGCTTCTGCCCAACGTTTTGCCGAGGAGCTTAAGGAAAAGAGCAAAACGGAAGCTGAAGAGATGATTGCCGGAGCTCATGCTGAAATTGAAAAAATCCGTAGTGATGCCCGAGAGGAATTGGAGCGTTTACCACGTGAGATAGATATCTTGCAGAAAAAGAAAGGAGAAGTGAGGGCGGATCTGAAAGCTACTCTTGAGGGCTATCTCGAAACCATAGATGTTTTTTGCCCAGAAGGTGGAACTCCACAGGATTTACAGGTGACCCCTGAAGTGATAGCGGGTGACAACGATAGTAATGATGATGTTTCTGAACTTTATCAGAAAATAGAGCTAGCTGAGGATGGTTCTTTAAGCCCTGATGATGTTGCCAGGCTGAATGATGACAAGATACTCGATTCGTTATTACAAGGTGGAGAGCTGAGTGTAATAAATGAGCAGGAAGAGGTGAAGGAGGATTTTAGTCGGGCCAACAAAGAGGACAAACGCTGACTGCAACCATGGATACTACGACTTTCCTTTCCCCGTACAAGGATGGTCGTGTACTGTTGCGGGTCTCTGTACAGCCGCGTGCCCGTCGGAATGGTTTTGTCGGGCTGCATAATGATGCTGTAAAGCTGGCTATTACTGCACCTCCTGCAAAGGGAAAAGCGAATAAGGCAGTTGTTGCATTTCTTGCTTCTTTTTTACAGGTTAAAAAAAAGGATCTGGAGATTAAGTATGGTCTACAGTCCCGCTCAAAAGGAATTTTGATCAGGGGATTGGCTGAAAAGGAAGTGTGTGGACGAATAACGGCGGGCTGCCAATTGAATCAATAATTTTCACCAGAGAGATGTGAATGAAATATATAGTTGGTAACTGGAAGAGCAATAAGGGATTAAAAGCTTCGCAGAAATGGTTCGCAGAAATGGTTCGCTGAATTTGCCAAACTGTATAGACCAGTCGATGGCCTGGAAGTTATTGTCGCTCCGTCCTTCATCTGTTTGTGCAGTTTGTCTGAATACGTACGATCTCTTGAGCTTAAAAATGTTTCTCTTGCCGCTCAGGATGTTTCCCCATTTCCCAAGGGATCATACACCGGTGCCGTGGCTGCCGATATGGTCAGGAAAATGGTTGACTATGTCATCATTGGGCATTCGGAAAGAAGACGTTATTTTCATGAGACTTCGCAGGATACCGCCAACAAAATGGCTGAGACTGTGGCCGCAGGGCTTAAGCCCATAGTTTGTGTCGACCAACCCTATGCTATGTCACAGCTTACTGCCCTGAATGATATTGATTGCGAAGAGTTGCTGATTGCTTATGGGCCGACAGAAGCGACAATGGTCAGAATCCCGGAACAGGTAGAACGTGTTGCGGAGGCGGCCAGGTTTATTTCCCAGATACAGGCCGGCAAACCAGTTCTTTACGGCGGATCATTAATGGTGGAAAATGTTGATGAGTATGTTTTGATTCCAGAATTGTCCGGGTTGTTTGTT
Organism: uncultured Desulfocapsa sp.; assembly: GCA_947311435.1. GTDB lineage: Bacteria > Desulfobacterota > Desulfobulbia > Desulfobulbales > Desulfocapsaceae > Desulfocapsa. The sequence goes on from CAMZKT010000109.1 coordinate 19,375, forward strand.
GGGCAGTCAAGTCTTGATGCAGAGTCGTTTGCCACTATTTGTAACAAAATCGGGACGTCGTTGTAAGGGGACTCCTGGTGCTGTGGATCTTTCTTCCCGCACCTTATTTTTTCTCAATCGCTTTTCTTTTTGGGCATTAAAAAAGATGCCACAAAGCCCACGGAATAGATACCAGCTCCGGCCAGTCCGATAACCCCGACTATTCCAAGGAAACCTGGCTTTTTGGCCAGAGAATCCGCTAAGATCAGGATGGAAGAGCCAACGATGAGAGCAGATATAATCATGGATATCCCCATGAGCCTGCTGGCGTAATCCATCTTGTCGGCCAGGTGTTCAATACGCTTCATTTCAAGGTTCAGGGTGAGGCGTTTTTGGCGTATCTGGTCCAGGATTCTTTGTATGTCCACTGGTAAGTTTTCCAAGAGTTCCAGATAGCCGTTTGCACTTTTCTGAACCCTATCACGAATGGCACTGAACCCATAGCGGTTGCTCACCACTTCTCTTATTTGTGGTTCAACATGCTCAAGAACATTGAAGCTGGGATCGAAATGTTCAGATACTCCCTCAATTGTAGTGAGTGCCTTGGTGAGCATGATCAGGTCACTGGGGCAAATTATGTGGTAACGTTGTAACATTCCAAAAAAATCAGAAAGAAGTCTTGTTATGTCAAGCTGCTTCAAATCTGCATCCTGGAAGGTGGAAGCCATGGCTTGCAGGTCGGAACGAAAGTCCCTTCTATCGGTGACTGCTGGGTCAACATCAGTCAGCTCCACAACAACTCTGCACAGTTTATCAATGTCCACTTGAATGATTGCTGCGACTAGATCGATAAGTTGCTCAGCGGTTTTTTTGTCGAGACGGCCAGTCATCCCACAGTCGATAAAACAGAGTTTTTGCCCTGGAAGCAAGAAGATATTCCCTGGATGCGGATCTGCATGAAAGAAACCATGACGAAGGCACTGTGTGAATACTGCATCTGTCCCGTGTGCCACAATTCGTCTTCGTTCTCCAGGGAGCAGTGATTTAGGATCAACAGAAGAGAGTGGGCGTCCCTTGATTTCTTCAAGGGTTAAAACATTCCGGGTGGATGCTTCCCGGAAAACCTTAGGAAAGCTGATATTAGGATCGTCTTCAAAAAGACGGCGCAACTTGATTGTGGATTGAGCCTCCAGGAGGAAATTCATCTCTTTGGTTATTTCGCGGGAAAACTCGGCAGCAACTGCAACGGGGCTATAACCAAGATTGGAAAAATAATCTTCGACAAACTGAGCCAGCCACTCAAGAAGCGTTATATCTTCCTCCACAAGTTTACGATTACCAGGACGAAGAACTTTTATAACCACATCTGTTCCATCTGCCAGTCTTGCTCGATGCACCTGAGCCATGGAAGCCGCTGCCAGGGGAGCCTTATCTATGGATGTGAATAGTTGATGTAGTCGTCCTGGGAACTCCTGAATGAGAACCTCTTCAATGTCGCTGAAAGGTACAGGGGAAATGTTGTTTTGCAGCTCTTTGAATTCATTTGCCCATTCCGGTGGGATCAGGTCGGGACGAGTAGCAAGTATCTGGCCAAGCTTAATGTAGGTGGGACCGAGTTCTTCCAGTACCTGCCGCATCCTGACTGGGCGTGTAGACACATTGTTTTGCTGATAATCAGTGACCTTGTCGTGCTCTTTTTTTCCGCCGTAAAACCTGTCAAGTCCCAAGTCTTCAATGACTTCACGAAATCCGAATTTAGTGAAGACTTTAATGATATTTGTGAGACGCTTGGTGCTGCGAATCGTTTTGTTGATATTGCCTATTTTCATGTATCCTCATCGAGGCCTGATGATTTTACGGGGAACATAATTTCTAAGCCGAACGCTTTGCCAGCGTGAGAGCACCCAGGCGTTTGATCCGTTCCTGCATCGGTGGGTGGGTTGAGAAAAGATTTGCGAGCTGACCACCACTTAAAGGATTCACTATGTACATCTGAGCAGTTGCGGGGTTTACATCCATAGGGAGTTGCCTGTTATATCTCTCTAGTTGTTGCAGGGCGGAGGCCAGGGATTGGGGACGACCACAAATGGCAGCACCTGTGGCATCGGCCTGGTATTCACGGCTTCTTGAAATGGCCATTTGGATGAGAGAGGCTCCCAGGGGCGCCAGGATCATCATTGCGATACTCCCTATGATTCCACCACCGCCATTGTCGTCATCTGACCTCCCACCACCAAACATCATTGACCATTGAGCCATGGACGCCATAGTGCTGATGGCACCTGCCATTGTTGCGGCAATGGTCCCGATGAGGATATCTCGATTCTTTATATGTGCAAGTTCGTGGGCCAGCACCCCTTCAAGTTCTTCTTTTTTTAGTATGCTGGTGAGTCCGGTGGTGACCGCAACAGCAGCATGGTCAGGGTTTCTTCCTGTTGCAAAGGCGTTGGGCGTGTCTTGATGGATTATATAGACTTTTGGCATGGGGAGGTTCGCACCTTTGGCAAGTTTTGCTACCATCTGGTGCAGTTCTGGAGCCTCAGCCGGGGTAGCTTCCCGTGCGCCACTCATTTTGAGAACCATTTTGTCACTGAACCAGTAAGCAAAAAAGTTCATCCCAACTGCCAGCATTAGCGCAAGAATCATACCGTTACTCCCTCCCAGTGCCTGTCCCGCCACCATAAAAACTGCCGTGAGGGCGGCCATGAGCATGGCCGTTTTAATCATACTGGTCATGTTAGCTCTCCTTTATAATATTTTGTGTATATTTTTTTGTCTGTTCCTGCAAGCAATGAATACAATAATGATGCCATGATATCTGTCAATGAGTGCTTATTGCAGATTTTTGATATCAAAATCCCCCTGCTGAGCATAGGCGTTTTCTATAATTTTGTTGAGTTCTGGTTTTATTGAGGAAGGCTCTGGAATAGTGTGAAGAACAGGCAGGAACTGGTTTGCAGGGGCTGGAGGATGGAGACGCATTTTCTCTTCCATGCGTATTGCTCCACCTTGATCAATACTTCCGGCCATGGGGCCAGATGTACCATTGGTCCCTTCAAGGCTACGCAAGAAATACATGATTCCACTGATATCGTTTTTTTTATAGAAGATTGCGATTTCCTCTTTGATGGTATCATGTTCTTCAGTGAGCGCTGCAAAACGTTTACGATACTCTTCAATAGAGTTCCTGAGGTTTTTATATGTGTCATGAAACATATTTGTAAATCGGGATTTACGGAAAAAACCACGAACTTTTTGTCCTGCAAAAAGCTTTTTACGAATTGTTGGAGAGTTATTTATGTAGGAATCAAAGAAAAGCGGCTTGCCAAGTTTTGTGAGCTTGCAAAAGCGTCTGATATGTGTGTCGTCTCGAAGGAGTGAATAGATACGGAGAAGATCAAACCCCACATGGGTTTCAAGGAAAAGAGCAGCGTCGTCGATTTCCTCATGGTAGGCAGCAGAATCATCTTCAATACGTTTCCGGAATCCAAAATACCGTTCGGCAATATCCTTTTTCACTTCAAAAATCAGGGTGTCCGCAATATCTTCCATGAAAGACCTCACTGGGGTTGAGAAACTCATGTGGTATAAAACTCCACACAGAATCGCTACAAGGGGGAGTATGGAACTGATTGACAGCTATCCTCTATCTGGTGATTATAATGCCTTGTGTGATGAGTTGCATCATTAATGTCAAACTGTTGGGAAATCCTTTGCCAAATCTTTGGGGGTCCTGGCAAAGGTCTTGTTCGTACTGAAATAGGAGGGGCTGATCTGTCAGGAAGAGTGTCAAGAAGAGGGACGTTCAGGGCGCAGGAAGAGGGACGTTCAGCAGGAAGAGGGACGTTCATGTTTTCATGCTTTTCTTTTTGTTGCTGGTACGAAATAAGTTAAAGTACGAATAGATGCAATTGGCGTGCTGCACCACATAATTTACGTGGTATTGAGCGTAAAAGGATTCGTTCAAGAACATGATAATTTTTTGGATATCCCAGGAAACGCATGAAATCATGAACGTCCCCTATGGCCCTATGGCCAGTAAAGCTGTCAGCAAGTCAGGCTATCCAGTAAATTCGGTAGTGAGTCTGTGCTTTTATCCATGACATGGGTATATATTTTCGTAGTCTTTACATCAGAATGCCCAAGAAGCTCCTGTAATATCCGGATGTTGACCCCCTTCTCTAGCATGTGGGTGGCAAAACTGTGGCGAAGGGTGTGACAACTGACCCGCTTTTGGATACGGGCTTTAGCCACTGCTCTTTTCACCGCCTTTTGCAGACCAGATTCCATGACATGGTGGCGCCGTTCAACACCGGAGCGTGGGTCAATGGACCTTTTTTGGGAAGGAAAGACGTACTGCCAACCGGATTCTCTGGCTGCATTTGGGTACTTCTTTGCCAAAGCATTGGGCAGGTAAACCTCACCAAAACCTTCCTGAAGATCCTGGTGGTGTAGGGCTGTTACCCTTACAATGTGCTGTTGCAGGTGTTCTGTAAGGTTTGGGGGGAGGACGGTAACTCGATCCCTGCCACCTTTTCCGCCACGAACATATATTTTCTTCTGTCCGAAATCAACATCCTGAATTCGGAGCCGAATGCATTCCATGAGTCGTAACCCCGTACTGTAGATGAGTTTAGCCATGAAAAGGTGCTTACCGTTCATCTGTACGAACAACCGTTGTACTTCATCACCTGTAAGGACAACCGGGGGACGCTTTTGTCGTTTAGATCGTATCGGGGTGATAGAATCACTCAGTTGTATGTGAAGAACTTTACGATAAAGAAAGACCAGGGCATTGAGGGCTTGACGCTGCGTTGAAGCTGCTACCTTGCCATGAACAGCAAGGTGCGACAGAAAACGCTCTATCTGTTCACTTCCCAGGTCGCGCGGGTGTGTTTTTCCGCCATAAAAACGTATATATCGCAATATCCATTGACAATAGGTTTCTTCAGTGCGATAAGCATAATGATAATAACGAAGAACCTCTTTTACCTGATCCATTAATTTGAGTTGTGGATTTGGTCGAAAACCATTTTTATTTTCCATAATACTTCCTCTATATATCAATAAGAGGAATAAAGCAATGGTAATGTAATAAGGGGATGTTTTTGTGGCTATTTATCCTTGTTTTTAGTTGAATAGAAAAATAAGCGGATAGAGTGGGCATCTATTGCCACCAATATGATGGAAAATTTCCATCTATCACCAATGTTCGGCGGCCAAATAAGATATTTAAATAAACACAAGA
>CAMZKT010000110.1 GCA_947311435.1 uncultured Desulfocapsa sp.
ATCTTCAATCACAAAATCCTCAGCGTAGCGCAACTACGCTTGCGGTTTTGTTCAATCAGATCGAACAAATCTGACCTAAATTTAAGCACGATATTGTCCAACTTATTTCCGGACGGATCCTTAACGTCAATGGTGAGTGAGAGGGTGTCGGATATTTTCAAGGTAGGAGATTAATTTCCGATGTCCGGCAGGAAAGGCATATTTTTGCAAATCCTCAAAAGAAACCCAGTTGAAATCCTGAGCAGCGTGCAATGTCGGATTGCTGGCACTGTTTTGTTGAAGACGCAGTAGAAAACAGTGGAGAGTCACTTTATAGCGGGTATAATGATGGATGGTTGTTGTGAGTTTTTCCTTTATCATCACATTAAATTCCGTTTCCTCAAAAAATTCTCTGACAACGGTCTGCTCGGGTGTTTCGTTTCGTTCTATCCGCCCCCCGGGAAATTCCCACAATGAACCCCATACATCATCGGGCAAACGCTGTTGAATAAAGAGCATCCCGTGATGAAGCAGGATGCCCGTGGCCATGTCTATGGGGATAATCGCTTTACTTTTTTTGGGAACAGGTCGTTCCGGAACAAGATCGTATTTGAATGCCAGACAATGACTGACAAGGGGGCACGACGTGCAGAGTGGTTTTTTAGGCTTACAGATAAGAGCACCCAGCTCCATGAGAGCCTGGTTAAATTCTCTTGCGTGGTTTTTCGGCAAAATTTCTTCCGCCTTCTCCCAGTTGAGTCGCCTGGCTTCAGTGCTTCCCGGGATGAGGTCACTATTAAATATTCTGGCAAATATCCGTTCAATATTTGCATCCACCACCGGCACATTCTGGTTAAAAGCGATGGAGGCGATGGCGCCCGCGGTGTATGGGCCAATTCCTGGCAGTGCCAGCAGTTGCCTGTGGTCATCGGGAATTTTCCCCTGGTGCTCAGCCACTAGTAATTTGGCCGTTTTAAGAATGTTTCGAGCTCTGGAGTAATATCCCAGTCCCTCCCAGAGTTTCAATACATGGGTTTCTGATGCCCTCGACAGGGTGTTTATATCCGGGAAAGTCTCCATCCAGCGGCTAAAAAAAAGTGCAACCCGATCCATCTGGGTCTGCTGAAGCATTATCTCGGAGATCCACACTTGATATGGTGAGTAACCGTGTCTCCATGGTAACTCTCTCTGGTTTTGGTCAAACCAGTTAAGTAATGCCTGCTGTAAATCTGTATGGGGAGGCATTAGTGTGTCGTATCTGGAAAAAGAAAGGGCTGTTTGTTGCCCTTTTCTCTGATCCAGTTCAGTGCTCTCGGGATTGAGGGAAATGTGAGGATCTTGTCGATTACTCTTTTTTTTCCCGGGAAGTCGAGCAGGCTGATGCCTAGAATCATGGTCAACAGTCCCTGGCCTGGGAGAAAAAGCATCAGAAAGCCGATAATCAGCAAAAATGTGCCAAGAACATATCGTATTCCTCTTAATGTGACGCGGAGTACAGGATGTCTGTTCACTCCAGCTCCTTGTTGATGGAGGTGGATAAAAAAAGTTTTGTCCAGTTTGCAGAGCAGCAATGGAACAGCCACCAGACTCAGGAAAAAGGTGGCAGTGGAAATAATACCCAACCAGGTGAGTAGTGTACTGTATTGATGAAAAGAATTCTGCATGGCTTAATTAGAGCACAGAAGAGTTACCAAGAAGCCAGAGTCGCCATGTGTCGCTTTTTCTTCGCTCCAGAAGTTTGAGATTCTTCATTGGAAGGGCTGCCAGCAGGTCTTTTTCCATGGATGGGATAAATCCAGAGATGATGTAATACTTTGCATTCCAGAAGTCGGGATTACTGAAAAAATCCAGCAGTAAACCTTTATAAAGGTTTGCCACCAGCAGATCCACGCGGGTATCCGGCAGTGCAGCACGAAGGTCTGCTTCCAGAACGTTAATTCTGTCTTCACATTTGTTTAATTCGACATTCCTTTTTGCCACAGAGCAGGCAAAGGGATTGTTGTCGTAGGAGCGTATTTGTCCCACACCCAATTTGGCAGCCCCAAGAGAAAGAAGCCCTGTACCGGTGCCGAGATCCACCATGGTCTTGATGGAGCTCGCATTGGAACACATAATGTCTGCAATGGTTTGCAGGCAGAGTCTGGTCGTCGGGTGGAATCCCGAACCAAAAATGACACTGGGATCCAGTCGAATGGGAATCTGCTTTGCATTGTTTACTTCTGTTTTCTTTTCCTTCCCATGTGTTTGCTCTTCCAGCAGATGTTCCTCCCAAAGAGGGCTTACAACAAGTGGTGGGACAGAAAAGCTTGTTATATCAAGACCCGCCTCCCAGTCCTGATAATTCAGCTTGGCTTCGTAGAGAACAGTCGCTCCGCTCTGCGTACAAATTCTTTTAACAAGCTTCCGTTTGTCTTTGTGAAAGAAGAGTATGGCGGTTTCGTCTTCTATCCAGGTACCAATAAGATCAGGATCGTCTATTGGTCCGATATCAATCGTGTCGAAATTGTAGACATGGAGTTGATCGTAACGTGTGTAGGGAGGTTTAAGCATTCTATTCGTGTGAGTATTCGTCTTGTTTTGCAGTGAGAGGAAAAATAGTGATACGAACACCGTTTATGGGGCTGTTTGCTGCATTGTTGGTGTCTGGGTCCTGTGTCTTTAATCTCATGCGATTCTGCGGGATGGCAAATTCGTGGATACAGGTGTCAAAAATAAGACGTCCTCTTGCATTTGCAAGAGTGAGGAGCATGTTTTTCGGTACTTCAACAGCCTCCGGTGAAAGTTTCTTGAATCCGGAAAGTTCTGCGGATGAGATGTCTTCCTCCTGAAGCGTCTCTCCTGGAGATTCCGTCCATGCAGCTTTTTCTTCTTCCTGGAATGTGGCAAACCGAATGGCATTTTCTTTGTCTATTCGCTCTTGTTCCAGATTTTTAAGGCGTGCAAGGATTACATCATGGTCGATGGTGTTCGTCATACCGGTGATCCCCAGTCCAAGCCCCGGATGTTTCGTGAGGAGTTCTGCATATCTTCCAAGTATTGCAGAATTGCCTGGGATAATTTCTTCTGAACCGGGGGGGAAGAGAATGGTGTTTCTGTTCTGGAGATCCTTGAACTGTTCATCTAGCAAAAGGGGTGCGTAGGATGCCTTAATGGTGTTTTTCTGGAAAATTGTAACGGCCTCGGGCAGAAGAGCACGGCCACTGTCTGTTAGTTGGATATCCATGCTGAGATTGCCTGCACTGTCTTTCATAAATGCCAGGGTAGTGGCGGTGTCGGATTGCAGGGAGGACGCCGCCTGTAGATTATGAATCAACAGACTGCTGGTGCTGCTGTAGGCACCCTGTTCTTCTGTTATGTTGCCATGAAGATCTAGTGTCGCCCCTTTGGTTTTGATGGGCAGGGCTCCAAGTTCTCCGCTAAGTGAGGCAAGGGGGAATCCTGTCAGTGTGAGTTGTGTATGCGTGCACACTTCCTTATTAGAAAGGCTTGTGCCTCCTGAAATCCTCAGCGGTGCACCTTCGAGGAATGCATCCAGCGTAAACGAAGACTTGGCGGTGGCCATGGTGCTGAATTGACTGATATACCCGTTTATTCCATCAAGTTGTATCTTCTTGGCCGGGTTAATTCTTTTGTCTGTAATGTGTAATTTTCCACGCTGAATGCGAATTTTCTGTATTGTGACGGGCAGCACTGGGGGGGCTGACTGCCGGTTTTGCAGAAGAGTCTGTATTCCACTGCGAAGTTGTTTCAAGGGTGGTCTCGTATCACGTATCCATTCAAAAACAGGAGCGTCAAGGGAGAGCGTTTCTGCTTCCATGGAAAAAGGAGAGAAATTAAGCAATGCATTCTGTATATCTGCACGATCCCATTGAATAAGCGGTGTGTTTCCTGGGGATTGTAGAGAGGTGCTCGTCAGCCGCAGGTCACCCTGGAAAGTGGCCTTCGGGTAGCGGAATGTTCCTTTTCCGTGAAGCATTGAGGAGCTGGTTTTAAGGAATGGGTATCTGTCTGTGAACAGAGTCAACACCTTTGAATGTACATCAGAAAACGCCATGTCTGCTTGTACCCGTACGGGGCTTAAAGCCAAGGTTCCCTGGGCTTTAATCTCGCCCTCTGTTCCAGGTTGAGCACTGAATGCAAAGTTTTTTGAGTGAGCAGTTTGCTCAAGATTGTTGGCCTGGAAGCTTACCGCAGAGAGTGTGAGCAGTTGTTTCCCCTTCTCTGACTCTCTCAGGTGTATTTTCCCGGAGTAGTCTATTCCCCGAACAAGCGGGCGGCTGTCTGCGAGAAAGAGTTGGGTGAAAAACGGTGGTAATGCAGTGGGGTTGATGGTCAACTCCGCACCGTGGAGAAAAATATTCCCAAGCTTGTAACGGCCATTTGCTCTGCTCAGGCGCGTGAAGCGTATCGACTCGGCTTGTAACCAGGTATCATTTTTGTGTGTGATGCCAAAGCCTTGGACTTCTGCAATGCCGTTACTTATACTGTATGAAGTGGCTGTGGCTGTATTGACAGGGGAATGGATATCAGCTGAAAATGTAGCAATCCCCTGGATACGGGTATCTGCACCGGGGCTGAGATATTTGAACAGGGTGGAGGCCGGCAGTTTATCGAGAAGTATTTTTCCTTCTAACCTGCCTGTGTCTGAAAAACGGCTTTGCCAGGAGAAAGAGGAATCCCTGACCGACCCTTCACCACTTATGTTGACAATAGCGCTTGCAGCGTCGGAACGAAGGTTACTGATGGAAAGTTGGATGTTGTGCCATGCAGTGGACACCCTTTCTTTTTCTCCTTTCGTTTCGTCAAGCAGAGTCAGACTCCCCTTATCGGACAGCACCTGCTCAATATGAATGTTCAAGGGAAACTTTTTCTCTCTGTGAAAGGAGAGGGGGACGTCATGAAGAATGGTGTTGAACTGCGCCTGTGTCCAGGTGAGATGTGGTCTTTTTGCTATGATACTGGATACCTGTAGCTGCTTTCCCATGGGATTGAGGACAGCGTCCACTTTCATGGCAGGAATTTCCAGATGCAAAGTGCCGTCTTTTCCCTTCAGTTCCAGGTTGGAGGCACCAATTTTAATATCAATCCTGAGTCGTTCACCATGTTTTCTGTTTGGGAGAAAGGTGATCTGTAAATCAAGGTCTGCTTGTCCTCTGGTCAGCGATGCGGGGAAGGTGGCTGGAAGGTAAGAAAAATAGGGTGCAAGCTCAAGTGATTGGATTGAACAGGAAAGTTTTGTTTGAAAACCCTGGTTTCCTGCAAGCTGTATAGCCTGCCCGCTCAGTTCCACGGGGCTGCCGTCAATGATCGCAGAAAAATGAGGTGTTATGTAATTTTTGGATTGAAAGGAGAAGTTTGAAAGTGTGGGGATGGCGATGCGTACTTGTTTTATATCGTGTGTTGTCCCCGTTGTTCTGTCTGTGAAGAGTCCGCTGCTGTTCTCTATTTTAATATTATTCAATGAGAAAAGAAATGGGAGTTTTGAGAAGGCTATTATCTCACCCCCTTCCTGCTGAGTTGTGAAGCGGGAAAGAGCGGGAAAATTGTATGTGTTGTCCCGGTGCCGGATAATATTCAAATGAAGAGACTGAATTGTCAATTTGTCACAGACAAGGGTATTCCTGATGAGGGCGGTGAGGTCAAGGTCAACGAAGAGTGATTCGATTTCCAGCAGCGGTTGTTTTTCGGTGGAATCAGGGTGGACAGCCTGGAGCTTGTTAAGCTGTACCTGGAAGGTGAACGGGTTGAACCTGATCTCTTCCATGGATGTGGAAAGACCTGTTTTTTCCTCTATAAAAGCCGGGAGATATCTGTTTATCGCCTTGGGTACAAGGAAGGTGCCAAGCATAAAATAGGAGACAAGACACAAAATAATTGCAATGACAAAGAATACAGCTTTTGAGCCCGATTTTTTTGGGCGTCTGTTTTTGCGGAGTCGCGGTAATGATGGTTTTCTGGAATTTTTTGATATTTTCGGGAAAGCGTTTGGGGGGATGGCTATGGAGCCGTAGCGATTGGACATTACAGTAGAGTGGTTTTAGAACACTTTCTTTATGAGTTTCTTGTCCGGTATGGGCGTAACTGAAGTCATCATGGTTGGGGCAGACCATCCATCAAAGATGGCGATGCCTTTTTTTTCTGTCCTCATTATTACCATCGAATGCCCAAAAATAAAATAAAAAGCACTGATGATGTGTACATAAGGGTGTTGAAAAGATTGGGTAATTAACTAATAAAAACATAGCGTTAAACATGAAAAGCCTCTATAATGTTAGGACATTACCAAAAAAAACTTACGATCACGGAG
>CAMZKT010000111.1 GCA_947311435.1 uncultured Desulfocapsa sp.
CTAATCTGGAGCGGTAGTTCAGCTGGTTAGAATACCGGCCTGTCACGCCGGGGGTCGCGGGTTCGAGTCCCGTCCGCTCCGCCAGATATAAAAAAGGGTTTCAGTCAATCTGACTGAAACCCTTTTTTTTATGCAAATGTCTAAAGCTTATTGATTGTATTCTGGAAATACTCAAACGAATGTACCTCCCCTTCAGTGGAAGGTGTGAAATCAACCTGTGGTCATTTTTCTATTCAATGTACCGTAAATTCAGAAAACAATAGTGGTAGGTTGGCGATTGGTTTGTAATGTCCGTTTTTTGTGTTTCCCTGATATTGTTCCTTTAAGACCGTTGTTGACTAGTAAACGTATCTTGGCCGCTCCGAGTTTTAAAGGCTGGTGTCGTCTCGACTGCTCCTGCAAGGATAAGGTCTGTGAGCAGGCAGGCATCATGAAAAATATCAGATGAGGCCTGCTCCTCAATTGATGAGTTGTTTGGTTTGCCGCTAAGAAGTTGGTTGACTACCGCCAGCAGAGTAGCATCTGCCTTTAGCTCTTCAAGTAAGGAGGTGGGGGCGTCCACGTCAAATAACAGTGTGGCTGCAAGAACGGCTGCCATGTCTCCACGTTGTTCGTTTTTGCACAGTTGTTCTGCAATTTCGGTTCGTTTAACTGCCTTTTTGTAAAGATCCTCGTTTCCAATTAACTGTTTTCTGACTGCGATTGAAAGCTTATCTTTAAAGAGATTCTTTTGCTTAGCGAGGAGTTCGGGGGGCATGGATCCCAGGCACTGTTCGGCGTGGGAACAGTAGGCAGCGCAACCAAAGTCAATACGAGGGTTTAATATTCTGTTTCCACATTTCTTGCAGCTTCGCTGGCTGTCATCTTTGAAAAATTCAAGTATATTCCCGCAGTGAGGGCAGGGGGCTTCGAATACGGCCTCTCCATCCCAATATCTGTTGTCCTGTCCAGGGCATTGCATACGATTTCTCCTATAATTTTAGAACCTTTTCTTTAAATACTTTTATGCCAACCCCCTCCATAAAACGAGCCGTACGTGAACGGGGTTTTGCTTCTTCCTGATATACTTTAAGGCATTTCCAGGCGAGAGCAAGAGCTTCAGCGTCACTTAGGCCTGTTGCAACTTCTTCTGCAATTCGTGCCTGTCTGCCGCCATTCCCACCGAATACGAGAGTCCATCCTTTTTTAGAAGCTAGGATCCCAAGGTCACGAACATACGGTTCTGTGCAGCACATTTGGCATCCGGAAATTCCCACTTTCACTTTTGCGGGGAAGGGTTTGCCAAGGGGAAGTTCTTCAATTTTCTTTCCAAGAGCCAGGGAATCACGGACTCCGAACTTGCACCATTTGAATCCGGGACAGGCTTGAACATACCTTATGCCATTAATAGTTGGGGGCGGTGTATTGCCCTGGAGCTCTTGGCGAAGTTCAAGCATTTTACTTTTTTCTATGCCGAAAAGGGCAAGGCGTTGAGCTGAAGTGATCTTTGCCGCAGGAACATCGTAGTTCTTTATTATCTTAATTATTCTTGCCAGATCAGAGGGAGAAAAAAGACCCATGTTTAGGCCGGGAACAGTGAAAAAAGTTTTATGTCTTTCCATTGTTTTTGTGCCCTTTTCTTTTTTGTCATTCATGATTGAGAGAATCGTAAAAGAAAAAGGCAGGGTACGAAAAAGTAACGTACCCTGCCAGGAGGAGAAAGTATGAAAATGCTTCTTCTGCGGGCAGCCGAAAAGACAAGCCGCGAAGAGGTGATACGTGTAAAACAGCCTATCCGAGGATTGCTTTCAGGTCGTCACTGGCAGTTTCACCTATTGGCATAACATTAAAATTCTCAACCAGTACATTCAACACGTTTGGTGTTATGAAAGCTGGCAGGGAGGGTCCAAGACGGATATCTTTTATCCCTAGACTGAAAAGAGACAGAAGAATAACAACAGCTTTTTGCTCATACCAGGAGAGGATAAAAGAGAGAGGTAAGTCGTTCACCCCACACTCAAATGCTCCGGCAAGTGCTACTGCAATCTGGATTGCAGAGTATGCATCATTGCATTGGCCAACGTCGAGGAGACGAGGAATCCCGCCAATGTCACCGAGTTTCTTGTCGAAGAATCGAAATTTACCACAGGCAAGAGTCAAAATCATACAATCTTGAGGGATCTCTTCTGCCATATCCGTGAAGTAGTTTCGACCAGGTTTGGCCCCATCGCAACCACCAACTAGGAAAAAATGGCGAATTGCTTTGGACTTAACGCCTTCAATTACTTTGTCAGCAACGCCCAAGACGGCGTTTCTGGCAAAGCCAACCATCACCGTGTCATTGTCGACTTCGTCCGTAAATCCTTGTAATGAAATAGCTTTATCGATGACAGCACTGAAATCTTTGTTTCCGTCAGCTCCAGTTTCGATATGCTTTACCTCGGGCCAGCCCACAAGGCCTGTGGTGAAGACGTTATCAATATATGAGGCTTTCGGTTTCTGGATGCAATTGGTGGTAAAAAGGATGGCTCCGGGAAAGTGAGGCATTTCTTTTTGTTGATTTTGCCACGCTGTTCCGAAGTGTCCATAAAAGTGGTCATACTTTTTCAGCTCCGGGTATCCGTGTGTTGGGAGCATTTCTCCATGGGTGTAAATATCGATTCCTTTGCCCTCTGTTTGCTCAAGGAGCATTGCAATGTCTTTCAGGTCGTGTCCGGTAACAAGAATACACTTGTTGGGTCTGTGGCCGAGTGGAACTTCAGTGGGGACTGGGTGGCCATATGTTCCTGTGTTTCCAGCATCAAGCAGTTCCATGGCTTTAATGTTAACTTCACCTGTTTTCAAAGCAAGTGCAACAAGGTCGCCGAGTTCCATTTCGGCAGTGAGAGCCGCCATTGCGTGGTGAATAAAAGCATAAACCTCATCATCTTCTTGTCCTAGGATAGCAGCATGTTCAGCATAGGCAGCGAGTCCTCGAAGTCCGTACATACTTATTTGTTTCAGTGACTTCAGATCCTCGTTTTCATCAAGAGTGTTGATGAAATCCAAATTCTTGCCCTGTTCTTCAAGCTCGATAAGGCTGTCTGCAGGGGTGAATGTAAGCGCTGCTGCTGTGGAGTCTATAGTTCCCCCGGCAGATTCTACTTTCGTTTTTAACTCTTCTCGCAGAAAAATGGTTTTGCGAATAAGGTCTTCAAATCGGATTGGATCAAAGTCAACATTAGTGAGGCAGGCAAAGATAGCCTCACAAACAAAGATGTCGACTGCATTATCAATAACGCCTACTTTGCGACCTTCCTCAGCAACAATGCACAATCCCTGGACTGCATGAGTGAGTAGGTCTTCGAGCCCAGCGACCTCATCTTTCTTCCCACAAACACCAACAGTGGTGCAGGCAACGCCTTTGTTGGTTTGTTCGCACTGATTACAAAACATAGGTAAATCCTCCGGTATATAGGAATAATAGCTTCTATTAAGTATGTTGCAGAAAGGGACAAAAGTCAAATCTCCTGTGACCTTTTTGCATCGTGTAGAATTGAGAATACAGGCATGGTTGGTTTGTCACCTTGACATAGGTCAATTAATGCAAATTTTTATTGTCTATTATGCAGTTAGAAAACTGTTCATGGGAGTGTTTATTTTTGTAAGGAATTTGGTTTGTGACTATTTATAAAATGTGTACTCCCGCAGAGATGTATTGGCGCAGAATGACAAAGATGGCAAGCGAGACTGATCGTAGAAAAGAGTACTAGGGCATGTGACGAAGATTGCTTAGTTTTGTTTGAATGGAAATGCTTTTAAAATGAGTGTGGACCGTTTGTCCGGACAGTAGGGTAAGGAATCGTAACCGCTAAAGAGGGTGGTTTTGTAAAATCCACAAGCCTGTATTATCTTAATCCATTGTTTCGCTGAGAATCCTGCGAAGTGCAGAATATTGATGAAATCCTCATGGCAATGTCTGTCGATTGGTCTGTATCGATAGCGTTCTTCCATTCTGATTTCCTGGGTGAAATTGTTGTAGCTACGAAGTGTCTCTTTTATTAGAACTCCCTGGTTATTGGGAAGGGGAAGAGTCTGGAATTGAAAAAGTCTGTGCCTTTTTGCCCTGATAAGGTTTTTATCAGGGATGTAGATCTGAAGAAGGATCGAACCGTTAGGTTTAAGGAGGTGACGGGCTTGTCGTAAACATTTTTCTATGCACTTGGTGTTATGCAGGAGGTTTATAAGATTGTATGGGAGGAGGATGTGGTCAAAGGTGCGTTGGAAAGCCATTTCTCTCGCATCCATACGGAGATACAAGGCAAGTGACCGGCCATGTCGCATGGCTTGTCTAAGCATGGTTGCTGATGTGTCGATGCCAGTTACATGGTACCCTGACATGGCAAGTGTGTTGCTGATGCGCCCTGTTCCACAACCAATTTCAAGAATTGTAGAACCTTCTTTGCAGTGTTTTTTGTAGAAAGGAATATCTGCCGTGAATCCCTCCATTTCTATGGAATAAAATTCTGAGTAGCGTTTTTCGTTTAAGGGAATGAAATTTACTTCCGGTTCTTTGTGCTCTGGAGATGGGTGATTCATGGCATGCTTTATTGCAGGTTTGTTGATTGAGTGGGAATCTTTTGTACCAGGCATCCTGAAAGAACTCTGTGGCATGGTAGGAACACACTTATGTGGTTGTGTGAGTATGGGGAGTAGGGTACAAAAAGAGACTTCTGGTAGTAAGTAATGTGGGCGGGGAAATGAACCCATCGCTATTGGCAGCTTATTGTAGCGATGAGTTTGTCGTTCTATCGCTTAACAGGCTGCAGGAGCAGCGTGGCGACTGGGATGTTTTTTCGGGGAGGCAAAAAAAGGCATGATCTGCTCGCTCACAGCCCTTGTTGTACGGGCTACCCGATGTAAGGTGGATTGGCCATTGTCGGCCTCAAGTTCCACCAGTTCCCAACATTCAGTTGCTTCGGCCACGGCTTTCATAAAGCCCAAGTGTTGAGTATGGCCACTCCTGGTGGCTATAACATGACCAAGTATGGGGTGCCCCATTAGTGCCAGGTCTCCAATAAGATCAAGAACCTTGTGGCGAATAAATTCATCACTGAACCGTAATCCACCTTCGTTGAGGACGCTGTTTCGGTCCCAGTGAATTGCGATTACATTATCGAGGTTGCCTCCCCGGGCCAGCCCTTTGGCCCAAAGTTCTTCCACCTGCTCAACGTAACCAAATGTTCTTGCTTGAGAAATTTCTTCTCCGAATCTCTCTGGGTCAACATCCAGCGAGTATGTCTGCTTATCTATGATTGAATTCTCAAAAAAGATTTCACTACTAATTTTGAAACCCTCGTAGGGGAGAATTTTGATGAAGGTCTCGCCTGCAGTAAAAGATATTTCCTTGGTGATACGTAGAACTTTGCGCGTTGCCTTTTGTTGCTTTAAGCCAGCACGTTTTAAAAGAAGGAGAAAAGGACCGGCACTGCCATCCATGATAGGCACTTCTGCACCATTAACTGCAATTTGTGCATTGTCAACCCCAAAGCTTTGGAGGGCTGCCATGATGTGTTCCGTGGTGGAGATGTACATTTCTTTGTCGGCAATAGTAGTGGCCAATCTGGTGTCTACAACTTTGTTCATGTGGGCAGGGATTCCTTTTTTGTCACCAAGATCTGTGCGGTAAAACCGTATTCCAGAATTTTCAGAAGCTGGTTTTATGGTAAGTTTTACTTTGTCACCTGAGTGCAACCCCACTCCGTAACAACTGACGGACTTTTTGAGTGTGTGTTGATGTGGGTCCAGTGAAAGAGAAGCCATGTGAAATCCTTGTTTATAGTAATTGAGCGAGTGTTTAGCTGCTTGTATTAAAGTTTGTTATGCAAAAAATACGCCATGTGGTGAGTGCTTTGTTGCTTCGTTGTTATGCTGCTTAAATAACGTTATAATAGTGTTGTGTAAGGACGCGTTCTTTTTGCTGCCAACTATCAATTTGTGTCTAATTAGACACAAGTGAGTGAAAAATGACAGTTGTTTTTCATTGTTTAGCAGGTGTTAGACTGTGATGTTGTGTGCTCCAGGTGGTCATCAGCTAATAAGGATTGTATGTGATTCTTGAAAAAAATGAGAAAATCTGGATCAGGTTCAACTGTCATTTTGAGGGCAAAACAAGGAAGTGCGAATGAATTCTTTTGGAATTTTACAGCATCTTTTTCTGTGCAAATGAGTCCCTTCGATTGTTTTAGAAGGGCTTTGTTTGAAATAGTTTCTATCAAGCTCGGGGGGTATGCTTGGTGGTCATCAAGCGGAATGAATCCCGTCAAATCTATGTTTTGTTGTGTAATTGTTTTATGGAAGAGTTCCGGCTGAGCAATTCCGCAAAAAGCGAATAATGGCTGAGGTAAATCCTGGAGTTTTTTCATGTGAGCATCTTTCAAGGATACAGCTCCTACAGCCTTGTATGCAGCAAAAAAAACTGGTTTGTCGGGAAAACGCTGTTTCAGGAGTTTGGCAAAAAGGGAGGATTGTTCTTTGAGCTCGTCTGTAACTCCAGTAATCATGAAGGCATGACACCTTTTAAGGGCAGAGACTGGCTCACGCAGATCTCCACCTGGAAATACTCGGCTGTTGCCTGCGAGTGTGGCTGCGCTGAATAGAACGAGATCGAGATTGCGTTGAACGGAAAGATGTTGAAAGCCATCATCCAGAATGAGCACTGTAGCGCCCATATTTTTAACAGCGTAATGGCAGGGCAAAGCACGTGCTGTTCCTGTAAGGACAAGAACCTCGGGGAGGGTCTTTGCTAGAAAGCATGGTTCGTCTCCTGCAGCCTGAGCATCGAGAAAGACGTTTTTCCCATCGGATACAATATTGATTTGCTGTTTAGCTGACCCTCCATATCCCCTTGATATAATGGCTGGTTTTAATCCTTTCTTGAGAAGTAAAGTGGCAAGTAATGAAACCACTGGGGTTTTGCCGGTTCCGCCCATGGTAAGGTTCCCCACTGAGATCACGGGAACATTGGCTGTGTAGCGTTTTCTGAGTCCTTTGACATATAAAAGTTCTCTGAACTTCATGATGCTACTGTAAAGAGGGCTGAAAGGGCGACCTAAAAAAAAGAGTTTTGGGAGTTTATTCGACATATTTTCAAATAATGCGTGTGGTGGAATGATATTTGTGATGGTGTCATCATAAGTTTTTCTCGTGTAAAAGCGGTACATTTTGAGTGGAATTGTGTGGTGTACTAATACATCGATATCAACCTAAAAAGGAGCATTGTGAGTTCGGTGATAACTTCTTGCCAAAGGAATATTCATTGTTTTTCATGAGTTTGTTTGAGTAGAAATATTCAACTTCTTTTTGACTAAATTACCGGATAATGATACTAACATTTGTTAAGAGTTTCAGCCCTATTCTCTTTTTACTGGAATTGACAGGTTGAGGGGATGGAAAATGATTAAAATATAACTTTTGGAGAAGACAATGCGCTTAGGAGTACAGAAAAAAATGCTTATTGCGGCAGTTTCCCTTGGATTAGCCATGGCGGCACCTGTCGCCGGGATTGCAGGGGATACCATTAAACTTGGGGTTGCTGGTGCCCACAGTGGCGACCTGGCTTCCTATGGTTTGCCCACAGTTAAAGCCGCAGAGCTCGTTGTCGCAGACTACAATGCCAAGGGTGGAATCAATGGTAAAAAAGTAGAATTGTTGATCGAAGATGATGTGTGCAAGGCTGAAATTGCTACAAATACCGCAACTAAACTTGTTACTGAAGGAGCTGATATTGTCCTTGGGCATATTTGCTCTGGTGCGACCAAGGCTGCTCTTCCAATATATAAAGAAGCAGGAATAGTTGTAATGTCACCTTCTGCTACGGATACAGACTTGACGCTCTCCGGTGATTATCCTAATTTTTTTCGTACCATAGCCCATAACGACGCACAGGCCATTGCCATGGTAAAGTTTGCTATTGACACCATGGGAGCCAAGAAGGTTGCTGTTATCCATGATAAGGGGGATTACGGAAAGGGTTTGGCCGAGATCGTAAAAAAACTTGTCGAAAAGTCAGGAAAAGCGGAAGTTGTTTTATTTGAGGGGGTTACGCCAGGAGCAGTTGATTATACCGCCATCGTACAAAAAATTAAACGTAAAGGTGCAGATACCGTCTTGTTCGGAGGGTATCATCCTGAGGCTTCAAAGATAGTGACAGGGATGAATAAGAAACGCCTGAAAGTAAACTTTATTGCCGGTGATGGCGTAAAAGATGACACTTTTATTAAAATTGCAGGTAAAAATGCAGAAGGGGTGTACGCCACGAGTTCCATAGACACCTCTAAAAATCCTCTGTTCATAGCCGCTGTTGCTGCACATAAAAAGGCTTATGATTCTGATCCGGGAGAGTTTTTTGAAGCAGCATATTCTGCTGCTCTTGCACTGTTGAATGCTGTTGAAAAAGCTGGAAGCACTGAAAAGGATGCAATTATAGCCAAACTGCACACGGAAAAAGTGGACACTCCCGTTGGCAACATATACTTTGATGAAAAAGGTGATGCGGTGGGTGTTGGTTTTGTAATGTATCAGGTGCAGAAGGGAGAGTTCGTGGAAGTTAAGTAAGATGACGAGTTTTCATGACCCCGTCAGGGCTTAGGGAACAGCTCTTCTTTTATGAATTACCATGCCTGGAATGGGATCTTCCTGTTTCAGGCTCTTCTTTTTTCGTAGTCTGGATGTACGTCTGTAGAAGTCTCACCTTGTGTGTTACTGCTTAATAGTGATGGCGTCGTAAAAACTCTTCACCCTGTTTCGTTGCGGTATCTTTTGTTTAATTACGACATACTCTGGTACGCCTAAATAAAACAAAAAATACGCGCTTCGCATCTGAAGTTTTTTACTTACTCATCTCTCAATTGACCTTTTTACGAGTTTATCAATAGTTATAGCTCCAGAAAAAGGGGGATCTCGCTCCCCTCAGCGAACAGTTAGCTTTGGAAAATTATGGATTATTTTATTGAACTTTTTTTTGTAGGCCTCACCAGAGGTTCCATTTATGCGCTCATTGCTCTTGGTTACACCATGGTTTATGGAATTATCGGACTGATTAACTTTGCCCATGGTGAGATTTACATGATCGGAGCCTTCACCTCGTTTATCGTTGCCACTGTTCTCTCCATTTATGGCTTTCCGTTACTGGCGATTGTCATAGTCGCTGGGTTGGCTGCTGCTGTTTGGTCGAGTGCTTATGGTTATACCATTGAAAAACTAGCTTATCGGCCGCTACGAAAAGCACCACGGCTTGCACCTTTGATCAGTGCCATCGGAATGTCCATCTTTCTTCAAAATTACGTACTTCTTGCCCAGACTTCAGACTTTCTGCCATTCCCCGAATTGATTCCCGAATTTGACTTTATGGAACCTGTTGCCCATATTGTAGGGTCGTCTGATCTTGTTATCCTGATAGTTACCACCTTAGTGATGCTAGGTTTGACATTTCTTATCAAGTTTACAAAAATCGGCAAGGCTATGCGTGCAACAGCGCAGGATAAAACCATGGCGGTACTGGTCGGGATTAATGTCGATAGGGTAATATCTGCAACTTTTGTGATAGGTTCGGCCCTTGCCGCTATTGGAGGCTTGCTTATTGCCTCTCATGTGGGGCAGATTAATTTTTATATTGGATTTATCGCTGGTATCAAAGCCTTTACAGCAGCAGTTCTTGGCGGGATCGGTTCTATCCCGGGGGCGGTACTTGGCAGCCTGGTGCTAGGGTTAACAGAGAGTTTTGCGACGGGGTATATTTCTTCGGATTACGAGGATGTGTTTGCCTTCTCTCTTCTTGTATTGATACTTATTTTTAAACCTTCCGGACTACTCGGCAAGGCTGAAACCCAAAAAGTGTAATTTGGATTTGACTATGTTTCCTGTTAAAGAACTAAAACGATCATTTCTGATTTCAATCTGGTTTTCTTTCCTAACTTTTCCCATCATGGTTATTAAGGTGGACGCCATTGAACGAGTTGTGAGCTGGCGTTGGGAAAATATGTTTTTTATAGCTTTTGGAAGTTTTTTTATCTCAATCCTTACCAAGGTGTATTTTCTCAGAAAAGAGCGTCGTACCGGTCGGAAGAAAGTAAATCGCGAACTTACAGAAGCATTTATGCAGAGAATTTTGAGAGAACCGCGGTTTCTGTATCCTTTAAGCCTGGCAGTTCTACTCTTTGCTCTTCTCTTTCCGGCTCTGTTTTCTACTTATCAGACAAACATAATGACCACAGCACTTATGTATGTTGTGCTTGGTCTTGGCTTGAATGTGGTCGTTGGTGTCGCGGGTTTGCTTGATCTCGGCTATGTCGCATTTTATGCTGTTGGAGCGTATAGTTATGCCCTCCTCAATCTGTACTTTGATATGGGGTTCTGGGCGGTCTTACCCCTTGGTGGATTGTTTGCAGCCTTTCTCGGCATTATGCTTGGCTTTCCTGTCTTGAGACTTCGAGGTGATTATCTGGCCATTGTAACTCTTGGATTTGGAGAAATAATAAGACTTGTTCTTGAAAATTGGAGTGCGTTTTCCCAAGGGCCAAGCGGTATTGCAAATATTCCACGACCAGGTTTTTTTGGAATGGAAATGTCATTTGACTCGGGTATTGTTTATATTTACTACATCGTTGTTGCCTTAGTTGTTTTTACCATTTTTGTTGTGAACAGGTTGCAGGATTCCCGCCTTGGGAGAGCCTGGCTGGCCCTTCGTGAAGACGAAATTGCTTGTCAAGCTATGGGAATTGATAAGACTAGAACAAAACTGATTGCTTTTAGTCTTGGTGCCTTCTGGGCAGGGCTGGTTGGTGTTATTTTTGCCGCCAAAACAACGTTTGTTAATCCCGCAAGTTTCACTTTTCTCGAATCGGCTATCATTCTCTCCATCGTTGTCCTTGGCGGAATGGGATCGATTGTGGGAGTTATCTTTGGTGCACTTATTTTGATTTTAATGCCCGAATATCTACGTGCTCTGTCGGAATATCGAATGTTGGCCTTTGGCGGAATTCTTGTCGTGATGATGGTATTCAAGCCCGATGGTATAATCTCCAATGTCAGGAGGAGTTATCGTTTTAAAAAACAACCAGCAAAAGACGTGATTGAATAATGACAAAAACAATTTTAAATGTAACGGGTTTAACCAAAAACTTTGGTGGTATCAAGGCCATTGATAATGTTGACCTTGATATTAAACCTGGTGAAATAGTAGCTCTTATTGGTCCAAATGGTGCGGGGAAGACAACCTTTTTCAATTGTCTAACAGGGATTTATACACCAAGTTCAGGTGATATTGTCTTGTGTCATCCCAACTCTGAAAAAGAAATTCGCTTAAACGGGATGAAGCCAAACAAAATCACCGAACAGGGAATGGCTCGAACCTTTCAGAACATTCGTCTTTTCCCAACCATGAGTGTACTTGAAAACGTGATGATAGGCAGACATTGTCGCACCCATTCTCTCATACTTGGGGCAATCTTCAGAGGCTCAGCAACACGACGTGAAGAGCGGGAAATTGTTGATATGAGCTATGAAATACTCATAAAAGTCGGATTGCAGAAAGAGGTGAATGAAGAGGCAAGAAATCTTTCCTATGGTGCTCAACGTCGTCTTGAAATCGCGCGGGCATTGGCGACTGAGCCATTTCTGTTACTGCTTGACGAACCGGCAGCTGGTATGAACCCTAATGAAACAGAGGATCTAGTCGGGCTCATCAAAACAATATGCGGAGAGGGGCAGTCCATACTCCTGATTGAACATGATATGAAATTGGTGATGAGCTTGTCGGATAGGATCTTTGTTATGGATTATGGAAAGAAAATTGCCCAGGGTACTCCCGAAGAAGTTCGAGCTAATCCTGCAGTAATTAAGGCCTATCTCGGAGAGGATGTTGATGCTTGAGTTACGAAATATAAATGTTGCATATGGAAATATACAGGTATTGCATGGTCTGAATATTGAGATTAAAAGCGGAGAAATCATAACCCTTATTGGTGCAAATGGTGCGGGTAAGTCAACAACATTAATGGCCATCTCTGGCGTAGTTCCTGTTCGATCAGGGAAAATAGTGTTTGAAGGGGAGCCTGTGCATAAATTGTCTCCAGAAAAATTGGTGGCGATGGGGATTTGTCAGGTTCCCGAGGGACGTCATATTTTCCCTTCTCTTACGGTTCAGGAAAATTTGGATATGGGGGCCTTTCTCCGGAATGACAGTGACGGAATAAAAGATGATCTTGACTATGTATTTTCGCTTTTTCCAATCTTGGCGGAGAGACGGAGTCAGGACGGTGGAACACTCAGTGGCGGTGAGCAACAAATGCTTGCTATGTCAAGAGCACTCATGGCACGACCTAAATTGTTACTTCTGGACGAACCTTCCATGGGGCTGGCCCCACTGGTTATTAAACGAATTTTCGAGATTATCCAGAAAATCAATAAAGAGCAAAATACAACTATTTTTCTGGTGGAACAGAACGCTAACCAGGCCCTGCACATAGCAGACCGTGGATATGTTATAGAAAATGGTGTGATCACCATCAGCGACAGTGCAAAGAGCCTCCTTCAAAATCAGGATGTACAAAAGGCCTATTTAGGAATCTGATTGTAATAGAGGCAGTAAAAACATAAGGGAATAATATATGAAGGTAGGAGTTATTGGCGTAGGATATTTAGGGAAATATCATGCCCAGAAATATATGGCAATGGCTGATGTTGAGCTTGTGGGAGTTGCAGATGTCGATAGTATAGTGGCTGAAACCATTGCAAAAGAAAATGCTTGTCGTGCGTTTACAGATTACAGGGAACTGCTCAAACTAGTGGATGCTGTCTCTGTAGTTGTACCAACGAGCATGCATCATAAGGTTGCCTTGGAGTGTATTGAAGAGGGTGTCGATATGCTCATGGAAAAACCCATCACCGCAACTGTTGAAGAGGCTGATGATATCATCACCAGATGTGATGACAAGGGATTGATTTTACAAGTAGGACACCTTGAACGTTTTAATCCGGCAGTTCAGGCCATGGAACCATC
Source organism: uncultured Desulfocapsa sp. (assembly GCA_947311435.1). Lineage (GTDB taxonomy): Bacteria > Desulfobacterota > Desulfobulbia > Desulfobulbales > Desulfocapsaceae > Desulfocapsa. The sequence continues at coordinate 13,019 of CAMZKT010000111.1, forward strand.
ACTTACAGTACCAGTCTTTATAGAATCTCAACGTATATCGACATTTAAGAATCGCGGGGTTGATGTTGATGTTATATTAGATCTTATGATTCATGATATTGATATTATACTTAATATTATCAAGTCCCCCTTGGAGACTATCCACACTGTGGGTGCTCCGGTGGTTACTGATTTTACAGATATAGCCAATGCCAGGCTGATCTTTGAAAATGGAGCGACAGCCAACGTAACGGTGTCGAGGATTGCACGGTCAAATACACGACGGATGCGTATTTTTCAGCCCGGATCGTTTATTAATGTGGACTTTGCAAACCGGAAAGTAATGACCATGCATTTGAAAAGAGGAGAGTTTTATAGAAATGGTATGCCGAAACAGGATGTCGTGGTGAACTCGTTTCCTGAAGGGGATGCCTTGAATTCCGAGATATATCATTTTGTAGAAAATGTTCGTAATCGTACTACTCCGTTGGTTTCAGGGAAAGAAGGTCGCAGAGCATTAGATGTCGCCCTCCAGGTGATTAAACAGATCAAGGAGCATCAAAACCTTGGTGTGTATGCTGAAGATATGACAGGAAACAGATGAATAATAAGGTGATGATCCTGGCCGGAGAAGCTTCTGGTGATTTACATGGTGCCGGATTAGTCAAAGCCATGAAGGCAAAACGACCGGAATTGTCTTTTCTTGGTATGGGTCATAAAAATCTTATTGCAGCTGGAGTAAATGTCCTTTTTGATGCAAAGAAAATTGCAGTGGTTGGCCTTGCTGAAGTAATTTCCCACCTCCCGGATATTCTTTCCGCCAGAAAAATTCTTAGAAAAGCACTCGAAGAAGAACGACCTCAATTACTCATTGTCATAGATTTCCCCGATTTTAATCTTATGATTGCCGGATATGCCAAAAAACTTGGTATTCCGGTTTTTTTCTACATTGCTCCCCAGGTATGGGCTTGGCGTTCCGGACGGGTGAAGACCATTGGTAAACGGGTAGATCGTATCGGCGTAATACTTCCGTTTGAGGAAGAATTTTTCCATAATCGTGGCTTCCGAGCCGATTATGTGGGACATCCACTGCTCGATTCTGTGAAGAGTACATGCACAAGATCTGAATATTGTAGGAATCATGGGATTGATCCTGAAAGTTTGTGCATTGGTTTACTGCCTGGAAGCAGAAAAAAAGAAATAGCGTCCTTGCTTCCTATACTCTTACAAAGCGCACAACGACTTGCAAAAAAGCAACATAAGAAAATTGTTTTTTTGTTACCCCTTGCAGCCACTGTCAGTGAAGAAGATTTATATGAAAATGGATTGGGTGAGTTCGCAACTGGTCTTGATTTTAGAATTATAAAGGAATCCCATCATTCAATGATGGCTGCCTGTGATGCTGCTGTTGTCGTCTCAGGGACTGTTACACTTGAACTTGCTTTACTCGATACGCCCATGGTTGTGATATATAAAGTTTCCCCTGCCACGTATCGTATTGGGAAAATACTTGTGAATAAGGATCTCCAGTACTTTTCTCTGGTAAATCTTATAGGAGGCGAGGCAATTGTCCCTGAGCTTCTTCAGGATGATGTGAACTCTGTAAAAATTGAATCCGAACTTTCTTCTATTCTCTTTGATCAAAAAACAAGAGAAAGAATACTGTACGGGCTTGAGAATGTACGCTTGAAAATGGGGAGGGCGGGGGCTTCGGAGAAGGCTGCAGAACTGGCTTTAGGCCTTTTACCATAAATTCCTGCTTTCCAGAAAGAGATGCGGGGTCGAGTGTCAATGGAGATATCATTTAGTAATGATGGGCTCGTAAAAACTCTTCATCTTCTTCGTTACTGCAAATTTCTTATCTTTTCAACGTACTCTTGTACGCCGAA
>CAMZKT010000112.1 GCA_947311435.1 uncultured Desulfocapsa sp.
CCACACATTACCGACGAAATCAAAGCCGCAGTCCTTCAGCTTGACGGCAGTGTTGATGTTGCCATCATTGAGATCGGCGGCACAGTGGGCGATATTGAGGGACTTCCATTTATTGAGGCGATCCGTCAGTTACGCGGAGATCTCGGCCGGGAAAATTCTCTCTATATTCATTTGACCCTTGTTCCCTACATAAAGGCAGCCGGAGAAATCAAAACAAAACCCACCCAGCATTCTGTCCGAGGCCTGCGAGCCGACGGCATCCAGCCGGATATCCTGGTCTGCCGTACAGAAGTTCCGCTTAATGAAAAAATAAAAGCTAAAATTGGCTTGTTTTGTGATGTTTCCTCAGATGCAGTCATTACTGCCATTGACGTAGATACCATTTACGAAGTTCCATTGTATTTACATGCAGAGGGAATTGACACTAAAATCCTTGAACTCCTCAATATCTGGACAGGGAAACCTAATATCAAACCCTGGAAAGAGCTGGTTCATAAAATTAAAAACCCGAAATCCACTGTACAGATCGCTATTACCGGAAAATATGTCGACCTGACCGAATCGTATAAAAGCTTGCACGAAGCCCTCGTTCATGGTGGTATCGCCAATGACGTACAGGTTGAATTACGCTACGTCAGTGCCGAGGACTTAGAAGACAAAAACAAAAAAATCAGTGCATTACTTCAAGGATGTCATGGTATCCTCGTTCCAGGTGGCTTTGGTGAACGTGGTGTGGAAGGAAAAATTGCTGCAATCAGCTATGCAAGAGAAAACAAGATCCCATTCTTCGGGATATGTCTTGGTATGCAACTCGCTGTTGTCGAGTATGCCCGCAACATGCTTGGATTGGACAATGCTCACTCCACTGAACTGAACCCTAAAACTCCAGAACCTGTCATCTATCTGATAAAAGAGTGGTTTGACTACAGAAGTAATCAGATACAGGTTCGTGATGAAGAGTCAGATATGGGGGGGACATTACGCCTTGGCGCTTATCCTTGTGTGCTCAAGGAGAACACTTTTGCCAAAGCTGCATATGGGCAGACCGAAATATCCGAACGTCACCGTCACCGCTACGAATTCAACAACGATTACCGCGCCCAACTTGAAGAAAAAGGCTTGGTTATATCCGGAACCTCACCAGATAACAATCTTGTGGAAATAGTGGAAATTGAGAACCACCCATGGTTCCTTGGCTGTCAGTTTCATCCTGAATTCAAGTCAAAACCAATGAAACCCCATCCACTTTTTAAGGGTTTTATTGCAGCAGCAATACAACATAAAGGGTAACTGCCCCACAAGGCACCGCTCTTTTCGCGGTCAGGCAGGCTGAGGTAACACATAAACCCTAAGTCTGCGTGCTGTGAAAAGCTATGGCTCCCTGTGTCAGCAGTTACAATCCTGGTGGTTTGCAAAAGTTAGTCGCATACCCCGTAGGCAGTTACTAAAGGGATAGACAATGTCCATTTCTCCCATACACATCTCAACACCCGGAGACAACGAAATTCAGGTTGGCGCCAAACAGCCACTGCTGCTTATCGCCGGTCCGTGTGCCCTTGAATCCTACGATTTGGCCATTAGGGTTTGTACAACAATGCAGGAAGTTTGTGGGAAACTCGGCATATCTTATGTCTTTAAAGCCTCTTTTGATAAAGCAAATCGTACCTCCCTTGAGTCATATCGAGGTCCGGGACTTGAAGAAGGGCTCACTATTCTTGCCCGTATCCGCTCGGAATTACACGTTCCAGTTATCTCAGACATTCACGATGTCAGCCAAGTGTCTCCTGCTGCTGAGGTTCTGGACATTTTACAAATCCCAGCTTTTCTGTGTAGACAAACCGATCTTCTAGTGGCGGCAGCAAAAAGTGGTAAAGTCGTCAACCTTAAAAAGGGACAGTTTGTCTCTCCGTGGGACATGAAAAATGGCGTAAACAAACTTCGTGGTGCTGGCGGAAACAAAATCATGCTTGTGGAACGAGGGGCCAGTTTTGGGTATAATAATCTTGTTGTGGATATGAGATCTCTTCCTGTGATGCGAAGTTTTGACTGTCCCGTAATTTTTGATGCCACTCACTCGGTACAACTCCCGGGTGGCTCCGGTGGGTCTTCTGGTGGGCAGCGTGAATTCATCGCCCCCCTCTCCCGTGCCGCCGTGGCCGCAGGAATTGACGGCCTGTTTATGGAAGTACATCCCGACCCGGACAAAGCTCTTTGTGATGGCCCAAACTCCATGCCACTGGATGCTATTGAGCCCCTTCTTACGCAGCTTATTCGTATCCGGGAAGCTGTAGCTGCTTGATTTCTTCGACCAGGACTCTTTCCAACATGGTACCTCACTCTTGATTTTATCAGCTTCAGATGCTTATCCATCCGACTGCGAAGTACGTGAAGGCTATAACAAAATAATACGGGAAAAAGCTATGCAGAATAATCGCAGCCAAGCTTGGATGGCAACATTGGCCAAAGCGCAACATATCAAACTCCTTTTGCTTGATGTTGATGGAGTTCTCACCGATGGGAATCTTATCTATTCACACGAGGGGAAAGAATCAAAGTCTTTCAACACCCAGGATGGCTTTGGCCTGAGGATTCTCCAGGACTCTGGAATACAAGTTGGGATCATCACAGCCAGAAGCTCTACAGCCCTTGAACGGCGCTGCAAAGACCTTGAAATCAGTTATCTGTATCAGGGTTCTTCCAACAAACTTGACGCCTACAAAAAAATTGTTAAAGACAGCGACCTTAAGCCCTTTGAAATTGCCTATATGGGTGATGATTGGTTGGATATGGTGCTCCTGAAGCGTGTGGGCTTGGCTGTTTCCCCCGCAAATGGAGTTCTGGAGGTACGAGAAATGGTTCACTACACCACGAAACAGTCTGGTGGACATGGTGCGGTACGTGAACTTTGTGACCTTATCCTGGAAGCAAAAGGCAAGCACAAAGAACTTTACCAGCACTACATGAACAAATGATCAACAGTAGAAACTTGACCTGGGTTATCCCTCTGCTGTTGTTCGTAAGCTTTCCTCTTTGGCGCCCTCCTGTTGCCGACTTTCTTTCTCCACGTGGAGGATACGATGAATCTCTTGCCAACCGAAAACTGGATGCACACAATTTCAAGATGGAACAGGTACATATCACTCAAAGTGAAAACGGCGCAACAACTCTTGTCATACAGGCCCGCCAAGCCCACACAGGAACAACTCAAGATGAGTTTGAGTTGGAAGATGTGGATGCCACAATCACTTCTAACACAGGTGAGGAGACCATTGTCGTCGCACGGAAGGGAATTCTTAACAAAAAACAGGCACTTCTTACCCTGATTGATGATGTGGTTCTGACGCAATTAAAAAATAACTATACGCTTCGGACAGATCATCTTATTTTTAACGATACAACCAACATCGTCAATTCACTTGGGAAAACCAGGGTGACTGGAGAAAAAATCGATATCACAGGAAACAACCTTATATTTAATACAAAAACCGAATCCTACGATCTTGGTGGCCGGGTACGCTGTATACTCTCTAATTTTTCAGATCCTGATAGCAGTGCTCCCTGATTTTTTGTCCACTTATACCCACTTCCCCAAGAACACAAGCAAATCCTGATACTATCCGTTTGATCCCCATGAACTTTACCGTAACCTTACTCCAACAGCGAGCCACTAATGGTATATTGGTAATGTGCAGCATTAATTCTCTCTAGATTTCTATAAATTCTACTGGTAGACGGAAGATCATTGATGATAGGCTACATTATATGAACATGGATATTCATATCATCGCAATGCGAAGCAGATAATTGCAACCACTTTTATTGTCAGAGCTTATAGGATGAAAAACCCAAATCAGTTATTAATAAACATCCTCAGGAATAAGGAGCAGCAGCCTCGGCAGTTGCTCCGTCCATTTTTCAGAAAACTTTTTCTTATCAATATATTAAGCATTCTCGTTTGTGTAAGTGTATTCACGTTACTGGTTATTGCCCTGCAGACCTCTATTCAACCATCGCTCGAGATCTTCATTTATTCGGTTCTGATTGCCGCTATTTCAATAATCTGTCTTACCGGTCTATTCTTTTTTTTCCTTTCAAGAAGAATCTCTGCTCCCCTCAGCGAATTGCTGATCACAGCAGAAAAGATACATCGTGGGGAATATGGCACTCAAGCAACCGTCGTATCCGATGATGAAATCGGCCACCTGTCAAAAATTATAAACAGCATGTCCACGCAACTCCACGACCTGCAACTCGACAAGAGGCGTGCTGCCGAGCAACTTGAAGAGATTGTAGATGCCCGTACCCGGAGAATACAGATGATGCACAACAGGCTGGAACAGATCATCCAAACATCTTCGCAAGGATTCTGGCGAGTTGACAATGATATGATCACAAAAGAGATCAACCCCAGGATGGCTGCAATTCTCAAACTCCCCCAGGAAACTGTCATCGGTCGGTCAATCATGGATTTTGTTAACATCCCCAACAGAACTATCCTCCATAAGCAGATTCACATGGGGAAAAGTTGTTTGTCCACCGAATATGAAATTGAAATACAACAGGAAAACGGTGGTTTTATTCCATGTCTATTTAACGCAACTCCTTTATTGAACGAGCAGGGAGAAAAAATAGGCTCCTTTGTTTTAGTTAGTGACATCTCTGCTCTGAAAAATACGGAAGAACAACTTCTGGCTGCCAAACGACAGGCCGAGCATGCAAACCACATGAAAAGCGCTTTTCTGGCCAATATGAGCCATGAAATTCGGACTCCTTTGAATGGTATTATCGGTTCTCTGGAATTACTACAGGATCAAAATCTTTCTCCAGTGCAAAAAGAACAATTCATGAACACAGCCAGAGAATCTGCTGATTTTCTATTAACACTATTAAACGACATCCTCGATCTTTCCAAAATTGAAGCCGATAAGGTTGAAATAGAAAAAGTGGCATTTATGCCAAACATCTTACTGAAACAGCTTCACACAATGTTCCATAGTCAAGCTAAAAACAAAGGCTTACAGTTGAGCATTACCGCAGATGAGACCGTTCCTGAAATCATACTTGGTGATGAAGTTCGACTTACTCAAGTTTGCACAAATCTATTAAGTAATGCTATTAAATTCACCAAGGAAGGATCAGTTTCAATGTCTTTCACGTGTAAATCCGGGGGAGATGGATATGTACTTCTGAGCTGCTGTGTGCAAGACACTGGAATAGGTTTATCAAAAGAACAGCAAGAAATTATTTTCGATTCTTTTTCTCAGGCGGACACATCCACAACCAGAGAGTTTGGCGGTACCGGCCTTGGCCTGGCACTCTGCAAGAAATTATGTTTTTTGATGGGTGGGGAAATATGGGTCGAAAGCGTTGAAGGAGAAGGAAGCACATTTTCCTTTCATGTTCTTTGTGGCATTGGTCAACTCAACTTGTTATCAGTAGCAAAACGTGAGATTGAGGAGCCGGCCGAGGACACGATTAAAATACAACCACTTAGCATACTGGTTGTTGACGACAACACGGTCAATCGTGATGTGGCTATGATGTTCCTTGCCAAAGATGGGCACCGGGTAGAAACGGCTATCAATGGATTGGAAGCTCTTAAAAAACTTATCGTTTCACGGTTCGATTGTATTTTTATGGATATCCAAATGCCTGGAATAGATGGAGTAAGTGCCACTTCGATCATTCGTGACTGTGAACAGAATACTCTCCCCCTGGCTGATCAATGCGATCCTACCATTTCCAAAAAACTCTGTGACAAGATACAAAACACTCACACGCCAATTATTGCGTTAACGGCCAATGTTTTTCAATCGGATAAGCAGAGATATCTTCAAGCAGGGATGGATGATTATCTTGCCAAGCCGATCAGGAAAAAAGATGTCGTTCGTGTATTACATAATTTGGCAGGTCGCTCCAAGTCTGAAGAACGAAATGGCAACGACGCCCCTTCCACCAACAAAAAAGCAGAAATGATACTGGACAAGCAAGCCTCACTTCCTGTAATTTATCAGTACCTTAAAGAGATGTATTCATTTAAACCCAGCCAAATTGACACGCTGATTGCCACTTCGGCAAAGAGTCTCTTTGAAGCACTGGACACGCTAGACCAGTCATATACTGCCAAGGATAAAAAAGCACTCGCAGAGTGTGCCCATAGCATCAAGGGAAGCCTGTTGAACCTGGGGCTCAACCAACTCTCAGACATAGCAAAATCCATAGAGATTTCAGCAAAAAATAACGAGGAACAGCCCTACGACCAGTGGATCAGTGAATTGCGCCAAAAGCTGGATCCACTAAAGGAAGTATTATGAAAATGTTCTGTCGGTTATATGTTTTCCCTCCCCTTTTTCTTGACCGAGAAAACCGTAAAGTGTCTATTCTCAGCTAACCAACGTATATTCATCTCCCAAAGCAACATTCCGTACTCCCTCTGTTTACAGCGTTGACTTGCAGGCCTCGGATCCTGCCCCAGAACTTCTGTTATCAATTTTTCCAAATCACGCCCATACGACTGTTGATAGCATTGACAAGCAAAGGCAGCATCGGCTGTAAAAACAACATCAACCTGTTCTTCCGCAAACTGTACAAAGCCACTGGTCGCAGTGTCAAGCCGGTCGCTGTAGGGAATATAGGGTTTAATATCTACTACGGGTGTTCCGTCGAGAAGATCAAGCTCACTTATATCCAGGTAAAGTCTCCCCTTGGTTTTTCGTAAACCTTTGTTACGAACCACTGAAAGACCTAGAAAATTAGGGCGATGGGGGGATCTGCTTGCAAAAAGTCCAACCCGTTTTTTTCCCCCCAGCCATGGCGGCCGAACCTTGGGACGCCAACCATCGGCCACAGCTTCATGAAACAGAAACTGCAACCAAATATGGGAAAAAGATTCCAGGCCTGTAAACATTTCCTCACGATCACAGGGCGGAAAAAGTTCCACCGCCCCCTGAGCACTCTTCACAAGACCCGGCTGCCTCGGTATTCCAAACTTTTCCCGAAAACATGATGTAATGGGTCCGATGGGCTGTATTGAATATTCCATGCTATCTCTCTGTTCTATTATTGATAATAGGTTGCTCACGGGATAAACAAGGTACATTTGAAAACATCTTCACCTGTAACTGTTTGCAGTTACAACACGAGTACTCCGTGAAGCCTTTGTTGACCTTTTCACAGACAGGTGTTATCTTAACACAAAAAAAGTAAAGGTGTTAAACATGCTAAGGCGATTTACCGTGTCCATGGAAGAGGATCTTCTTGATGATTTTGACAGTTATATCAAGGATCGTAACTATCAAAACCGATCGGAAGCACTCCGTGATCTCATTCGTAGTCGTACTGTTGAAAAACAATGGCAGGCAGACAACGATGTGATGGGTGTTATCTCACTAGTTTACGATCACCACCAGCATAAATTACAGGAAAAGGTGACAGAGCTGCAACATGACTTCCACAGCCAGATTATCTCCACAACCCACGTCCATATGGATCATAACAACTGCCTCGAAGTAATTATTGTCCGAGGAAAGGCTGGTGATGTCCGACAACTTGCCAACAATTTGTCGGCCCTGCGCGGTGTGCGAAATGCCAACCTGTCCATGAGCTCCACAGGAAAAGACCTCCACTAATAAACACAAGCTTAGCCGGTAAGGATAGAAGAAAAGATGCTTGAGGAGCCTTTCTCCATTGGAAGCACCCCGTTTCACAAGCGTGATCCCAAAGTAAAACTCCTTAGTGCGACAGCAATCAGCCTGGTTCTTGCTGTAAGCTCTTCAATGCTTGTTGCCGGGGTTGGTTGTATAATTACCGCAGTCCTCCTTCTCCTCTCAAAACCTGATCCAGGATTGCTCTTTAAACGAATCTTCCATGTAAATATTTTCACGCTGTTTCTCTGGATTACTCTTCCGCTTACCTACGGTGGAGAGACCATACATTTTCTCTTCCTGAACCCAAGCCTTGATGGCATCCGTTTGGCCATGCTTATCAGTTTGAAAAGTAATGGAATTCTCTTTTGTTTTATTGCTCTTATTGCCACCTCTAGCACCGCAGCCCTTGGACATGGCATGACGCAACTTGGAGTTCCACAAAAACTCAGCTTTCTTCTCCTTTTCTCATACCGGCAACTCTTTGTGATACAACAGGAATACCAACGATTGCAGAGGGCAGCTCTGCTGAGAGGTTTCACTCCCAAAAATTCTCTGCACACCTATCGGACCTACAGTCATTTGTTCGGCATGACCCTGGTAAAAAGCTGGAACCGTGCAGAGCGGGTCCAGCAGGCCATGGTTCTACGCGGTTTCCAAGGAAAACTGATCCCGTTAAATCAACAGAAATCAACAAGAGTTGATTATTATTTTCTCCTTACCATGCTCTTTCTCAGCCTTCTTCTGGCTACTCTTTCTTTTATTTCTATTAGCCAATACTCACCATGACAAATAATGCTCCACTCCTTGAACTCCGTGAAATAAGCTACTCCTATCCAGGACAGAACTCCCCTCTTCTGCAAAACGTTAATTTCAAAACCGACAATGAGCAAATTGGGGTTATAGGGCCAAATGGCAGTGGGAAAACAACCCTGTTCCAAATTATCATGGGGCTTCTACAGGCAGATGATGGAAAGATACTTCTCCATGGTAACACATTAGAAACAGACAAGGATTTTTTTCGCTTGCGGTGCACTCTTGGTTTTTTATTTCAGGATTCGAACGATCAGCTCTTCTCTCCGACGGTACTTGAGGATGTGGCCTTTGGACCTTTAAATCATGGTGCAACACCACGGGAAGCAAGAGAAATTTCCATTCTCACTCTTGAAAAACTTGGCTTGAAAGGCTTTGAAGAGCGTATAACCCACAGATTATCCGGCGGTGAAAAAAAACTAGTGGCGCTGGCCACAATTCTCTCCATGACGCCGAAAATGCTGCTTTTGGATGAACCGAGCAATAACCTGGATCCAACAACCAGAGACAGATTAATTACGATACTTCGTGAGCAGGAGCTCCCCCATATCATCATCTCCCATGACCTGGATTTTCTTGCATCCACCTGTACCAGGCTCTTTACCATGCACAATGGCCAACTTCTCCCCTGCGAAGAAAAAGAACTTCACAGCCATGAGCATGTCCACCCTTATGGACATAAGCCCCATCAGCATGGAACATGATTGAGCTTGCCTGCTTCATAACATCTCACGGCTTTGGCCATGCAACCCGTATGACGGCAGTTCTCGAGGCCTTGCAGAGAACAATACCAAATCTTCATCCACACATCTTCACCACTGTCCCCAGATCACTTTTTTCGGAAACTCTTCAACACTTCAGCTACCACCATCTTCTCTGCGACATCGGTCTTATCCAAAAAGATGGGCTCCGTGAAGATATTCCAGCGACTATCAAGGTATTACAAGACTTTCTTCCCTTTGATCCAGTATTTCTCGATGGACTTGCACATAAAATCCAAGGCTGCAAACTGGTACTCTGTGATATTTCCGCACTGGGTATTGCTGTGGCACAGATCGCAGGGATTCCATCTGTGCTCATTGAGAACTTCACCTGGGACTGGATTTACAGAGCCTATCTTCATGACAACCCAGGGCTTTCCTTTGCCATCGAATACCTTGGAGCGCAGTACAGACGTGTAGGCACCCACATCCGCTGCCAACCTTCCTGTGGTACAGTGCGCGGAGACTTTGAATGCAGCCCCATTTCTCGTCGCATCCATACGGGGCGTATAAAAGTCCGGAAACAACTTCGATGTGAAAACAAACCCCTTGTCCTCATCAGCATGGGCGGAACAGACGTCGAACTTCCTTTTATTGAGCAGTTAATAAACTCTACAGAAGCATTCTTTATCCTTACCGGCCAGAAGACTACCCACCGCTTAAAGGATAATGTGTTGCTCCTGGAAAGAGAGTCGGACTTTTACCACCCTGACCTGATAAACAGTGCTGAGCTGGTGATATGCAAGAGTGGCTATTCAACACTTGCAGAATGTAGCCAGGCTGCTGTTTCCGTTGTCACAGTTGGGAGAACACACTTTGCCGAATCCAAAATCCTTGAGATATACAGCAGAACAAAACTCAAAGGACAGACTCTGGGGCAGGAAGAATTTCTCTCAGGGAGCTGGATTAAAAACCTGAAGAACCTCTGCTTACCCCCTCGACAAAAAGCGAAAAAGGCTCTCAATGGTTCCAGCGAGGTTGCACACTATCTCCAGAAATTACTGGCCAAGTGCTGAAGGATAAACATCCCACTGCGTTCTCTTGACTTCTAAACATCTTTTCGCTGCAAGATTGACAGTTTCACCTAATCTTCTTCATTATATCAATACATTGAAGGATGCGAATACGTCAGTACCATTGAACCTCGTATCTCCGAACTTGTCAATTACAGGATTTAGGTTACAATAATAAGTACTAGTAGCGTGAGTTTCGCCAACAGTCCATGAACCTGGAGTCATACCATGAACAGCAGTACAAAGACTGACCTTCCGATCACAATATTCTCTTTTGGTTATAAGTATGGCCCCCCCCAGGATGTAAATCTTCTTATTGATGTACGTTTTTTAAACAATCCCTTTCATGACGAGAAGCTCAGATCCTTCACCGGCTTGGAAGGGTCTATCTCCAGTTATGTATTGGATAATAAGAGTGGGCAGGGCTGCATCCAGCACTTGGGAAGTACCATCAGATTCCTTATAGATCAGTTCAAACAGACCAATAAAGATGAATTGCGTATTGCCATAGGATGTACAGGTGGTCACCACCGATCGGTGGCCGTCACCGAGGCTCTTGCAAAACTCCTCAGTTTTGACTTTGAGGGCATTACCCGGTTTCATCGTGACATAAAAAAAGAAAGCCACTGATCTGTACCTGTCTGATGGAGAAGCGAAGTATCAGAGAAACAAAAAGGCCTTCTATTCATCGAATAGAAGGCCCGGTAACAATACTTGGTTAGTATTGTTCTTACTTTTTCACTGGTTTTTCAGCCTTTCTTGCTGGATTCTTATTCACATATTTAAAGAACACAGGAAAGGCAACGAAGAAGGCCACGCAAAGCAAATATTCAATCCCTTTTATGTGTGTGTAATAATCAACCATCGTATGAAGGGGTTTAACCATTCCGATCGCTGTCATATATTGCCCTGCCAAAGTACTCACTGACCACCCTACTGCTGAAAGAGCGCTGGTAAGTGCTGCTCCTACCCAAACACACGCTAATGTCCCCGCAGCCAACATAACTCCCGTTGTAATTTTTGAAATATTTGCCGCCATGATCCCCTCCTGTCCCGATCTTACTCGGTGAGTGTTTTATTAAACTGTATTGTTTGTATTTGTTTGTCTAACGATTCACCGCAACACTCACAGGGCACCACATTTTTTCGTGGTCACATTGGATTGTGTATGACTAATACACGACACCATCCTGCCTGCAAAAACCTGCAGCCAATCCCCCCTGTAAGCAGTTACACCTAACCAATCAATGCCGTAAAAAAACCCTTCACGACGTTCATGGGCCCGACACTCACAAGGGCACTTACCAAGCATGCGACACCCCAAACACCCAAGAGAGCTGCCATCACCATTCCCGCTCCGAGTGCAAATTTTGAAGTTTCGTAACCTGCTTCTACTTTAGTCCTGATTGTAGTTTGAGTATTTGTCTTTGTGGTCATGATGTCCTCCTTAAGATTTTGGGTTTACGTTCTTTTATAGTTTTTCTGCCTTTTGCACTGCACTATGTATGCCATCCCTAGCACAAAACCAAACCAAGGAACAAACACATCATAACATCTTGATATAACGTCTAAAAGTTATGGTTCGAAGGGTATCAGCACAAAACACCACATATGTGGCACAACGATGCAACACCACCAGATATGTAGTGCTGTGCAGATAATGTGTAGTTTTTTTTCAACGATTATGTTGCAGGTTTTGTGGATAGGGTGCGGGAGAGCGGTGAATGAGGAAAATTACACTACGTAGGCAGTTAACCTATGCTTACCAAAGGCTTACTTGACTATAGTCCAAATACCTAGTTGTTTTAGGCAATGGAATGCTGGTATACAAAAAAACTACTGTGGAGAAAAGAACGATGAAAAAGATTTCTGTTATCATCATTGATAAACATCCTGTTGTCCGCCATGGAATAACTGCTGCACTCAAGCAACAACCGAACATGGTTGTGGTCGGTGAATCTGAAACAGCAACATCCGCCCTGCCGGAAATCTGTAACAGCAAACCGGATGTGGCAATAATTGATAGCTCTATGACCGAAAGTTGTGCATCCGACTTCATCCATACTATTAAAGCTCAATCAGAAAAAACTTCGATTATTGTCTATTCCATACACCAGAAGCATGAACCCATTTTTCGTGCATTCAAAGAGGGAGCCCAAGGTTATGTCTTAAAAATCGATGATATGAAAGAATTGATACATGCAGTATATGAGGTGCAACAGGGCAGGATATTTCTAAGTAAACAGGTGCCTTCAAGTGTAACATCTCAACTGTTATCAGGAAATGGCGGGCAAGGAATTCTCTCTAAACTTTCCAAACGCGAATACGAAGTGGCTAAACTCCTGTCACAGTGTATGACCCCGGATGAAATTGGAGAAACACTCTGTATCAGTCCACGAACGGTGCGTGTTCATCGCAGCAACATTATGCACAAGCTTCAGTACCGAAAAGCCAGCAAGCTTCTCTCTCTGTTAAGAGATTATTTCAGCCATTAATCTACGTTGCCAAAACAGTTACATACACTTCAAACCAGATCCGCCATGATTCTGTTGGCAAACATTCTTCCTTTGCTGGTCAAACGAAGGAAAGCAGAACTTTTTTCCAACATCCCGGTGCTAATAAGCCTCTGAAGGGTCTGTCCGTAATAACTGTACGGAGAAATCCCATAACGCTTCTCCATCATTCTTACGGATACACCGCTATTCATACGCAAGCCCATAATGACTGTCTCCCGAAAAGATGCCTGGGATTCAAGCGTTTCTTCTTCTTCCTGCACTGAGATTCCTGCTTCCAGCATTCTACAATAGTGTTCCGGGTCTGCAATGTTACGCCTTCGAGTATTTTTGATATAGGATACAGCCCCTGCCCCGAAACCAAAATATTCGTTATTTTTCCAGTAATTAATATTATGCCTGGACTGGTGGCCCGGTTGTGCATAATTTGAGATTTCATACTGAATAAAACCTGATCTGGCAGTGCTTTCCACAGTTATTTGATCCATGAGCTCTATTTCATCTTCATCAGGAAGGTCCAATGATTCCTTTTGCAGCAAAACTTCCAGTGGTGTCCCTTCCTCCACTGTTAACTGATAAAGCGAAAGATGATGAACACCTATGGACAAGGCAGTTTCAAGACTTTTCTGCCAACTTTTTGCCGATTGCCCCGGGAGTCCATACATTAAGTCAATACTTATATTGTTGAACCCGACTTCCTGTGCAATATTCACCGCAGCCATCGCATCCGAGGCAGAGTGAATACGGGAAATTCTTCTTAACTCCAAATCATTGAATGACTGCACCCCAAATGATATACGATTCACCCCACTATCATGCAGATGTGTGAGCTTTTCCGGATCGACCGTTCCGGGATTGGCTTCAATGGAGATTTCTACGCTCGGTGAAACCGTAAACCTACCAAGACAATGGGAAAGAAGGCGCTGAAGATTGCTGGTGGAGAGTAATGTGGGAGTTCCTCCTCCAAGAAAAACGCTTCTCAAGCGTCCCTCCCCTCCCCTGTATACTTCCTGACGCAACTCTGCGCATACGGCCTTAACGTATCGCTCCTGAAGGGCCTCAAGCCCTGTATATGTGTTAAATGAGCAGTAGTTACACCTGGAGATGCAAAAAGGAATGTGAATGTATAGCGACGATATCATGTGTTACGATGAAGGGCTTCCATGGTCTCTCGACACTGCGCAGATATCTCTGTCATTAATCCATTGTCGGCAAAAGAAAAACTGCCATCGCCAATAATTATGTGATCGAGCAGTTGAATCTGCATCATGCTCCCCAGCAGCGACAAGGTCCTTGTAAGTTGTATATCCTGACTTGATGGAGAAAGAGAACCAGAAGGGTGATTATGGGCAATAATCATGGCAGCAGCATTGTGTTGCAACGCTTTTTTGATGAGCTCTCGTGGATACACCGTATTTACATTTATCGTCCCTTCGGCTACGGTTTCAGTATCTATAATTGCATGGGAGGAATCAAGATAGATAATGGTGAGTACTTCTTTTTTCAAACCACGCAAGGCATGGAGCAGGTAGTCACGAACCTCCGTTGAAGAGTGCAGATAGCGCTTTCCCTGGAGTCGATCTTTAAGATAACGCCTGGCTACAGCCTGAATAAAGTGAATGGCAAAGCCATTTTTGGGACCAATTCCTTTAATTTTCTGCAGGCCCGGAACGGGTTCCTCTAGCACTGCCGCAAGAGAACCAAAATGTTTAAGAGCCTCTCTTGCCGGCCCTTTACAATCTGCTCTGGGAGTACCAAAAGAAAGAAGCAACTCAAGAATTTCAGAATCACTGAATCCCGCAAGCCCTCGTTCGAGAAAACGATCACGAAGCCTCTGCCGATGCCCTGCCCCTTTCTCCTGCCATTCTTTTTTATCCATTTATCCGGTTCATCATTATCCTGCAAGCTCCTTACTGAATAATTCATTGGCTACTTTAGGATTGGCCTTGCCCTTTGTCTTCTGCATGAGCTGTCCTACAAAATAGCCCATAAGCTTTGTTTTTCCTGCCTTGTAATCCTCAACCTGACTGGGATTTGCGGCGATTATATCCTGCACCAGTACCAGTAATTCACCTTGGTCGGAGACCTGAACAAGGTTTTTTTCCTCAACAAGCATGGCAGGATCTTTCCCCGTCTTCATCATCTCAAGAAATACGATCTTCGCGATTTTCCCTGAAATAGTTCCATCTTCAACCATCACAAGCAAGCTGCCCAGTTGTTTCGATGAGACCTTACAGGTTGAAACCTCGGCACCTTTTAATTCCCGCAAAAGCTCCGTCATTATCCAGTTAGACGCTTTCTTGGCCTTGGCTCCGGCCTTTACTGTTTTTTCAAAATAGGTAGCCAGGTCTCTCGATGCTGTTAAAATGACGGCGTCATATTCCGGTAATTCATATTCAGATTTAAAACGCTCCTTTCTGGCATCAGGAAGCTCAGGGAGCGATTGTCTTATCTCCTCTATCCAACTTTTTTCAATCACTATGGGAATAAGATCAGGACATGGGAAATAGCGGTAATCATGAGCCTCTTCCTTGCTGCGCATGGACTCTGTTCTATTTCGATCAGGATCCCAGAGAAGTGTTTCCTGTACGATTTCTTCTCCATCAAGAAGCAGGTCACGCTGTCTACGTACTTCATATTCAAGTGCTGCCTGAACATTTTTAAAAGAATTCATGTTCTTTAATTCTGTCCGTGTTCCCAGCTCTTTCTGCCCAAGCGGTCTAAGAGATATATTGGCATCGCAACGAAAACTTCCCTCCTGCATGTTCCCGTCACAAATATCAAGATAACGAAGAATTGCATGTAATTTACGCAGATACGCATATGCTTCTTCCGGAGAACGCATATCTGGTTCCGACACGATTTCAAGTAATGGAGTACCAGTTCGGTTTAAATCCACATAGGACAATGGCTCACGATCATCATGAACAAGCTTACCGGCATCCTCCTCCATATGCATACGGGTGATACCAATCACTTTCTGTTTTCCGTCAACTTCTATCTCTACCTGTCCAAACTCAACAATGGGGAGATCAAACTGTGAGGTCTGGTAGCCCTTGGGAAGATCCGGATAAAAATAATTTTTCCGTGCAAACTGGTTAAAGGTATTAATAGTTGAATCCGTCGCAAGTCCCATTTTTATGGCATACTCTACAACTTTTTTATTTAATACCGGTAAAACTCCTGGCATCCCAAGACAAATCGGGCAGGTATGTGTGTTCGGGGGGGCTCCAAAGGCTGTGGAACAGCCACAAAAAATTTTTGATTTTGTTTTCAGTTGGGCATGAATTTCCAGCCCGATTACCGTTTCAAACTCCATAATTCACCCATCTTTGTATTGATTAGCTAAATCCAGCAATTAACAAGTTTAGCGGACATGCGTGGTTCAATGACGTTGACCTGTTCGCATGACTCAAGTCATTGCTAAGAAAGTGGATTCTGTGAAATTGTCACTCCCGCAGGGCAAAGAAAATGAAAAAAGTATGCTCACTCAAATAGTGAATAAACTCCTTCGACGAATACTGCATAAAACGTAGCCATTCAGGTGGGACTGCCAAATGAGCAAAACCACCGAACTGTAACTGTTCAGCAGTGCTTTATATGTGTCCAAGCAGGCTTGAGAACTAGATAGTCCTCTGTGAGTAAGCCTGATCGGACACAGATGAAGTGCTGCTGAACAGTTTCCATAAAACATCGAAATGAAATATGAATCTTTTGTTCATTTTCTGAGTCCAGGATTGAGGGATTAGGCTTTTTCAGCTTTATTTACCCACTCACGAATCTTCAAGAGTTCGTCACGCCAACTATCACTTATTCGAACTTTCAAAAATACTCGAAACAGATCAAGAACCAGGCGTGTTAACTCCTCAAAAAGAAAGATACGCTCAAGGATCATACCTTCACGTTCCTCGGGATTGTCGTCATTCCCTGACTCTCCCCCGGTTTTGGGAAGCTTCACATTCCGAAATTCCATGAGTGCTGCTGCCAGGGTAAAATTCCATTCGTAGTCTTGATGAGTTAGCTGAATTCGTGCCTGTTCCAATTTCTTTCCCATAACAAGCCCCGTACGAGCCTCTTGTAACTCGGTCTGTAACCCTCTGCAAATAAGGCTTTCATTGTTTTCCCCTTCACCATATTCGAGAAGCATGTGTTTTTCAAACACCACGACAACATCACCCTCTCCAGGTATTGATACCACTCCACCCCGCTCCTCACTTTTCCACCAGAGCCAGGTGAGAAACTCCTGTCCTATGAACCGCTTTTCTTCTATAAGGTCTACTAAATCCACTTTTAAATCTCTCCCTGCACGTCTCTAGACATAATATTCCGGTGTAATTCGAGCCAAACGCTCCAGGTCATCCTCATCCAGCAGGTGCTCGCCACATACGTAGGGAATCTGCTGCATCAGGGTGAGTCCAAAACTTTCTTTGAACAGATCTTCCAGGAGAGCCTGAGCTTTTTTGTTTGTTGAAAAAAAGATAAGAGTCGAATTTTCGAGATTCCAACATAAGTCGAACACTGAAGGTACTGGCAAGGCCTTACGCATCAATTCCGTCTGAATGCGCTCCTTTATTTCCACTCGCATACTTCTCGATATCTTCGGTATCTGCTTTTCTTTTTTTATTCGCTCCTCTTCCTTCTGGACAAACTTTTTTACTACGACTGAAGAGACTTTTCGTTCGTCAAGACGCATGGACAGAGTAACATAATTCCCAGCTGCATAGGATGCATACTCAAAATCTGTATCGAACATATTCAATACAGAAACCCAGCCGAGAGAGTCTTCGTCGTAGGTTTCGTCAATATCTTTAAAGGCAAAAGTATTCACTCTATCGGCAATAAAATCCCAGATATCCTCATCTGGCAGATCTCCATCAACACTAAAACGGACAAAACTTGCTGTTCCTTTAATAAATCCCATACATATCTCCATTGGATTAAAATAGTACCTAAATCCTGTGATTGTCCAGTCTACCAGAAATGCGATCTTCAATGGAACTAACAAATTCGCAGACTTCAATTCCTTGCTAACGTTGCAGACTCGGTGAAATAGTCACTTCAGCAGGGGCAACGAAAATGAAAAATTGAACCTCTACTCAAATAATGAATTACTATTTCAACCAACACCACTTAAAACATGAAACAAAGTATGAATCATTTTTTTCCTTTTTCTGAAGTGCAGGATTCAGGCAATAACCAGCCCACAGGATCATACTCTATTCAAGAATCATGGTACATAATTTTTCTTGTCTTTTTTTAGAAAACAGAGTATCTTGTTGCGCCAGTTACCTTGACAGAATTTTATACTTTATGATTTTTTTTTATATACTTTTTTATTGACACACGAATAACTAAATTGTATATAAGCTTGCTTCAAGGGTCGTTAACTCAGTCGGTAGAGTATCTGCCTTTTAAGCAGAGAGTCGTGCGTTCGAGTCGCACACGACC
>CAMZKT010000113.1 GCA_947311435.1 uncultured Desulfocapsa sp.
TGGAAACGAGAGTGGCTGTATTCCAAAAGATCGCCGAAATGGAAACGAAGATTCTCTCTGTCTTCGATGGTCATGCCGTTTTCTTCCAGCTGCTTTTCAAAAAACTCGAGAAGCATCATAAAAGCCAGGCACTCATCTCTTTTGCTGAACTGAAAAAGTGAACGATTCGCCGGGGTGATGGCATGGTTATACCAGTCGGTCTTGTAAACACGGGCGCATTTGGTGTCGATGATCAGATTCCAGCCATGGAAGAGTTTGAAAAAATCTGTAAATTCCCTGCGGTGACGGCGAAGAAAAAGAAAGGTGTCCTGGTCATTGGTCGCATAGAAATAGGGGCTTTCCAGAAGCATATTTAATACCGCCTGTACCCTGTCGCCACTGCGCTGCAGGAGTTTTGCAAGTTCGATTTCCTTTTCTTTTGCAGCGAGGGAGTAATTGATACGTTGTAAGCGTTTACCGCTGGTCAGAATTCCTGCCCTGGCAAGATTAATAATTTCCTGATAATCACTAAAACAATCAAAACGGCCATTGGATAAAAGACACGTTGGCTCGTTGGCATTGCACAGTTTTTCCTGTAACCAATTTCGTAAAAGAGTGAGTCGTGCCTCTTCCATGGATTGGACAGGAGTGTCACTTTGCTGTTTGTTGCGAAGAAACTGTTTGGGAAAACTGGATATTTTTGTAATTCGTTTCTTCGGTTTTGGTGGTTCTGCTTTTTCGTCTCTGTCCCAGAAGTGTTGATCAAAACGGCAGAGTGGTTGGGCCAGCAGTGAATTGAAAAAGGTGTGGAATGATCTGGAATCGTCAAGGGAGGCAATTTCCCGAATACGTGAGTCGATATCCTGGAGTTTGTTGTTCTTACGTTCGAGTTCCCGTAGATGACTGCGAAGTTTCTGCCAGACCTGCAGGGAAGATCTGTTTATGCGGTGCAGTAACCGGTCGAGACCTCCCTGTTCTGTGAAGAAACTCAGCAGTCTTTCAGGAATGATCTGAACCTGTGTATTGCGCCGAGTTTGTAGTAAATTTGGGGTTCGCAGGCGTTCTTTTTCCATCACTTCATGGCACAGGAGCAGTTTTTTAGATAGTTTTTTGTTCTGTAGACGTTCCAGCAGAGGAAGTATTTCAAGACGTAGCCCTGATGCCTGCTTGAGAAAGGTATCCACATAACTTTCCACTTCCTTTACCAGTCGTCGGACTTCGTTGATTTCGTAGCGTTTCACCAGGAAAAAGAGAAGCCGACCATTAAAGTCAGCCAGTCCGGTATTGATCTCATGGGTTAAGTCACCGGCTTTGAAGAGTTGAAAAAGGATACGGCGAGAGAGATCTCTTTGATCTCCTGTGTCACTTTCTTGTATTTTAAAATGATGGAGGAGGCGAAGAAGTTCACCCAGGCTGCCACGCATTTCTCCCAAAAGATCTCTGGTATCATTGCCGCTGCTGTGGATGTCGTCCATTAGGCGCTGTTCGAGCCATTCTAGAAAATGGACGGTTTCGTCGGTTAAACGATAGCGAAATTTCCTTTTACGGTTGTCGCGGTATCCACGTAAACGTTGTTTCTCGATGCGAAAAACAAGCAAATCCCATTCTGCAAGCTGTGCCATGTCGCCACGGAACCTGTCTTGATCATACGGCTCTCCATTCACCGATTGAGCCATTTCAACTGCTCTGAAGATGTCTTCGTATAAGGGTTCGAGTTCGTAATCACGCTTAAAAAGAAGCATGCGGTAGAGGATAGTCAGGTAGGAAAGAACCCGTTCGGCTTTCAACAGAGCACCAAGATGGGGGTTACGGTTTTCAAGGAGGCTTTGCACTGCCCCCTTTTCAAATGCAGAAAGAGCGGTTGAACCGAAAAGGGCGATTGCTTCCTGCTGTGTGTCTGGCTCAACGCGGTTTGTTTTCACTCCCCCTCCTTTGAATAAGATGTGTATTGTATTGACTTTTAAACGCATCTGCGTCTTGTGTCAATATGGGCTTTGGCCATGTTAATGTCACAGCTTTGTTGTACGGGAACGCACTTCGTTCAAAAATGGTGGAAAAGTTTAAATATTACTATTATCCTGTTTTGTAGCAATAAGAGGGTGATTCATCATTATAAGTAACGAGAGATTCAGAATGGCACAGGCAGAGAAAGAAAGCAGCAGGAAGCATTTTTATTTCGACCAGGAACGGCTACAAAGTATCGCTGATAAAAAAATCATCGGAGATGGTTTGGGAGATCATCGGGAAAACAAGGTGATGGAGATTGGTCAGGACGAGGATGTGCTTTGGGGACGGGTCGAAGGAGTGGATCCTGAGAATCTGGAAAATGTCAGCATTCGATTTACCGGGGGCAGGCTTTCTTTTGAGTGTGACTGCGGAGAAGTCCTGGCAAACGGGGTGTGTCGTCATGTTGTTGCTGTTCTCTGTAAATATGCAGATCAGTATGGAGAAACGGACAAACTGCTTACTGCAAGTGATGATGCTATCAAGGATCGCAGGAAGCGTGGTCGATCCGAAGTTGAGGTGAGGAGTCAGGGCGGACAGAACAGCTGGTTCGGTAACTGGTCGGCAGAGTCTCTGGGAGGGGCAACTCATTATTCCAGAAAATATCGGGTGACCATCCGCAGTCTGAAACGGCGTGCGAACTTCTGTACCTGTCCCGATTTTGCTACTAATCAGCTGGGTACATGCAAACATATTGAGGCGGTTCTTCATAAAATCAGTAAACATCCTGAATTTGAGAAATTTCAGGAGGAGTCCGCTCCATTTCCCTATGTATATCTGGCTTGGGATGTGGATGACGCCCCACGGATCATGCTCCACCGCTCATCAGGGATGACAGACGAGCAACAGAGTTTATTGAAGAGTCATTTTTCATCTTCCGGTGTCTTTACAGGCCGGCTTCCAGACGATTTTTTCCATTTTATGGATCTGGTTGATGGGAGAAGAGATATTTATG
The DNA here is from genome assembly GCA_947311435.1 of uncultured Desulfocapsa sp. GTDB lineage: Bacteria > Desulfobacterota > Desulfobulbia > Desulfobulbales > Desulfocapsaceae > Desulfocapsa. The sequence continues at coordinate 2,939 of CAMZKT010000113.1, forward strand.
TTGGTGAGGATGCGGTTTATCATGCAAGACAGATTGCAACTGGCCTGAGACAGAAACAACGTTCCCAAGAGATCGTGGAACAGATTCGGAGCAGTCGCAGGATTCCTGGAATTAAAGCCAGACTGTATCCATACCAGACAGAAGGTGTGGCCTTTCTGGCTGGAACTGGACGTGCACTGCTGGCCGATGATATGGGGCTGGGTAAAACCTTACAGGCCATCAGTGCAGCAGTATGGCTGAAGGAGCACGAGGGGGTTAAGAAAACTCTGATTATCTGTCCGGCATCTCTCAAGCAGCAATGGGCACGGGAAATTTCTAAATTTACAGATCTTGAGACCCAGGTAATTCAAGGCACACCGGATCAGCGCGGAGTACAATATCGGAGGGATTGCAGTTTCTTTGTCCTCAATTACGAGCTTCTTTTCCGTGACCTGACACTCATTAATGAGGCCATCTCCCCGGATCTTCTTATTCTTGATGAGGCACAACGTATTAAAAACTGGCGCACCAAGATTGCTTCCGCCGTTAAGCAGATTTCCTCCCGTTACGCCTTTGTACTCACCGGAACTCCACTGGAAAACAGACTTGAGGATCTCTACAGTCTTATGCAGGTGGTTGATCCGAGGATTCTTGGCCCGCTCTGGCGCTATATGATGGAGTTTCATATTACTGATAAACGGGGCAAGGTACTTGGTTACCGGAATCTTTCCATGCTTCGCAAACGTCTGGAACCTGTGATGCTGCGTCGTGACAGAAGAGTTGTAAAAGATCAGCTTCCAGAGAGAATCACCACGCAGGTGGATGTGTTGATGACAGAAAAACAGATCGAACTTCACGATACTGCCATGAGTGCAGCAGGGCGACTTGCAACCATTGCCAAAAAGAGACCTTTAACTCCAACTGAGCGAAATCGCCTGATGGCAGCTTTACAACAGGCAAGAATGGCCTGTGATGCAGCAGGGTTGGTGGATAAGGAAACGGAAGGTTCACCCAAAATTGATGAACTGGAAAATGTCCTGGAAGAGGTGTGTCTACAGTCCGGCCTTAAGGTTGTTATTTTTTCCGGTTGGAGGATGATGACCCAAATGGTGGAGCGTAGATTGAAAAAAATGGGTATCGGTTATGTTTCCCTTCATGGTAGTGTCCCCACTGCAAAACGTGGCGATCTGATGGATGCTTTTCAAAATGATGACAGTGTCCAAGTATTTCTTTCCACCGATGCTGGAGGGCTTGGGTTGAATCTGCAATCCGGTTCGGTACTGGTTAATCTTGATGTGCCCTGGAATCCGGCGGTGCTCGAACAGCGTAATGGCAGGATTCACCGGCTTGGACAGACCAGAACAGTACAGATTGTCACCATGGTGGCAGCCGGATCCTATGAGGAGCAGGTGTTGTCTCTGGTTCATTCAAAGCAGGATCTTTTTGATAATGTTGTTGCTGAAGACGGAGACCAGGATGTGGTGGCGGTCTCTAAAAAATTGCTTGAAACACTGGTGGATGAGCTTGCAGATGATTTTCCCGGCGGGAGACTGAAAAAGGAAACTGATGCTGCTGTAGCTGAGCTTTCTGCTCAAACAGGCGACAAATCTGAACTGGTGGGTAATGATGCAATACCCCTCAGGGACGATGTGCAAAACAAGGAGCTCACAGCCTGTATAAAAGAATTACAAGAAAAATTTGGTTCGCGTATTGAACGTATTCTTGGTGTGGACGGCGGGCTGCTCACTGTTCTCGAGCAGATTACGGAAGATGATGATCGGTTTGCCGAAAAACTCTCTGAAATACTTCCGGTGGCAATCATTGATATCCGAACCCTTGCAGGACTGGCAAGACTTGGTGAAGCCTCCCCGCTTGCCGGGACAGAGGTGCTTTTTGATGGTGAAGTTCAGAAAAACAGTATGTCTGTCGCCACGGGTTTGCAACACCTGGCGGAAGAAAAATATAAAGCCGCCACCGTGCTGATTGAGCAAAAGTGTGAAACTGTGGCAGTGGATTTGCTCTTGTCTGCTCTTCTGTATAAGGCTTCAGACCGTGCGGATCGCATCGTGGCCGTGACTCCTCAGGAGGTGGGAGTCTGGCTTTATGGCGAGGCTCTCCCCAGGGGAATTCTTGGTCAGGATGATGCGGCTTTGATTATGCGGGCATTGGCACTTGCCGGGGCAGCATCTGTTCCCGGGAAAATGGTGAGGGATCTTTGTCTTGATGTTGAAGTGTTTATCGGAATTGCTGATCCAGGTCAGGGTGATTCTGTGCTTTCCCCATGATTCCCGAGGTAGCTTATCTCTGTGATTGGTAGCGATAAACTTTTAAATACGGACAAGTCTTTGGTGTCCCATTTGTTCACAAATGTGATCAGCAAAACCTTTTCCTGCCTCCTTGCCGACGTTAAAAACCAGATCAACACCGGCATCCTTCAGTAATGTAATCTGGTCATCAAAGGTTGCAATGGCCGCGATGGTTGCATTAATATCCCTGTCTTGTATTCGTTTGGCAGCGTATAAATTGGCCTCAAAACTCGGCATGGCCAACATCACAAGCTTAATGTTTGTTTTTTGAAGTTGAACGCGTTCCCAGAAATCGTAATCAATGGCATCGCCCTGAATAATATTAAATCCTTTTGCGATATGGTAGTCTACCCTTTCTTTGTCGTAATCTATCCCAAGTATTCTCTTCCCGTAGCGTTTGTTCAGGGATTCATAAGCTGCAGCACCAACCCTGCCTATACCGAAGACCATGCCGTCAACGTCCCCAATGGAAACTAACTCGTCATCGGGCAATCGTTCTTTGCTTTCAAAACGTCTGAGAAATTCATGCAAGCGGCTGTAAATAGAATATGACGCTTTGTTTAAAGGCGAGGCCAGTATAAAAGTGAGGGATACGGAGAGGGCGAAAATACACAACCAGTCATAGCTTAGCCATCCCTTGGATGCTGCCAATGCACCGATAATTAATCCAAATTCGGAATAGGTCGCAAGGCTGAGGGAGGCAAGGCTTGATGTTCTTGCCCGAAGTTTAAATCGTGTGAATAGAAGATAAAAAAAGGCAACCTTAAACGGAATCACAAATACAAGGAGAACTGAAACACTCAAAGTTGCAAGGGTCGGTAGGCTGGTGAGGCCAATGGTGAGAAAAAAACCAACCAGCAGGAAATCTTTAAAGCTGAGAATGACTTTGGCCAATTCTCGCGTCTTCGCATTCCCTGCCAGCAGCATTCCCATGAGCAGTGCACCAAGATCGGGCTTAAGGCCGACAAGCTCAAAGAGACTTGCTGTTGCAATGGGCAGTATCAGACCCAGGAGAACCAGTAATTCACCGTGGCCGCTTCGGTGCATCAGGGCAAGAATGGGCTGCCTGAGAGCAAGCAGGGACACCAGGCCTATTGCCCAGGGGGATGGCATTGTGCCACTGGAAAGAGTCAGAAAAATAACTGCAATAAAATCCTGAACGATAAGAATTCCGATGGCCAGTTGTCCATGCCGGGAACTCATCTCTCCTTTTTCTTCCATTACCTTCACCGTAAAAACAGTACTGGAAAAACTCAGCGCAAAAGCAATCAGGAGAGAGAGTCGCCAGTCAATGTCAGAAAAGACAGAGAGGGTAGTATAGGAGAGAAGATAGATAAATGTACCGAGAAAAGCTACCGTCACAATCATGTGTATGGAGGCAGCTGCCAGGATTTCAGGTTTCAGCAGACTTCTTACCCGAACCTTTAGGCCGATACTGAATAAAAGAAGAAGGACACCAGCATTGGCAATTTCTTGAAGCTGTTCACCTCCTTGAATTCCCAAGATATTGAGCACAAAACCAGCGGCAAGGAATCCCAGCATCGGAGGTAAACCAAACTGTTTAGCCAGGAAGCCGAGAATAAAGGCCACCAGAACCATTATAATGTCCATTCTACACCTTTTGGGGAGTGATAGTTGTTAGGGTCTTATTCCATAAAAGCCGTCATAAAGAAAATCTGGGAA